>NZ_JACJQD010000011.1:0-173887 GCF_014696485.1 Limnothrix sp. FACHB-1083 | reverse complement strand
TTATTTCAACTGGATTTGGCAGCATAGTCGTTTCAAAACCACGGCTGCTGAACGAGCGGGATTAGCGACTAGGGCATGGACTTGGCATGACATTGCTACCTATCCCACATTAATCTGATTCACTACCCAACACTTCTGGGTCGCTGCATGTCTCAACTGACTCTGACTCAGTGCTATCAATTACTAGAAGTTCAGGCTGATGCATCAATCGAAGCAGTCAAGTTAGCCTATCGCCAATTAGCCAAAGTTTGGCATCCCGATCGATTTACTGAGGATCCGGAGCTATGCAAGATCGCAGAAGCAAAACTCAAGCAAATTAATGCAGCTTATCGGCAAATCAAGGAACACCTGAACCAAATCGGCACTCAACCCGTAACCAACCAGCCTTCACAACCGCCGTCACCCGCCACAACCCAAGGCACAACAGCCAGGGCTAATCGTGTTCGGGTCTCATCCCGGCCTGGGCCTGCCCGATCGCCTGCTCAAATTTTTTATGGCTATGCGATCGACTGCATGGCACGAGGGAGCTACACGGCGGCCCAAAACTATCTGAACGACGCAATTCGCCTAGAACCGGACTACTTAGCAGCCTATGAGTTGCGCTATGAAGTGGCTAGGCGCAAGGGGTCTGATTATCTGGCTCGACAAGATTGGCAAAAAATTCAGGAACTGCAACGGAATCGAAAGGCACGCCAGAAATCTAGTGCTCGCCCTCCTGCGCCACCGGCCACCACCACCCCCGAATCCATGGTGAATCGCTTCAGCGCCGTGCGCGGGCCAATCTTGAACCATCAGGGCCCGGTCATCGCCATGGTCTTGGAAGCTTCGGGATTACGGCTAGGAACAATCGGCCATGATCGATGGCTGCAACTACAGGGCCTTGATGCTGCGGCAAATGGATCACAATCACGGCAATTTGAGGGAGAACTAACGGCGCTGGCGGCGAGTCGGGATGGGTATCTGTGGGCGATCGGTTCCGCCAATGGTGTGATTTGGATTTGGGATGGTCGGCGGCAACGGGTGGGGGCAACACTGGATGAACGGTGGTTAAACTTTGGGGCTGGGATTAACGCTTTGAGGTTTGCACCTGACGGGTTTGGATTGTGGAGTGTTGATACCCAAGGAACGATTTGCCATTGGGACTTGAAAGCGGGGCGATCAACTTTGCGGTGGTCAGCCACCGAGCAACAGTGCTCTTCGGAAGTACGCGCACCGCAAGGATCTGACTTGAACGCTGTGATTAGTGCCTGCGGTCGGTCAGCATTATTGGGCGGGCAGTCCTGCGGGCTACAGTTGCTGGATTTACAACAGTCCAAAATTCAGCGGCGATGGTCACTCTCACAGCCGGTGAATGCTCTGGCTTGGAGTCCCGATCGACGGGCGATCGCCCTAGCCCAAGGAGCAACGATTCAACTATCCCTGGCCTCCCCCAAACCCACTACCCAATTGTTACGGGGCCATCAAGGGTCAGTGCGAGCGATCGCGTTTGCTCCCCATAGCACTTGGTTCCTCAGCACAGGAGATGATTGCACGCTTCAGTTTTGGAACCTATCGACCGATCGCCCGCTAAAAACCCTGAGTTTGCCAGCGCCTGGCCGGGCAGTGGTCACCGATGGCAAACGGATCTTCTGTGGCTTGGAAACGGGAGCTGTCATGCTTATTGGAGAGTAGGGTTTGCAACTGGCTGAACTCCCACCTTTCTCTCTTCGAGATCGTTGCGATCAAGGGTGATCAATGGGGTTGGAGGCGCGGATCCAGATCCTGGAGTGCTGCTGGGGGCATGGTGGCGAAATATTGATGGTGAAAGCGCTCTTCTTGGATGATCGCCCAAAATTGTGCGATCGCCCGCGATCGGGTGGTCGCTTCAGTTTCCATCGCATCCAAGGCTTGGGGTTGAAACCTCAGGTGGCCATCCTGCTCCATTGGGTTCAGGCCGATCGCCGCCAGGGCATTGAGGCCGAGTTCAATTGCTTGGGGGCTGAGGGCTAATCGCGCTGATAAGACTGCTCGATCGACGGGTTGGCCGGTGCGGCTGAGATATTTCGCCATCCCCAAAAGGGTTTGCCAGGTGCGATCGGGGCTGGGTTCCAAAATTGGCTGATAGGTCAGGGCGATCGGGCGTTGATCGTCTAGGGCTTGGCGGGCGATTTGCTGCCAGTCTTCCCAACGGGTGGGGCATTGATTAACCCACAACATCTCGTTGGGCGATGGCAATTCGGCGGCAGGTAACCCTTGCCGATAATCCCAAACGGGAATCGTACCAGCGAGATCGCGCACCAAGGGGCGATCGGCTGGGCGCACTGCCAAGGGCCGCAATTGATAGCACTTATCGCGGGCATTGAAATCCAACTCCGCCACCAAGTCACAGGAACCCTTGGGAATGGCTTCCGGCAAACAGTCCCACCAAATGCCCGGGAAAGGTTCGGTAGCCGAATCATCTTGAATTTCAAAGCGGGTGTAGAGATACCGCAATTTTTGGGATCCCAGGTGCAGGCGGCGGACTTGCAGATTTTGGAACCGAACTTGCCGAATCAGCAAACGCGGAGCCGGGTTTCCCATACCGCAAGGTTCCAGCCACTTCAGGGCTTGAAACAGGGCCCGTCCCCGATCGAGCAACAGGTCTGCTACGGTGACGGTCAAATCGGCCGTGATGGGCTGGGGCGATCGGGCTGGGCAGCGTTGACGTACTTCCCGTTCCAGGGCTTGGGTAAACAAATCCAGATTGGCCACCGGCAAAGCCAACCCCGCTGCCAGGGGATGGCCCCCAAATCGATCGAGCAAATGGGTTTGTTGCTTCAGGACTTCATAAAAATCCAGACCCGGGAGCGATCGGGCGGATCCCTTCGCCATGTCGCCTTCCAGGGTCAGCAACACCACGGGGCGGTTAAATTCCTGCACCAGTTGACCCGCCACTAGCCCCAAAACGCCCAAGGGCCAACCCGCTTCCGCCAACACAATCACGGCGGTGGTAGACCAATCGGCGGCGGCCAGGCGCGATCGGGCCCGCCACAGCACATCGTTTTGCAGGGCTTTGCGGCGACTGTTGGCCGCTTCCACTTGGTCAGCTAATTGGCGACACCGATCGCGATCGCGACTGGTCAGCAGTTCAATGCAAAAGTGAGCATCGCCATAGATGCGGCTGGCCGCATTGATGCGCGGCCCCAGGCCAAAGGCAATATCAGAGGGGCGATCGCCCGTTTTCTTGCATCGCTCCAGCAACAGTTGCAATCCGGGGCGATCGGTTTTTTGGAGATGCTGCAATCCCACTTGGGCCAAGTACCGAGCATCGCCCCGCAGTTCCACCAAATCCGCAATTAGCCCGATCGCCACCAGATCCAGCAAGGCCGAGAGGGGCTGTTGGGGAACCGTGGGCAAGGCTTGGTAAAGGGCTTCCACCAATTTGTAGGCCACAGCCACACCCGAAAGGCTGGCCAAGGGCGAATCGATCGGGAGTGCGCGCGGGTTCACCAACGCCACCAAGTCCGGCCGTTGGTCGGGCAAGCTGTGGTGATCGGTCACAATCACTTCCAAGCCCAAATCCCGCGCGATCGCCAACTCCGCCAGGTTGGTGCTGCCCGTGTCGCAGGTCACGATCAGTTGCCAACCGGCCGCCGCCAGGGCCACCAACCCCGATCGGGATAACCCGTGGGATTCTTTGAGGCGATCGGGCACAAAATAAGTGAGCCGATCGCCCTGGGGAAAAAACTGCCCCAACCCGTCCCACAGCACCGCCGTGGCCGTCACGCCATCCGCATCAAAATCTCCCCAAATGGCTACCCGATCGCCCCGTTCATGGGCCAACACCAACCGCGCGATCGCCTGGGCCATCTCGGAGCCAAACCCCTCTGGCCCCGTGGGTTGATAGTGCTCCGCCGAGAGCCACCCGGCCAAGGTGCGCGGATCACGCCAACCCCGTTCCCACAACACTTGGGCCAGCCACCGGGCCCGATCGCCTTGCGGTGAACGACTTTCTTTGAGATCCGCCGCCTTCGGGTTGCCCACCTGCACCGCATCCAGGCGATCGAGCATTGATTGCACCGCCGCCACCCAATCCACCGGGGGAGGTTCGATCGGGAATTGCCAAGCCGCTTCAATATCCATGGGCAAAATCCATGGGTTAACTACAACGGGCCAACTGAAACAAGCTGACGAAACCAGCCAATTTCAGCCAGGGAGTCAACCAAGCCACACCTAGCCGCCGTAGTTCCAGCCGGTGCTTTCTAGGGTGAGGGCCTCTCCTTCCCGATGGATGCCTGCGCCAATCACTTCGCCCACAAAAACCGTGTGATCGCCATGGGCGATCGAGCCAACCACCTTGCACTCCACATAGCCCAGGGAGTCCGGCAAAATTGGGCAGCCCGTCGCTTCGCCCAAATAGAACTCGATGTCTTCAAACTTGTTGCCCACCCGGCGACGGGGCTTAAAAAATTGAGCCGCCAAATCCTTTTGGCCCGCTTCCAACACCGTCAGCGCAAACACGCCGCTCGCTTCAATCATGGCGTGGGAACCAGATTCCCGATTCACGCAGTTCACCACCAAAGGCGGCTTAAATGAGCCTTGCATGACCCAACTGGCCGTAAAGGCGTTCACATCTTCGCCCGCCTCATCCCGCACGCCACAAACATAGATGCCGTGGGGAATTTTCCGGAGCATGGTCTTTTTGGCTTGTTCATCGAGCATGGTGCGAACTCCTCGATCGGGTGAATAGGCGGGGCAACTAACGGCCACGAATGTCAATCACGAATGCCAATTGTGGATGTCAATGATCGATCGCGTCGCCGTTTGCAAATCCCTTGCTGAGTGTATCGCAGCCGATCGCCCTCAAAGTTCCACCCAATCACCGATTAACCCGTTTTAGCGCCGTGAATTGAGCCATGAAGGCTTGGATTTTGTGTAAAGAAAGATTACGGAAAAGACAGCAAGACGGCTTTCTGTCTTGACAGACTAGCGTTGCCCCGATACCTTAACATTCATACCCGGGTAATTCATTTGTAGTTATATGCAAGACAAACAGGACAAACAAAAAGTCACGCTCTACTTCCCCCAACAGTTGCATCGTCAACTCAAAATCCGGGCGGCAGTTGAGTCGGAACCCATGTCCGCAATTGTCGAAAGGGCCGTGGCTTTTTACCTCGAACACCCTGAGGTAATTGACGAGCACAGCGAACCCTACGGGCGTACCCACCGGGTCTATAGCTGCCCTGTCTGTCAAACCTCCACAGTCCTGCGTGACGGTGAATTGGTTGGTCTTGGAAGCCAGCCTGGCATTCTTGCCGAAGATACGCTGTCGATCGAACGGGCCCTGACGGTTCGGGCTGGTGCTCCGGAGTCCGCTGAGGAGGAAGCTCCCAGTAGCGACACGGACGATTCCAACAGCGAAAGCCTTGTCCCTTGCTGAAGCAACTGCCAAATGGCTTCAGTTCCGGTTGCGGGTTAGCCCCTTAAGGATTTCGCTCAGGACTCGCTAGATACTTACTAATCACTTTGGCTAATCACGTTGGGCTAGATGGAGAGCAATTTCCAGTCTCTGAGCTAGTCCGTCGCATGTCCAACTCAAGCGGAATGGGTCGAGGGTTATGCAAGAGCAACTAAGCGTCCTGGTCAGAGCGCAATATCCGCTGGTTTACCTCCTAACCTATGAAGAGGAACGCGCTGAACAGGCGATCGCCCGCCTTGCCCAATCCAAAACGCAACCCCGCCGTCTGTTTGTTTGGACAGTGACCCATGGGGTGGTGGAATATGGCCAACCCCGCACGGTTACGCAACACAACACCGTTTCGCCGGAAGCTGCGATCGAGTGGATTGTGCGCCAACGCGACCCCGGGATCTATATCCTCAAAGACTTCCATCCCTACATCGACTCACCAGGGGTGAAGCGCTGGCTGCGAGACGCGATCGCCCAGTTTAAGGGGATGCAAAAAACGATCGTGTTGATGTCGCCGGTTCAGGAAATCCCGATCGAGCTTGAAAAAGAAGTCGTGGTGTTGGATTTCCCCCTACCCACCCTGAACGAACTCGATCAGGTGTTGGGTGAACAACTCGAAGAGACCCGATCGCGCCCTCTCAGCCCGATCGCCCGTGAGAAACTGCTCAAAGCAGCCCTCGGTCTCACCCGTGACGAAGCCGAAAAGGTCTACCGCAAAGCCCATGTGAGCACCGGCAAGCTCACCGAATCGGAAGTCGAAATCGTCCTATCCGAAAAGCAGCAGTTGATTCGTCGCAACGGCATTTTGGAATACATGGACGAAGACGAGACGATCGAATCGGTCGGCGGTCTCGAAGAGCTGAAACGGTGGCTTACTCAGCGCTCCAACGCCTTCACCGAGCGGGCCCGCGAATACGGTTTGCCCCAACCGAAGGGAATGCTGATTTTGGGTGTGCCCGGTTGCGGTAAATCTCTGATTGCCAAAACCACTTCCCGGCTGTGGGGTTTACCCCTGCTGCGCTTGGATATGGGGCGGATCTACGACGGCTCCACCGTGGGGCGATCGGAAAAGAACCTGCGGATGGTGCTCAAAACCGCCGAGTCAATTTCCCCCGTCATCCTGTTCATTGATGAACTGGACAAGGCCTTCGCCGGTTCCGCCGGTTCCGCCGACTCCGACGGAGGAACTTCCAGCCGCATCTTTGGCTCCTTTCTGACCTGGATGCAGGAAAAAACTTCCCCGGTGTTTGTGATGGCGACGGCCAACCGGGTCGATCGGCTCCCCGGCGAGTTCCTGCGCAAAGGCCGGTTTGACGAAATCTTCTTCGTCGATTTGCCCACCCAGGACGAACGGAGCGAAATCTTCCAAATCCACCTCGAAAAGCGGCGTTCTGAAATCTCCCGCTTTGATTTGGATCAACTTGCCAAAGTTTCCGATGGTTTCTCCGGCGCAGAAATCGAACAGGCCATCTTTGCGGCCATGTACGAAGCCTTTGCCCAAGATCGCGAGTTTACCCAACTCGACATCATCGCAGCGATCAAGGCAACCCTGCCGCTGTCGAGAACCATGACCGAGCAGGTAACGGCATTGCGCGACTGGGCCCGCCAGCGTGCCCGTCCTGCCGCCGCTGCTGTCGCGGACTACATCCGCCAGGAGTGGTGACCCCCAAGCTTTCTCCCGTCTCCCAACGGGAGGAGGGCTAGCCCCCCAGTTCCAAACCGTTCAGCATCTGGAACCCCGGTTGGCTAGCGCATTGAAACCAAGCATCGAAGCCTCCCAACTTCGTGCTTGCCATTGAACCCCTAGTTGTTGTCGTTCACGCAATTTCCATCCACAGGAGGAAACCCTCATGTCTCACTTCAGCACCCTGCGCACCAAGATTACTGATGTGGAAATCCTGCGCCAATCCCTGTGCGACCTGGGCATTCAGACCAAAACCAGCGCCGATGTGCGTGGCTATAACGGCCAGCGGGTTCGCGCTGATCTGGTTGCGATCCTGGAAGGGGAATATGACCTGGGCTGGTCGCGCAATGCTGACGGCTCCTATGATCTGATTGCGGATCTGTGGGGTGTGGCGAAGAAGCACAACCAAACGGAGCTGATCAATTCGATCAACCAAAAATATGCGGTGAATAAGACGCTGGCGGAGGTGAAGCGTCCTGGGCTGCAAAATGCCAATGTGAAATTGGTGGTTCAGTAGCAACCGCTTTGTCTGCGCGTTCCTAAGCTTGCTGGCTGGTCGGGTTACCCGGCCAGCCTATTTTATTGGTTGATTGTTGTTGGTTAATTGCTGTTTATTGGTTGCTGTTTATTGGTTGGTATGGGCTGGTTTTTTTGATTGTTATTGGTTAATTGTTATTGGTTAATTGCTGATTTTTGCGATTGGGTGCTATTTGGTTTTTGGGTTCATTGCTCTTGGTTGCTGTTGATTAGTTGATTACTTGTTTTTTGGGTCTTAGTGGATGCGATCCTTTCCTCGGCTGAATTTGCGGCCCGTGATGATGCACCCGATCGCACGGCGGGGCATGACGGTGGCTCACTGGATTTTGGCGATCGCCCCAATTAGCTTACTGATCACCGGAGCGGGGGCTTGCCTCCAAGCCACCCGAATTTTAGGAAAAGTGCCACAGCCTTGGATCAATGACCCTTATTTGTTCGGTCACAACGACGCGGCTTATCAAGCTTGGTTGCAGGCGGCCAGCTTGGCCCTGGGGTTTACCGTTCTGAGCCTGATTCCTTGGTTTGTGCTGACGGCAGTGGCGATTTTTGCCCATTGGCGCTACTGGGCCAAAACAGAGTCCAGAGGGGCGGTGGGCTACCGGTTGTTGCCGATCGGGCTGTATCTGCTGAGTTGGGCGGTGTTGATTTGGGAACCGGTGGGATTGATAGATTGGTTGCTGGACTAGTGAGCAGCGCCGTTGATTAACCCGAGCAGTGGGCAACTGGGGCGATCGGCAATTTCCATCCACCCCCTAAAATTAATCCTGTAGGCCATAGGGCTATGCCATGGGGCCATGCCATTGGGCCAGGGCAAACCAGCCAGTTCCTGAACAAGTAGGGCGATCACAGGTGTGGGAATCAGTACAAACGGGTTTATATCACCTGGCACAGTGGGCGACAGCGTTGGTGGAAGCACAGTTGGCTCATCCCAGTTTGGGGAGTGCGCTGGTGACGTTTGGGGCGGGCCTGCTCACCAGCTTGACCCCCTGTATGTTGTCGATGCTGCCGATCGCGGTGGGCTATCTCGGGGGGTATGATACCTCAGGCGAGTCGGAACCTGCCGATGGGCGATCGCGCTGGGCGGCAGCGGTGCAATCCCTCTGGTTTGCCCTGGGCTTGGCCACCACCTTGGCCGTGATGGGAGTGGCGGCGGCCTGGTTTGGTCGGGTTTATGGCCAGGTGGGTTGGGGCTTGCCGTTGCTGGTGAGCGGGGTGGCGATCGTGATGGGGCTGAATCTGCTGGAGGTGTTGCCCTTTCAGTTTCCATCCCTGGGACAATTGATTCCTGTGCCGACGGGAGTTCCCCGATCGCTGCGATCCTACTTGGTGGGGCTAACGTTTGGGCTGGCGGCTTCCCCTTGCAGCACGCCTGTTTTAGCGGCACTGTTAGCATGGGTTTCGGCCACTCGCGACCCGATCGCGGGTGGGGGTCTGTTGTTGGCCTATGCGATCGGCTATGTGTCGCCGTTGGTGTTGGTGGGCACGTTTGCCGCCTCTTTGAAGAGCTTGTTGGCGCTGCGGAGTCGATCGGGCTGGATTGTGCCCACCAGTGGCGCGTTATTGGTGGGATTCGGCGTATTTTCGCTGCTCAGTCGGTTACCGATCGGCTAGGGTGAATAACCAACGGATTGCCAGCCAACGGATTGCCAGTCAACGGATTGCCAGCCCCATGAGACGCTAGGGAATTAGGGTCAAAAACACAGCGCTAATCATGCGCTAATCATCAGGATCGGCACACTAGGGCGAATTAAGGGAAGACCAAAGTACTGAGGTCAGGGCAAAAACCATGGATGCAAATGACGGATTGCAGCAAACTCCCCTGGATGGAGCGATCGGGCGGAGCTGGTGGCGCGCAGGGGTGCGCATCATTGCTGACCTGCGGTTAGCGATCGTCCTGTTATTGGTGATTGCGGTGGCCAGCATCACTGGCACGGTCATTGAGCAGGGCCAGGGCTTGGAGTTCTATCAAGCAAACTATCCAGAGGATCCGGCCCTGTTTGGCTTCCTGAGCTGGAAAGTGCTGCTGGCCTTGGGGCTGAACACCGTCTATCGAACCTGGTGGTACTTGGGGCTGCTGGTGTTGTTTGGCACGAGCTTGGCCGCCTGCACCGCCCTGCGCCAATGGCCGGCCCTAAAAGCTGCCCAGCATTGGAGTTATTACCGGGCCCCCAGACAGTTTGAGAAATTGGCCCTCAGTGCCCGGTTGGACTTGGGGGAAGCCAGCAGCGCGATCGCCCCGGCCACTCCTCTCTTGCAAGCCAAAGGTTACCGAGTTTTTGCGGAAGGCAGCAGCTTGTATGCACGCAAGGGGATTGTGGGCCGCATTGGGCCGATTATTGTCCATGCGGGGATGTTGATTGTGTTGTTGGGCGGCATTATTGGTGCGCTCACTGGTTTCATTGCCCAAGAAATGATTCCCAGCGGCCAAACATTTCAAGTCACCAATATTATTGACGGCGGCCCTTTGGCGGCGGGTAATGTGCCCCGAGATTGGTCTGTGAAGGTCAACCGCTTCTGGATTGAATATTTACCGGACGGCAACATCGACCAGTTCTATTCAGATTTGTCGGTGTTGGATCAAGCGGGTCAAGAGCGCGATCGACAAACTATTTTTGTGAATCAACCCCTGCGCTACCGAGGGGTGACCATGTACCAAACCGACTGGGGCATCGCAGCGGTGAAGGTACGCATCAACAACAGTCCATCAATTCAGCTACCCATGGGCAAGCTGAACCTGCCGGGCGCGGGCCGGATTTGGGGCACTTGGGTTCCCACCAAACCGGATTTGAGCGAGGGGGTTTCGCTGCTGGCGCGAGATTTGCAAGGGGCGGTGCTGATCTATGACGCGACGGGCCGCCCGATCGCCACCACGCGGGTGGGCCGATCGACCCCAATTACCCTAGGCGATCGCACCCTCACCTTGGCCGTGGATGATTTGATTGGCAGCACGGGGCTACAGATCAAGGCGGATCCCAGCATCCCGATCGTCTATTTGGGCTTTGGATTGCTGATGGTGGGCGTGGTGATGAGCTATTTTTCCCACTCACAAATCTGGCTGTTGCAAGAGGGCCGATCGCTCTATGTGGGTGGCCGCACCAATCGGGCCCAGGTGACCTTTGAGCGGGAAATGCTGGAGGCGATCGCGCAATTGCAAGCCACTGTCCCGATCGCCTCATCCCCAGCACCCGCTGCGACGGAAACCTAAACGATCGTCTTGAAGTTTGCCAAATTCGCAGATTGCTATCGATGGCTAAATCCTAAGATTCGTCTCCGATCACGGAGGGATCAGGGCGATCGCGCTAGGCTCAGAGTAAAGGTTCTTGCCCCCGGCTCACCATTGCCAGAACCCATTCCACGGGGCAAGTAGGAGGAGTGATGACCGATCGGCATCTGCGTTGGCTTAGTGGTGTCGTCTTGGCAGCGGCGCTCCTCGGTGCGGTAGGTTCGCGGGCGGCGGCGGAGCCCGCTGCAACCACGACTCCCACTGACCTCAAAGAACTTTTGGCAACGGGCCTCTGTGGTGGTTGTAATTTAGCGGCGGCCAACTTGGCGGGGCAAAACCTGCAAGGAGCACACCTGATTGGGGCTGACTTGCGCCATGCCAATTTGCGGGGGGCTGATTTAACCAACGCTAACTTGGAAGGGGCCGATCTGACCGGTGCTGACCTAACGGACGCTAATTTAACCGGCACATTCTTAACCAATGCCATCCTGACCCAAGCGAGGCTCGATCGGGTAAACCTCACAGCCGCCACCCTCAATGACGTGGACGTGACCGGCGCGTCGATGCTGGACTTAACCCTCACAGGCGCGACGATTCAGGACACGGCGATCGGGGTTGGCGGCGACGAACCCATTGAACCCCATCCCTAGGGATGGCTAACCCTTGCCATGATGCGCTTGCTGAATTCCCACAGATCTTCCCGCCTTGAAACAGCCGTTGGTTTGCGCTTGGGGGCGATCGGGCTGGGCATGATTGTGGCGATCGCCGCTGCTCTGCCCGCCCAAGCCCAAGAGCGGCTCAATCGAATCCTGTCCGTTACGGGCCGAGGCAGTGAACTGGTCAGCGCCAGCACTGCCCGCGTGAGCTTGGGGGTGGAAGCCCGGGCCGCCACCGCTGAAGCGGCCCAAGCGGAAATGGCCAAGCGATCGAGCGCGGTGGTGGCGCTGCTGCGGGGTCGCAATGTCCAAAAGCTGCAAACCACGGGCGTTTATCTCAGCCCCTACTACGACAACAACAGCAAACCCGTGGGCTTTGTGGCCACCAACACGGTCAGCTTTGAAATTGCCGCCACCGAATCCGGAGCGCTCATGGATGCGGCCGTGAAAGCGGGAGCCACCCGCGTGGATGGGGTGCAGTTCACGATCGATGATGCCACCAACAACACGGCGCGCAATCGGGCCTTGGCAGCAGCAACCCGTGATGCCCAAGCCCAGGCCGATGCGGTTTTGGCAACCTTGGGGCTAACTCGGCAGGAAGTGATGGGCATTCAGGTAGAGGGGGCGATGATGTCGATCCCCAGCCCCATGCTGCGAGGCGCGGCCGACTCCGCCGCCAGCACCCCCGTGGTGGCCGGTGAGCAGACGATCCAAGCCACGGTTACTTTGCACATTCGGTACTAGTTCGGCCGTCGCCACGGGGGGCTGAATTAACGTTTCATTCGTTTTCAGTTGCCAGCGTCGAGGTTTACAGGGTTAATCAACGGTTCAACGTCGGGATGGGGTGGCCTGAATTTGATCGATTTGATCAAGTTGATCAAGCTGCTGAGTATAGGCACAAACGCGATTCATCACATCCCGTAGTTGAGCTGACAAAATTTCAGCCCGATCGAGCCGATCGGCCAGGGCATTGGTTTCGAGTTGGCAAGCCAAATCCGGCATTTCCAAAACGCCAGCATTGGCCGCCGCACCTTTAATTTGGTGGGCCCGCCGATAGACTTCCTTGATGTTTTGGCTTTCGATCGCCCGATCGAGGGCTTCCAAATATTCCGGAATGCCCTCCACAAAAATACTGAGAATTTCACGGGCCACTTCCGGATCGCCCATGGAAATCTCCATCAACCGTTCCCGATCGATCGGCGGCGCTGACTCAGAAGCGGAATTTCCAGCGCTCAGCATTGGCTTGGGAGTCGGTTCCGTCGGGGGCAAGTCGCCTTCCGTATGCAAATTGCGACTCATGGGAATCACCCAGCGATCGAGCACCGCCGCCAAACCCGCCAAGCTAATGGGCTTGCTGATGTAGTCATTCATGCCCACCGCCAAACATTCCTCCCGGGCCCCAGCCAAAGCATTGGCCGTCATGGCAATTACCGTCACATCCCGATTGGGGCCCGCTTCTGCCCGCAACCGTTGCACAGCCTGATAGCCATCCATCACCGGCATCAAGCAATCCATCAACACCAAGTCAAACGGCTCCCGCAACAGTCGATCGATCGCCTGTTGGCCATTGTCAGCACAGGTCACATTCTCCCAACCCAAACTCTTGAGCTGCCGCAAGACAATTTGTTGATTCAGGGGCGTGTCTTCCACCACCAAAATCTTGCAATGTACTGGCCGCACCAGGGGATGGAGCGATCGCGCCGCCGATCGCCCATCACGCTCAGCCACCGTGGGCGACTCCAGTACCGCAGGCAAGGTTGGTGACTCGTGACGCACCGCGGCCGTTAACGCATCCAGCAGTTGCGAAACCAAAATCGGCATCGTCAGGTAATGCTTAATCACCCCCTGACCCACCAGTTGATGGCCCAGCGATCTTGCTTCCGGCTTCAGCAACAGAATCCAGTGCAAAGTGGCCAAGGCTGGTTGCTGCTGAATTTGTCGCTGCAACGGTTCCCAAGTCAAATCCAAATCTTCCAAATTCACAAGGGCGATCGTGTAAGGGTTTTCGCTGTGGCTGGCCATCTCGATCGCCCCAAACACCTCATCCGCCGACACACGATCCAAACGCCCACCCCAAGCCCGCACCTGAGAACCAATCAACAATTGCTGGCGGGGATCCGTATCCACCAACAGCAACCGTTCTTGGCGCAAAAAAGACCATTGCTCCGCCTCATCTGTCAACGCCTGGCGCTGCAAGGGCACTGAAAACCAAAACGTACTGCCCCCGCCCACATTGGCCTCATAGCCAATTTCTCCCCCCATCAGTTCCACCAACTGCCGACAAATGGCCAGCCCCAAACCAGTGCCCCCATAGCGACGGGTTGTGGAAGCGTCCACCTGCGAAAAAGACTGAAACAGCTTGTGACGATGCTCCGGCAAGACCCCCACCCCCGAATCTCGCACCTCACAGTGAATTATCACCATCTTGTTTGATTGGGATTCCAAAGACATTTGAAAAACCACCTGTCCTTGATCCGTGAATTTAATAGCATTACCCACCAAATTAATGCAAATTTGATGCAGTCTTGTGGGGTCACCTACTACCGTCCAAGGCACATTACTATCCAGCAATGTCAAAAGCGTTAATCCTTTCGCTTGGGCTTGGGGCCGCAGGAGATGATCGACGGTTTCAATACATTGATTTAGATCAAAGGGAATGGACTCTAGCTGCACTTCCCGAGCTTCAATTTTTGCCCAATCCAAAATGTCATTAATCAACGACAACAGGTGCTCGCCGCTGGTTTTTAAGATTCGGGCTAAGTCTTGCTGTTCAAGGTTTAGGGGCGTTTGTAGCAGCAGATCGGTTGTGCCTAAAGCCGCATTCAAAGGAGTCCGAATTTCATGACTCATGTTGGCCAGAAATTGGCTTTTGGCTCGGTTAGCAGAATCGGCTAATTCTTTTGCCAGTTGCAATTCCGTGGACTGGTGTTGAAGACGTTGCACCAATTGGGTTTGTTGAACAGCAATTCCCAGTTGTGCTCCAATTTGCACCAGAATTTTGATGTCTGATTCACTCCAAGTGCGGGGGCGTTCATTTTGATAGGCTCCCAGGACTCCCCACAGTTCCCGTCCACAATGAATGGGTACACAAATAAAGGCTTTGGCCGCCAATCGATCGAGCAATTCCAAACAGGTGTCCGCCAAATCCGCCTGCTCCACATCGCTGGCACTGACATAACTGGCTCCCAAGTTGAAGGGGCCCCCTTGGGTCAGTTGCCAAGTTTTGTGGCACAGGGCGGGATTCAAGTGATCCACATCCTTGGTGACTCCGCTCGGACTGACCAAGGGCTGCACACCATCGGCCACGGACTCCACCAAAAATTGACCGCTCCAGTCTGGATTAAACCGATAGATCACCACTCGATGGCAGAGCAGGGCCCGCCGTAGCTCATCGGTTGTATCCAGAAAAATTTCATCCAGATCCAGGGATTGCCGCATTCGGGTGATGATTCGGGCGATCGCGGTTTCGCGCCGGGCCAAGTCCCGCAGGGCCTGTTCTGCCTGTTTTCGTTGCATCAAGGCTCCGGCCTGAGTCCCCACCGCCTCCAGCAGATGCAAAATTTTGTTATCGAGGGTCGAGGCCTGTCGCCGCAGGAACATCAAGACCGCCAAAACCTGGGAGCCGTCCAAAATGGGAACCGCAAAGGCCGATCGCAAACCGACACTAGCGGCCAGCTCTGAACGGGCAAAAATTCCCGGATAGCTCAAATCCTCCAGCCATTCCGCCTGGCGCTGGGCCCAAACTCGGCCGGGCATTCCTTCTCCCGATCGATACTGAAGCTGCAAACTGGCTTGGCGAAAGGCTTGAAAAGATGGGTCACTGGCATACCAACTGGGGCTACACTCCAGCGCCGTCCCGTGGGCATTTGGCACCCAGGCTTCTGCACAATCCCACTTAATGGTTTGGCAAGTCAGCCGCAAAATGGCTTCGAGGGATGCATCAAAATCCGAGGCTCGCCCGATCGCCTGGGAAGCCGCCAGCAACAGCCGAATTTCAATTTCAACTTTCTGGCGCTGAACAATTTGTTTGTGTAGCAGTTCATTCTGCTCAGTCAGGCGACGATTAGCCGATCGCAATTCTTCCTGAAGGGCATACAACCGCAGTTGGCTCTCAATTCGCGACAGAATTTCTTGAACCTGAAAAGGTTTGGTAATATAGTCAACTCCACCGGCTTCAAAGGCATGAACTTTATCGGTTGGGCGATCTAAAGCGCTAATAAAAATAACAGGAATATGACGAGTTTGAGGATCATCTTTTAAATAACGACAAACCTCATATCCATCCAAATCTGGCATACAAGCATCCAGAAGGATTAAATTTGGTGCAGCCAATCGAGCAGCACTTAATGCCAATCGACCACTAATTGCCTTTCTAACGCGATAGCCATGGGTCTCCAGCATAGAAGACAGCAGACGGAGATTGTCTGGCAAGTCATCCACAATTAAGATGTCGGCCTTGGCGGGATGCCCAGAAGAAGATAACATCGACAGCAATCCAGAGAGGAAGGAGGAAATTAGTGATCAAGCGTCAAGCAAGGATCTAGCAACTGTTATTCAAGACGGTTCATTTCATGCAAGTTGTTGGGTTCATGGCTGATGAGTGCTGTGTTATTTTTGATTGATTTTTGATTGGTTTTTGATTAACGGGGACGATCGGGATAGTCAATTGTTTGGAATTTGAGCTTATTAGCTGTTAGGTACTTTAGGCGGTCAATGACTATCAAGTCAGCGATCGCCTAAAGTCAGATTAACTCTGAACTTTTGGTGGCTTCAGTCTGTACGCCATTCAACAATCATGCAGCATGGTCATGGCTGTTAACTATCGGTAGAACACGAGTATTTTTTGATACGATCGCCCGGTTCCCTTTACGGGGATAGTACAAATTGCGGTGCGTCTTTAAGGCCGACGGGGCCGGCGGCGATCGAGGGGAACAACCGTGGCCGCACTGCTTTCGCGGGCCACCCGAATCAGCAACCCCGCTAGAAACAGACTGGCAATAATCGAGCTACCGCCATAGCTCATGAGGGGAAATGGCAGTCCTGTAGTTGGCAGCACGCCGGTTGCCACGCCAATGTTCACCAGGGCTTGGCCCACCAGCAGCAACACAGCACCGACGGCCACCAGTCGCAGGGAGCGATCGCTCGCATTGGCAGCCACTCGCAGGCCCAATGCACCATAAACGACTAATAGAGTCAACAACAGTAGGGAACCGACAAAGCCAAACTCTTCCGCAAACACTGAAAAGATAAAGTCAGTGAACTGGATGGGCAGGCTGGCTAATTTTTGTTGCGAGAGGCCAAACCCCGTCCCCCACCAGCCCCCCGACCCGATCGCCAGGAGACTTTGCACCAATTGATAGCCAATGCCTAGGGGGTCATCCCAAGGATTGAGAAAGGAGGCAATTCGCCGCTGCTGGTAAGTGCGCAGGCTGATGCTAATTAACCCTAAAACCAGCCCACCTCCCGCCGCGCTGAGCAGATAGGCATAGGGCAAGCCCGCCGTCAGCGCCAGTAGCCAAACGGTCATCCCACAAACCGCTGCGGTGCTGAGATTGGGTTGCAACAAGATCCCCAACAACACTGCACCGATGGTTCCCAGCCAAAACCAACGATGGCGATCGGTCAACCGTTCCCACTGACCCAAAATACGGGCACTTTGCAGCACCAAAAAGGGCTTTAGGAGTTCCGAGGGTTGGATCGGCAAGACCCCAATCTCAATCCAGCGAACGGCTCCGTTGGCCGATCGCCCAAGACCAGGAACCAGCAGCGCCCACATCAGCATTAAGGTGACTAGCAATCCCCAGTGGGCGATCGCCAGCACGTAACGCAGGGGCAGGGAAACGGCCGTTTGGAATCCCACCAAGCCCGCCGCGATCCACAGTAATTGCCGTTTGCAGTAGTACCAACCGTCTCCTTCCGTAGCTTCCGCACTGGCGTAGGAAGCAGATAGCAAAATCAGAAACCCCACAAACAGCCAAAAGAAGGTGAGCCAACGCAACCAGCGGGCTTCGTCGGCCCAGCCCACGGCCGACCACCCCACGGAGGTTCGGAACTGTGTGAGCCAATCACTCCAAACAAGGGGGCGACGTTGGGCCATGGATTGCAGGCAACCTCAAGGGGCAAAGACAACCAGGAAGCAACCCCACCAGCGGAGGCCAAGTGCTGCTGACTTCAAACAATGCTGATGCAAAATACCTATTCAAAACAATATCGCGAGCCACAAGTTTCAGCTACCCGTAGGCAGGCTCACTTGTCACTCGCGATCGGCTGAGTTCGGAATTGGTGTGCCAATTCCAAAAATGACTGAGGGTTGGGTCACCGACTCGATCGATCCACCTGACCCCAAAAGGACAGAAGGAACCGATCAGGCGGTTCACAGTTTGCCAATCTACAGCAAACCCGTATTCGTGCCCGGGCGGCCCGTAGCCAGCTCGACCTTCACGATTTTGCCACCCATCTTTTGGATGCGTTGCTGTTCCTTGAACCAGTTGTCGTAGGAAACCAGCTTCGTGAAGAAGGTGTTTTGCAGCTCGCGCTGCGTCCGAATTCGCGTTTGGCTCGGCACGCAAGCCGTAATTTTAAACATCCGCATGGCGAGAAACCTTTGTGACTTCAACGACAAATCTGACCAAAATTCAGACCAAGTCCTTAAACAACGAGGTCTGAGCCGTGCTGCCCCCAAAGCTAACCAGACAACGCGATCGCGGAGCCTATGCAACTTTGAGCGTTCAGCAACTATCCCAGACCCCGTGGCTTCACTCATTTCAACCCAACAGGGGAAACCACAACCATCAACCCGGTGAGTCGAAATTCAGCCAAGCCATTTGTTGTTTAGCTCAAGCCCGAGGAGATGTAGTCGAAGTACACGCCCATTTCCTTACCAGCGTCAGAGCCCACCAAACCGGCGGTCACTTCCTTCATGGCTTGGATTGCTTGCACGGTGGTGCCGATGGGCACGCCCAAGGAGTTGTAGGTTTCCTTCAAGCCGTTGAGCACGCGCTCATCGAGGATCGAAGGATCGCCAGCCAACATGGCGTAGGTGGCATAGCGAAGGTAGTAGTCCAGGTCGCGGATGCAAGCAGCATAGCGACGGGTGGTGTACATGTTGCCGCCGGGACGGGTCACATCGGAGTACAGCAGCGACTTAGCAACAGCTTCCTTGACGATCGTGGCAGCATTAGCGCCGATCGCGTTAGCAGCGCGCACGCGCAGTTCGCCGGTAGCGAAGTAATTCTTCAGCTTATCCAGAGCGCTCGAGTCGAGGTACTTGCCCTGAACGTCGGAGGAGTTGATGACGGAGGTAATTGCGTCTTGCATGATCGTTTTTGAATAAGTCGGTTTTGCAAGGAAATGGCTTTCATTAAAGCCGAAGCAAGTCAAGCTAGCGAGGGAGAACCCAGGTCTTAGCTCAAGCCGCCAATCACGTAATCGAAGTAAGCCGAAGCTTCAGCTGCATCTTCGCCGCTCAGCAGACCAGCAGCAGCAGCCTTCATGCCACGCACACCTTCAGCCACGCCGTCGATCGGGGTACCCAGCGAGCGGTACATTTCGCGCACGCCCACCAAACCGATTTCTTCGATCGGGGTCACGTCGCCAGCCACGATGCCGTAGGTCACCAGACGCAGGTAGTAGTCCAGGTCGCGCAGGCAGGTTGCGGTCATTTCTTCACCGTAAGCGTTACCACCGGGCGAAACCACATCGGGGCGCTTTTGGAACAGTTGTTCGCCGGCTTGCTTAACGATGCGCTCACGGGCATCGGTCAGGATTTGGGCAATGCGCAGGCGTTGAGCGCCGGTGGACACGAAAGCCTTGATGCGATCCAGTTCGCCGGGGCTGAGATAGCGGGCCTCAGCGTCGGCATTCACGATTGACTTCGTGACGATACTCATTGAATAAACTCCTCCGAAAGGAAAAAAGTTTTGACTGGAGATTGGGGCTTCCACCGAGGAAACGACTAGCATCGCTGCGATTGCTCAGGCAGCGGGAGCAACGAGAAATTTTCTAAGCCAGGTCGTTTAACCCTTAGCTCGAAATCCACCAGCGACAGTCCTGAGACCGCACTCGGTGTCCTCCCCGGCAAATCAACACTTATTCTCAGGCATGAAGCCCGTTGACCCTCGCTTGGATTAACAGTTTTTAACATCCTTCCTCAGACAGCTAATCTTTGAGGGCCGTTCCGAGTCTGTGATTTTTGTCCCGATCGCTCAACTGCCGAAAAGACAAAACACCAGGCGAATCAAAATCTAGGGTCAAGATTTTGCGCCTGATGCTTTGTAGATTTCGGTTTGGATCGAGCGATCCAGCGATCGCCCAACAGCCAAGTTTTCCCAAGTCCAAATTTATTTTTGGAATTGACCAAATTGCAGTTCGTAAACCTCATCCTCACAACCAGTTTGGATTTTGAGGTTAGAACGGGGCTTGGCGGTACAAAGGAGCGCAAACCCCTTCGTGCGCAAATCCGGACTCAAGCCCATGCTGTCGCCTGGCTCGATCGTCCCTTCCACTACGCGGGCAGCACAGGTCGTGCAAACCCCCGCATTGCAAGAGCTGGGAAGCGTCAGCCCCGCCGCTGCTGCCGCCGTCAAAATGGGCGTGTCATCCGCCACTTGCAGGACGTGGGTTTGCCCTTCGTGCTGAATTTCAACCTGATAGGTCGTGCTCATGGTTCTTCTCTCGAATCCCTAGCCAATCCCTAGGAGCGCAGCGCCTCAGCACCACCGCACACTTCCAGGATTTCTTGGGTAATAGCGGACTGCCGTGCCTTGTTGTAAGTCAAGGTCAAACTGCCAATCAGGGTCTTGGCGTTCTCGCTGGCGTTGCTCATGGCAGTCATCCGAGCAGCCAACTCGCTGGCGGCGGACTCTTGCAGGGCCCGCAGCAGTTGGTTGTTCAGGTACAACGGCAAGAGCGCATTCAGAATCTGTACCGGATCCTGCTCAAAGATGGTGTCGCGCGGCAAGGGTGTGGTGGGCAAATCGACCCGCTCACGCTCCACTTGGAATTGTCCGCCACGGGTCGTCAGCCGGAAGATCTCGTCATCCGAAGCTTCCAAACCTTGCGGATCCAACGGCAGCAGGGTTTGGACTACGGGACGGGAGCTAATCAGCGATACAAATTTGGTGTAGACCAGTTCAACGCGATCGACCGTTTCCGAGAGGAACAGCGACAGCAGCTCGTCTGCAATTTGCGATGCTTCCGACGCGCTAGGGATTTGCTCTAGACCGTCATAAACAGCCGCGACATCGTAGCCCCGGCGGCTGAAGTATTGGTTTGCCTTGCGACCCACCACGATCATTTTGACGTTGACCCCTTCAGCAAGCAGCTCTTTGCTGCGTTGCTCGGCCCGACGGATCACATTACCGTTGTAGCCACCACAGAGGCCCCGATCGCCTGAAACCACCAAAATACCTACGGTTTTAATGCTTCGTTGCCGCAGGAGTGGCAGATCTACGTCTTCAAATTTGAGGCGCGATTGCAAGCCGTAGAGCACTTGGGCTAAGCGATCGGCGAAGGGGCGGGTGTTGTTTACCTGCTCTTGGGCCCGGCGCACCTTTGCGGCGGCAACCAAGCGCATGGCTTCAGTAATTTTTTTAGTGTTTTTAACGGACTGAATTCGGTCGCGAATTGCCTTGAGGTTTGCCATAGCTGTGGAGTCCTTTGAGTCGCCTGAGTCGCTAGGGGGCGCGATCGCCCGGGGTAGAAGACCCTAGGCGATCGCTTGATTCGCGATGATTACTGAGCAACCAAGAAGGTTTGCTTGTACTCAGTCAACGCTTCCTTCAGCAGGGTTTCCGCCTCTTCCGTCAGTTGCTTGGTGCTGCGCACGGCTTCACCATAGCCAGCCTTGTTATTCTTCAGGTAATCCCGCAGACCCGCCACAAACTTGGTGATCAGGTTGACCGGAATTTCATCCAAATGGCCGTTAATCCCGGCGTAAATGACCGCCACTTGCTCATCCACACCGAGAGGCGCGTATTGGGGCTGCTTCAGCAGTTCCCGCAGACGCTGACCACGGGCCAACTGATCTTGGGTCGCCTTATCCAAGTCGGAGGCGAACTGTGCAAAAGCAGCCAAGTCATCGTATTGAGCCAGTTCCAGCTTCACCTTACCGGCTACCTTCTTCATGGCCTTGGTTTGGGCAGCCGAACCCACGCGGGATACGGAGATACCAGCGTTCACGGCCGGGCGCAGACCCGAGTTGAACAGGTCAGCGGACAAGAAGATCTGACCGTCGGTAATCGAAATCACGTTGGTCGGGATGTAGGCCGACACGTCACCGGCTTGGGTTTCGATGATCGGCAGAGCCGTCATGCTGCCACCACCTAGCTCATCGCTCAGTTTGGCGGCGCGCTCCAGCAAGCGGCTGTGGAGATAGAACACGTCGCCGGGGTAAGCTTCCCGACCGGGCGGACGACGCAGCAGCAGGGACATTTGGCGATAAGCCTGGGCCTGCTTGGACAAGTCATCGTAAACCACCAGGGTAGCCTTGCCCTTGTACATGAAGTACTCAGCAATGGCAGCGCCGGTGTAGGGGGCCAAGTATTGCAGGGTAGCGGGGGCGTTGGCGTTGGCGGCCACTACGATGGTGTAGTCCAGCGCGCCCGATTCCTTCAGTACATCGATCACCTGGGCCACGGAGGAGGCCTTTTGCCCGATCGCCACGTAGATGCAAATCACATCTTCGGACTTTTGGTTGATGATCGTGTCGATCGCAATCGAGGTCTTACCCGTTTGGCGGTCACCGATGATCAGCTCCCGTTGGCCACGCCCGACCGGAATCATCGAGTCAATTGCCGTAATCCCGGTTTGCATCGGTTCGCACACGGACTTCCGGGCGATAATCCCAGGGGCCATCGATTCGATCAGACGGGTTTCCGAGGAGGCAATGTCGCCCTTACCATCGATCGGGCGAGCCAACGCATCCACAACCCGGCCCACAACCGCATCACCCACCGGAATCGCCGCGATCTTACCGGTGGCACGAACGGTACTGCCTTCTTGGATGTTGAGGCCGTCACCCATCAACACAGCACCCACATCGTTCTCTTCGAGGTTCAGTGCGATACCCACAGTACCGTCCTCGAACTCCAGCAGCTCACCAGCCATGGCATTTTGCAGGCCATAGATACGAGCGATCCCGTCACCCACTTGCAGCACGGTGCCCACGTCGGCCACCTTGACATCCTTGTCGTACTGCTCAATCTGCTGCTGAATAATGCTGCTGATTTCGTCCGGTCTGATTGCAATCACGGTCTGCGACTCCTAGTTTTCAACGTTGTTTCCAGCGTTTGGGGTGCTTATCTTGGTTGCGGCCCTCGGGATTTGCTCACAAACAGAGCTAGATCGCGCCCAAAGTCAGCGCCATGCGTCGCAATTGACCACGCAGGCTGGCATCGACCACTTGCGAGCCGACTTTGATAATCACGCCGCCGATCAAATCGGTATCGACCTTCGTCACCAGTTCCACGCTGGCGGCCCCGGTGAGCTGTTTCACCCGCTCAATGGCGCTTTGGCGTTGCTCTTCCGTCAGTTCCACCGCAGAAGTCACTTCCGCCAAGGCCGTATTCGTAAACTGGCGCAGCAGGTCTTGATATTTCTGGGCGATCGAATCCAGCAGCGCAATCCGCTTGCGATCGACCAAGAGTTTCAAAAAGTTCGCCGTCAACGGGTGCAGAGTTTCACCCGCCAGGCGATCGAGTACAGACTTCTTATCGTCCGCCTTGACAAACGGGTTAGCCAAGAGAGCGCCCAGCTCATCCGAGGCTGCTAGCAAACCTCGTAGGTAGGTCACATCCTCGCCAAAACGCTCCACCAAGCTTTCCTTTTGAGCCAAGGTCATCAAAGCTTGCGCGTAAGGCTCGGCGATGCTGGCGATCATTGAACTGCTTTGCATCGTTAGTTCCCTCCCCCTTGAATCAGGGCCAAGCTCCGATCAACCAAATCCCGCTGTTGATCCGAATTCAAGCGCGAGCGCAGTTGGTCGTTGACCTGCTCCAGCGCTGCGGCCACAGCCCGCTGCCGCAATTGCGTAATCACACGCTCTTGCTCAGCCGCCAAGTCACTGGAAGCGGCCTCGCGCATCCGTTGCACATCCTGGGTGGACTTCGCCAAAATGGCTTCCTTCGTCCGCTCAGCTGCAACCTTTGCTTCAGCAGTGATTCGCTCTGCTTCCGCCTGGGCTTGAGCCAGTTTGCGCTGTTGCTCTTCCAAGGCCTTCACAGCTTCCGCTTGCGCCTTTTCTGCTTCGGTGATTGCCTCTTCGATCGCCGCTCTCCGGGTTCCCAGCAGGTTACCCAAGAAGCCACGACCAAAGTAGACCAGAACCCCCAACACGATCGCCAGGTTGATCACATTGGTTTCCAGGATGTCGGTGTTAATCCCGAACGATCCATGGGCCAACAGATGAGGGGCGATCGAACCCAAAAACATGTTCGTCATCACAACCTCATCCCAACTCAAAACCCAACAACTTCCGCACAATCTGACGGCTCAGCACCGCCACTTGACCGTCCAGGGCAGCCAAAGCCGTCTGCCGTTGACTGTCAATCTCCTGTTGAGCCGCTTCCCGCTCCGATTGGGCCTGTCGTTGTGCGTCTGCCACCGTCTGAGCCGCCAGTTTTTGCGCCTCCGCTTGGGCATCCGCTACGATGGACTGAGACTTACGGCGGGCCTCCGCCAAAGCCTTTTCATATTCCGCCGTCAACGACTTCACCTTCTCCAGGCGCTCTTGTGCATCCAGTTGCTTGCCGCGGATGTAGTCTGCCCGTTGGTCAATGGCTTGTCCCAGGGGCTTGTACAAAACCGCATTCAAAATCAAAGCCAAAATTAGAAACTGCGCTGCCATCAGGGGCAGGGTGGCATCAAGGTCAAACAGACCCCCTTCTGCCTCCGCTGCCAACAGCGTTGGTACGAGTGCGTATAGCATTTCGCTTACTCCCAGCAGATGGTTGACAGCCCCTTTTCGCGAGTTGGGGCAGCAAAAGGCTTTCGCATCAAGCAAGCACCTTTCGCCGCCTCAGGTAAAACTCGTTCGCAAAAGCCGAAAACCAAATTTACGAAGCGAAGGGGTTAGCGAACAGCAGCACCAGTGCCACCACCAGACCGTAAATCGTCAGAGCTTCCATGAACGCCAAGCTCAACAGCAAGGTGCCACGGATTTTGCCTTCTGCTTCCGGTTGACGAGCAATCCCTTCCACAGCTTGACCAGCCGCATTACCTTGACCGATACCGGGGCCAATTGCACCCAAACCCACAGCCAGAGCAGCAGCCAGAACCGAAGCAGCAGCAATCGTAGGATTCATTGTCGTAGTCCGTCCTTGAATTGTTGTTGAGAGTCTTGTAATTAGAAGGGAAACAATCCCCAATTGATGCTTTCACGACTCCGTTTCACAACCCCTAAAAATGGGGTCGTTAGTCGTGATGCTCGCCGTGGTGATCTTCCATTGCTTCACCAATGTAGGATGCCGCCAGAGTTGCAAAAATCAGGGCTTGAATTGCACTCGTGAACAGCCCCAAAACCATCAGCGGAATGGGCACGAACAAGGGAACCAGGAAGACCAGTACAGCCACCACAAGTTCATCCGCTAGGATATTACCAAACAAACGGAAGCTTAACGACAGCGGCTTGGTAAAGTCTTCAATGATTTTGAAGGGAACCATGATCGGGGTCGGCTGCGCGTAATCGGCGAAGTAACCCAACCCTTTTCGGCTCAATCCTGCATAGAAATAGGCGACCGATGTGGTCAGTGCCAGGGCAACCGTTGTGTTGATGTCGTTGGTAGGAGCAGCCAATTCACCAGACGGTAACTCAACGAGTTTCCAAGGAATGAGTGCACCACCCCAATTCGACACAAAAATGAATAGGAACAAAGTGCCAACAAAGGGAACCCATGCTCGATATTCTTTTTCGCCCACTTGGGTTTTGGTAAGGTCGCGGATAAACTCCAAGGCATATTCCATGAAGTTTTGCAATCCCGACGGTACTCGCTGAATGTTACGAGTTGCCAAGATGCAAGTAACGATCAGTAGCCCTAGGACAATCCAAGAGGCAAGGAAAACTTGCCCATGTACCTTGAAGTTGCCAATGTGCCAATAGAAGTGTTGACCAACTTCCAGTTCTGCTAGCGGAGAGAACGGAATGTTTGAAAAAAGATCGAACATAGCAACGCTGTTTTGCATAGGCATTTGACGAGATTGCTCTCGCAATTAGCCTAAGGGTTGGGCTTTGCGATCGCGCGCAACGTGTGGAAAATTAGAGCAGCCTTATAGGTCAGAAAACCAAGGATGATTGGCAACAGTTCAAGTTGCTGAACTCGAGCACCAATGAGAAAAATGGCTACAAAAAGTGCTAGCCGAGTTTTACTCAATTGCTGTTTGCCATTACCCAGGGTAGCGACATCTTTGGCCAGCATTCGCAGGTATACAATGCCCACCAGCGCTCCCAGCAAATAGCTCAGGGCAGTGTTGAGACTGTAGGTGGCCCAAACAGACAGAAAAATCACCAGGGATACAACCAAGGAGCCGATTAATAGCTCCCGTTGGAGTTTGTAGTATTCCTCCATGGCTGCGCCGTTTTCGGAAGTGCCCTCGATCGCTTCGGGAGAAACTTCCGGCATGGCGGTGACTGGTTCGACCGTTGGAGAGTCCATCGGTTGCAAACTCCTGGCTGTTGAATGCTGGCCCGGCGGCCCTAAGCCAGGTGCGATTGTACCACGCAGGTGTTGCGCGTTTTTCACGGGAAATGGGCGAGGTTGCTGGGGGGAGCTATTTTGACTGCGCCCGGATTTAGCGGGTGGTTGGCTAGGGATTGAATTAGCGTTGGGGAGTCAGCAATAACAGGCGCTGATCAAGCAACGATCGCACGTTTTCGAGGGTGAAGCCCGGCTGCTGGCTTAGGAGTTGGGCGATCGACTGGGGTTGGTCAGCGGTTTCATTGGCGGCCACGGCACTGAGAAACTGGAAAGTGGCATCGTCCAAGCTGACAATCCGATAGTCCTGATTAAATAGACAACGGCTGGGCCAGCCATCCATACAGGGATTCAGGCTCGGCAGGGCCGCGGCCAGGGCGCTGGAGTCTTCCCAGGTGAGACGATTGACCGGCGGGCAACCTAACCAAAACTCGTAGTGGGTAGCTCCTTCGGGATCCAGCGATTCCACCAGGCGATAGCGCTGTCGATCGCTCAAGCCCTCGGCTCGCGCCATCAGCTCTGGATTGCTGCCCAAGAGGCGATCGAGCTGCCAGTAATCAGGGTTGGAAAAGCCCAGGAACTCCAGACCCGAGGCCTCAATTAATTCAAAGAGGGTATCGATGTTGTAGTCCACTTCCTGGGGATGGACATACATGTCTGCGAAACACTCATCCCGCTGGTTTTCCATCGACCAGCGCTCCTGTTCCCGCCGCACCAACCGATTGGTTTCGGGTAAGGCCGCAAATAGCGATCGTCCAATCTGAACACCATCACGATAGGGATTGGAATCTGCCGGGCCCGTGGGGCTTTCACGGAGCAGGCGGATCGCTCGCTGCATCAACTGGATTTCCCAACGACCCAGTTCCCCGTAAACGAAAATGTGCATGAGGCCACCGGGAGCTAGCTTGGCGGCCAGGGATTGAATGCCTCGCACCGGATCGGGCAGGTGGTGCAACACGCCAACGCAGTTGATCCAATCAAATTTGCCGGAAATTTCCTGGGCATCGTAAAGGCTGAGGTGTCGGAATTCTACGCGATCGCCTCCGCGAACCCGATCGCCCGTCCGCCGACACCGTTCCCGAGCCACGCCCAACGCCTCTGAACTCAGGTCGATCGCCGTGATCTTGGTTTCCGGGTTCAAGTGCATTAAATATTCAGTGCCCACACCCGTGCCGCAGCCCGCATCCAAAATTCGAATATCAGTGCGTTCCGCCTTTCTGCCCGTGCAAAACTGATGCGCCGCTTGCCAATTCCAGCGCCAGTTATAGCCCGGCGGGGGTTCATCCAACAGGGGTTCTGGCGGAAACGGATAGGTATCGTAGAGCTTTTGGACGGCGGCGAGGGTTTGGGCGGTGCGCTGTGCTTCCATCGGAATTGAATAGGGGGTTGATTGGGTTGATTGTTTATATAGGAATTGCTGAAAAGAGGCTGAAACGAGGACTCGCAAGGGTGATCACCGCGATCGAGTCTATCGCACCCCCTGCCCTTCCAATGCCTGCGATCGCCCGCCTGAGAAGCATACACACTTCTTAACAAAGGCCGCCCCACGCACAGAATCGTTTTAGTCTAATGGGTGGATTCACAACCATATTGAGTTGAGATCGTCCCTTCCATGTTCGCCGACAGCCGTTGAGGGTTGCCAGCGTCGAGCCAACCTGAGGCTAAGGGCTAAAGGTTCTGTCCAATGTCACAGAACCCGGTACGGTCGTTCACCTGACTTAGAAAAGGACCATTAGAATCTCATGAGCGTTAAAGCAAGTGGTGGAAGCTCGGTTGCCCGTCCGCAGCTCTACAGCACTGTTCCCGTATCTAAAATTTCCCAAGCAGAACAACAAGATCGCTACCTAGCCCCAGCGGAACTCAGCGAACTTAAAACTTTCTTTAGCTCCGGTGCTCAACGACTGGCCATTGCTCAAGTCCTGACGGTTAACGCCGAAATCATCGTCTCGCGAGCAGCCAACAAGATCTTTACCGGTGGTTCGCCCCTGGCTTTCTTGGAAAAGCCGCCAACGGATGAACCGGTAATGGCCACCACCACCAACCCCGTAGCCAAGACGGTGCAGGAAGGCATGACCTTCGGCACCGTCACCTACGTGGAAGCCAAGAGCAGCGGCGGTGGCCTGTTCAGTGGTCTGCGCGACTTTTTCTTGACCCCCTCCGCGCCCATTCCCGCTGGCTTCCGGCCCATTAGTGTTGCCCGCTATGGCCCCCGGAACATGCAAAAGTCCCTGCGGGACATGAGCTGGTTTCTGCGCTATGTGACCTACGCGATCGTGGCCGGTGACCCGACGATCATCGCCGTGAACACCCGTGGTCTGCGCGAAATCATCGAAAACGCCTGTTCCACGGCCGCCACGATCGTGGCGATCGAGGGCATGAAGCAAGCGGCCCTCACCTACTTCCGCGATGATGCCAACGCCACGGAAATCGTCAAGCAATACTTTGACGTATTGCTAACGGAGTTCAAGGCCCCCACACCGTCCAACAAGGTGCGTCAGCGGCCTTCGGCGGATCAACAGGGTCTGGCCCTGCCGCAAATCTACGCCAACGCCGCTGAAAAGCGCGTTAAGTACGCGATGAAGCCCGGCCTGTCGGCCACCGAAAAGAACGATGCGGTGAAAGCGGCCTATCGCCAAGTGTTTGAGCGCGACATCACCCGCGCTTACTCCTTGGGAATTTCTGACCTGGAATCCAAGGTCAAAAACGGCGAAATTTCCATGAAGGAATTCATCCGCCGTTTGGCCAAGTCGCCCCTGTACCGCAAGCAGTTCTTTGAGCCGTTCATCAACAGCCGTGCTCTGGAACTTGCTTTCCGTCACATTCTGGGTCGTGGCCCTTCGTCCCGCGAAGAAGTGCAAAAGTACTTCTCGATCGTCTCGAGTGGCGGCTTGGCGGCCCTGGTCGATGCCCTGGTCGATTCGCAAGAATACGCGGATTACTTTGGCGAAGAAACCGTGCCTTACCTGCGTGGTCTGGGTCAAGAAGCCCAAGAGTGCCGCAACTGGGGCCCGCAGATCGACCTGTTCAACTACAGCGCCCCCTTCCGCAAGGTTCCCCAATTCATCACCACCTTTGGGGACTATGTGCAACCCCTGCGCGATCAGCATCCCTACGGGGTTGGTAATGATCCGCTGGAAATTCAGTTTGGGGCAATTTTCCCGAAAGAAACCCGCAATCCCAAGAACCGACCTGCGCCCTTTGGCAAGGATACCCGCCGGATTCTGATCAAGCGTGGTGCCGGGATTGAGAACCAACTGAGCAACCCGGGTGCAGTGGGCAAGGCTCCTGGCTCGATGGGGCCCAAGGTGTTCAAGCTGGATCAGTTGCCCGGGATTGGCAAGTCGGTGAAGACCGCCAGCATTCGCTTCTCGGAAAGCACCACCCAAGCCGTCATCCGCGCTGCCTACCTGCAAGTGTTTGGCCGCGATGTGTATGAAGGCCAGCGCCTGACGGTGGCGGAAATCAAGCTGGAAAACGGCAACATCACGGTCAAGGAATTCATTCGTCAGTTGGCCAAGTCGGATTTGTTCCGCAAGACCTACTGGAGTTCGTTGTACGTGATGAAGGCGGTGGAATATATTCACCGTCGCCTGTTGGGTCGCCCCACCTACGGTCGCAACGAAACCAACAAGTACTTCGACATTTGTGCCAAGCAAGGGTTCTATGCCTTGATTGATGCAATTCTCGATACGGCGGAATATGCGGAAGCCTTTGGGGAAGATACGGTTCCCTACGAACGCTATCTGACGGCGGGTGGCCAAGCCCTGCGCACGACTCGTCCGGGTAACTTGGGCTTCAAGGGCGTGCTGACCAAGCCGGAACCGGAAGCACCGCGCTTTGTGGAGCTGGGACAACCGCTCTCGATCCGTACGGAAGGGGATGCGAGCAACCGCGCTGGCCAAGGGGTGAGCCGTCGTCGCGAGCAAACCAAGACCTTCAAGCTGACGACCACGACCGACAAGGTGGCCCTGAAAACGGCGATCGCGGCGGCCTATCGTCAGGTCTTTGAGCGCGACTTGGATCCTTACATCGTGCGGGCTGAGTTCACGGCGCTGGAAAGCAAGCTGGGCAATGGCGAAATCACGATGAAGGAATTCATCGAGTCATTGGGCGGCTCTCGCTTGTACACCAAGGAATTCTATGCCCCCTATCCGAACACGAAGGTGATCGAACTGGGTCTGAAGCATTTCTTGGGTCGGGCACCGCTGAACCAGGTGGAAATCCGCAAGTACAACCAAATTCTGGCGACGGAAGGTCTGAAGGGTTTTGTGTCGGCCATGCTGAACACGCCGGAATATGCGGAGTGCTTCGGTGAGGATACGGTTCCCTATCGCCGGTTCCCGACGCTGCCAGCGGCGAACTTCCCGAACACCAACCGGTTGTATGACCAACTGACCAAACAGAACAGCGATGTGGTGGTGCCGAGCTTTGTGCCGGCAACGCCCCTGAGCCGTGCCTAAAGCGCGGATTCTGTGGGTCTTTTCTGACAGGTGATTCTGTTGAATTTGAGGTTGTGAATGCTCCTACATTCGATCGCTCGCTGAGGCTGGGCGATCGGGTGTAGGCTTCTCAATTTCAAGCCTGATTGGATGGTTGCCGATCGACTCAGACCAATTAAACATACCTTTTAAGCCAGTTTTTCAAGACTGCTGAAAACAAGGGGCCTTCGCTCCTTGTTTTTGCGTTTTTGGCACTGTTGATGGTCGCTATGGTAATGACTGTTCAAATGACTGATAAGCATAGCTCGCCTAGAGTCCGTTCTTTGTGATACCAATCATCATCCTATTCAAGATAAAATTACTACCGACTTCATAACTTAAACAACCCGTCATTCAAAAGATTTGAAGCCAGGGTGCATCAATGGCTATTTCATTTAGCGGTTCCTATAGTCAGAACTTCGACACTCTCAATTCGAGTGGTTCTAACAGTAGGCTAGATTGGACTAATAACACTACGCTGCTCGGCTGGTATTTGTTTCGCCAGCCCGCTCCTGGCCAAGATTTAGAATCTTATCGATCGAGCCGAGGCAACGACAACACAGGCAATTTCTATAGCTTTGGCATCAATGAAGAGAGCGATCGAGCCTTAGGCGGCATTGGCTCAGGCGGTACATATTTCGGGAGTCCTGCCAGCGGAAACATTGCCGGATGGATCGCGTTTGCGGCCAAAAACACCACTGGCACGATGATTAATCATCTCACAATTTCCTTTGCGGGTGAACAGTGGCGAAATGGGGGAAACGCCACTGCGCAAACCATGGTGTTGGAATATGGCTTTGGTAGCAGTTTCACAACCGTTCCAACCTGGACAGCGCCGGGCAGTGGATTCAATTGGACTTCGCCCGTTGCCACTGAAACGGCTGGCATGGTTGACGGGAATGTTGCAGGGCGGGTTGCGGGCGTTGGAGGCGCACTGTCCGGCTTGAGCTGGGCCCACAATGACACCCTCTGGCTTCGTTGGGTGGAGCGAAATGACACGGGGGATGATCATGGTTTGGCGATCGATGACTTCTCCCTCACCGGCACACCCAACCCCACCGTCAATCTCTCGGTCAGCCACAACAAAGGAACCGAAACCGATCGAACCGTCATCACCGTTACGGCCACCGCTTCCCGGGCCGTTGTCAGTGACCAAACCATTGAATTCCAAGTCAGCGGGGCAAACATCACCCCGGAAGACTATCAGCTCAGCCAACCCCAAATCAGCATCACCAACGGCAACACAACCGGCTCCGTCACCTTCACGGTGATGGATGACGCGATGGTGGAAGGAACCGAAACTGCCACCATTACCCTGAAAGCAACGACCAGTGGCTTGACCCCCGGCAGCAGCCTGGTACAAACGATCGAGATTGAAGATAACGACGGGGCCATCAGCTCCCCCAGTCCCCTGAGTCCGGCTGGTGGTTTGGCTCCGGCTCCTGTTGCTCCAGTTTTTGTGGCTCCGGCCCCGATCGCCCCCAGCCCAGAACTTCTCCCCAGCAGCCCGATCGCCCCACCGCCGCCCCTGCCGCCTCGACTGATCGTGACTCTCGATCGGGGCGGGCCAATCATCCTTGACGACACCACCGCCCCCATACAGCTCACCCAACCCTCAGCAACCACAGACAGCGCAGCCCGGCCCCAACAGGTGATCAGCATCACCAACATTGGCTCAGAACCCCTGAAGCTCTTGGATTTGCAACTCCCCAAGGGCTTTTCCATTTTGGAACCCCTGCCGCCCGTTGTTCTGCCCAGCACCACCCTCCCAGTAACTTTGGCACTCACGGAGCAACCGGGAACCTATGACGGGCGCGTTGTGCTGCGCACCAACGGCGAACCGGCAATCTATGATTTCCCGGTTGCTGGACAGGTTCCCCCCAGCCTCAGTTCTTTCCCGATCGGGGACAGCGGTTATGGGTGTCAACCGCCCTTGCTGATGCCCGATCGCACCCAAACTGGTTCCGATCGCGCAGATATCCTGTGGGGCAATGCCGAAAGCAACCAACTCTTGGGGCTAGGTGACTCTGACTGGCTATGGGGTGGCGCAGCAACCGATTGGCTGGCGGGCGGTGACGGGAACGACACGCTCTTTGGCAACCAACAGGCGGATACCCTCTGCGGCGGAACTGGTAACGATCTGCTCTTTGGCGGTCGGGGAGCGGATCTGCTGTTTGGCAACGATGGCGATGATCTGCTCAGCGGCGATCGGGGCGAAGACACCCTGATCGGCGGCACAGGAAGCGATCGCTTTGTGATTGGTGAAGGCACTGATACGATTCTCGATTTTGAAGTCGGCATCGATCGCCTCGTTTTGCCCTTGGGTGTGGGTTTCGACTCTTTGAACCTGACGGTGAGCAATGGCTTTTTAAACCTCAGCAATGGCACAACACTGCTCGCCAAGATCGCCAACCTCGCACCCAACCAACTGACCGCAGCAGACCTCGCTCCGGCTTAGGTTCGTTTTGAATCATCACAAGCGGACAATTTGCAATCATCTTCTCCGTAGAATTCCTGAAACCTACGGAGAAGACCTCTGATTGTTGAACAACCGAAACCAGGCGAAGATCAAACCCCAATCCTAGACAGGCACTTCGTCTGAGCTGGCTTTGTACAATCTTGCTTATCATCCATCCCCCAACAATCAAACTTTAATTGAATGATTTCATTTAAGTACCTTTTTGAGATCAACCAAATATCTACTTTATAAAACTAAATCTATTTATCTAGAAATCAAGCTTTTTTTCGACCAAATTGAGCTTTTCTTTAAACTTAACATCTAACCAATTAGAACTTGATCTTGTTTTTTGCCTGAAAATCGACTTTCTTCGAACTTTTTCAAGTTTTTTGATCCGTAAATCGATGCAAGTTGATTGTATATAAAAGAACTTTCTTAGACAACTCATCAAGCTTGAGATCTAGTCTTGACTCTTCCTAGGAGTTAATTTATACAAGACTGGGAAGGAATTATCTCTCTCGCTTGCTGGATATCTCGGCACTCTTGGTCAGAATTGTCACTAATACGATCTGTTCTGATGAAACTTGGGGTGATCTACGTTGACTGATGCCAAAGATTTAGTGATCTGCCTGGCTGATCACAACATCACCCAGTTTTTGCCAAACGTAGTCCAAATCATTTTCCAGCACTAAACAACTACAGACCATTTCTCTGGCATGTCACCAAATATTGTCAACGGCCCTAGCAATTCTCCTGATGCAATTGGGCCAACAAGTAACAGCGACGACTTTACCAATAAATCTTTCCAAGTTAGTGCAACTCTATCGCCGGGAAGCACCATCAACCCAGGAGCAGTTTCCTTCACTAACACGGTTAAGAATACAGGTACTTCTGCAGCCTATATTTCTTTACGACCTTCTGCACCAGCCAACTTGACTGACTTGCCCAGCAGTACGATCGTAACCATTTCCTATGGCTCTGCATCTGCTATCTACACATACAATGGCACAGTTTTTAACTATACAAGCGGCAGCGGCATTGTAAACGGTAACCCAGTAGGTTCATTTAACCCCGTTCAAATTGGGCCATTAGCCGTCAACGCAACTGCTGACTATACAGTCAGTATTGATCTGCCCGCCAGTACACCTCTTTCAACGGATACCAACATTGAGCGGGGTTTTCCTGTGCCCATCACGGCATTCATTGATGCCAATGGTAACGGCGAAGCAGACGATTCGGTAAAAAACGATACGATTAACCGTCTCTATACTGGATTTCTTCAGCAGCTAAAACAATCGCGGATCTTGCAGGGAACTGGGCCAACTGTTCAAGGAACTGATGGAACTCTCTCGACATCCCCCAAGCAACCTGCACCAGGCAATATTATTGAGTACGTTGTGCAGTACAAAAACATTTCTGACAGCCAAGTCGGAAGCGGGAATGTGATTTTGACTGCCAGTAATGTAGTCATTACTGAAGATGGGATTCAAAATAATTGGGCAAAAGATAACGATGGCGATGCTGTAATTGATACTAAGCATGTGCTTGGTTCGGTACAGACAACAAGCGGAACAATTCAATATTTTAGTGGCAGTCTTGCTAATAATCTTTTGGGTGGTGAACAAAGTGGCAATACGGCCACTGGCGATGTCACTAAGTATGCAAACACTTTAACTGGAACGGTCTCGCCAGGAAGTTCGGGAACATTTACGTTCCAGCGGCAAGTTAATCAGACAACAGTTGGTCAGGGGATTAATAACATTGCCAGTGCAACTTATGAAGATGTAAACAATCCCAGTGTACCGATCAAGAACACTTCTAACCAAGTAAGTGCAACCATTAGTTCTGTTGTACCTACAGTCAATCTCTCCGTCAGCCCCGCCTCTGGTTCTGAAGCCGCCGCCACCGCCATCACCGTCACCGCCACCGCCAGTGCGGCGGTCAGTGGCGCACAGACCGTCACCCTCGGCGTGACCGGTACGGGCATCACCACCGGGGACTACAACCTCAGCAACACCACAATCACCATCCCCAACGGGGCAACCACTGGCTCCGTCACCTTCACCGTCTTCGATGATGCCTTGGTCGAGGGCACTGAAACCGCCACCCTCACCATTTCTGGCCCCAGCAGCGGCATTCAGCTTGGTTCTACCACCACCGCGAACGTCACCATCACCGACAACGACGCGCCACCCGCAACTCCCACTCCTGCGCCGGGGCCCGCTCCTACCCCCGCTCCTGCGCCCGCGCCCAGCAGCCCGATCGTGGCGGCTCCCCCGGCTCCGGCTTACTTCTCCATCAACCTCGGCAACAACGGCCCCACCCTGCTCAACGCCACGGATGTTCCCGTCCGCTTCGGGGCTAACCAAGATAGCGGCAATCCCTTCCAAACCCTGACGATCACCAGCCTCAGCCCCAATTCCCTCAAAATTCTGGGTCTCGAACTGCCCAACGGCTTCAGCTTGGTTGGCCCGCTACCAGAAGTGGTGCTACCGGGTCAGGCAGTTCCCATCACCCTCAGGCTCAGTGGCAAAGCAGGCGACTACTCAGGACAGTTTGTTCTCAAAACCAACGGCGACCCCCAATCCTATCGCCTCCCGCTCGTTGGCAAACTGCTCGTTGATTCCACGCCGCTTTCGGATCGGACACTGCCCGTTTGTCCTTGCGATACGTTGACGGATCCCACCATTCCCCAGTCCATCTCTCCCAAAACTGGCTCTGAGGGCAATGATTCCTTGGCCGGAACTCCCAACAGTGACCATCTCTTGGGGCTGGCGGGCAATGACTTGATCAGCGGCAAACAGGGCACGGATTATCTCTTTGGTGGCGAAGGGGATGATTTCCTGTTTGGCGGTCGGGACTCCGATTGGCTCAATGGTGAGGTGGGTAATGATTTCCTCTCGGGCGACCTGGGCGCAGATACAGTGTTGGGCGGTGCGGGTAATGACGTGATCTTTGGCGATCGCAGTACGCCCGGGGAAACGGCAGAGTCAGGCGCGGATCTGCTCTGTGGCGGTGACGGAAACGACACACTTTTTGGCAACCAACAGGCGGATACCCTCTGCGGCGGAACTGGTAACGATCTGCTCTTTGGCGGTCGGGGAGCGGATCTCCTGTTTGGCAGCGATGGCGATGATTTGCTCAGCGGCGATCGGGGCGAAGACACCCTAATCGGCGGCACAGGGAGCGATCGCTTTGTGATTGGTGAAGGCACTGAGACGATTCTCGATTTTGAAGATGGAATCGATCGGCTCGTTTTGCCCACCGGACTCAGTTTTGGATCCCTCAGCCTGACCGTGAGCGATGGCTTTTTGAACCTCAGCAACGGCACAACGCTGCTGGCCAAGATCGCCAACCTCACACCCAACCAACTGACCGCAGCCGATCTCGCTCCAGCTTTGGTCTAGGTTTGCTGGATGATTGGGCGTTCAGTGGTTGACTGATTTCTGTTGGCTGATTTCTATAGATTTGCCCGATCGAGAATGGTGGCCAGGGCCTGAGGATCGATTTCCAAGTCATCTCGATAGGCTTGGGCCTGGGCCATCCAATCCCCGATCGGCAAAGGTGGCAACGTTTCGCGCCCCAACAGGGCCCAATAGTTCAAATGGCTACAGTTGGCCACTAACCAAAAGAAATTCGCCACATAACGCGGTGGAAATAGCTCAATTACCGTTGTGCCCGGTTCGGCGTAGGCCAAATTGGTCAAACCTGCGCCATGGGGAGCCACAATGGCACGGGCCCGCTGGAACAGGGCGGCTTGGTGACCCAGACTGAGACCATCGAGATCCACCGCCTGAAACCCCCGCTGGGTCAACAGGGGCAAAATTTCCGCTTCGTTTAAAAACCGGCGATGCTGCACATTGTTGCGCCTTGTGATGTAGAGCCGATCGGGACAGTGGGCCGGATCGATCGCCGTGGCCAGCGGTAAAAATTCCCGTCGCAAAAAGTCGCGGGTCTGGGGAGTGAAAGTGTTGTCGGAAATGGGAGTACAGCGGCCCAAGGGCGGCAAGGCCAAGAGCCGATCGGCTTGCAGGTGGGGATGACAATCGCTCGAAACGACGCGATCGGGGTTGATGCCCAAGCGCTCCAGGGTGGCGAATTGAAAGGGATAGTCGAGGCGATCGAACACCCACCAATCGATCGCCGATCGCTCAAACCCCGCCTCCGCCAACCAAGCCAACCGGGGCAAACAGTCCACCATCCAATGCCAATAGTTGGGCCGAAACCGCACAGACAAAAAGGCCGCCGTGCCCGACAGTTTCCGAACAGGCGGTGGCTGGCTCACCGCCTGCAAAGGCGCAATCCCCGAAGACAGTTCCTGAATAACTTGATGATCGGCCGTGGTGATGCAGATCCCCAACTGGGAAATTTGGGCCCGCCCCTGGAGAATAGCCACCACTCCGGGGCGAGGCCAGGGCGGCAGTTGGGGGGCCGTGTCTGGAGCCAAGTGCGGATGCACAGGCCCCAACATACGGGCAGCTTTGAGGGGTGGGTAGGGGTCGATCGGCTCCAGCCAGCGGGTTTGTTCTGCGGGTAAATCGGCGGCGGAACACAACCGCAAGGGATAGTCTAACCGCGCAAATTCCTGGACGATCGCGGGGGGCAGTTGCCAGCGATCACAGTCGGCCGCTTCCCGATCGCGCCCCAATTCCCGCAGCAGCCGCGCCACCCGAAAACAGCAGGTGGCCCCGTTGCCATTGGCTTGGAGCGATCGCAAGTAGGCCCGAATCGCCATCGGGCGATCGCCCAGCCCTTCCGCCACTTGGGCCCCTTGCAGCCACAACCGCCAGTTAGCAGGAGCCAACTCCGCCGCCCGCCACAGGGCCATGGCTGCCGCCGGCCACCGTTGCAGTTGGGCCAGCACTTGGGCGAACTGCACGTATAAATCCGAGTCCTGGGGCCGATCGCAAATGGTCGATCGGAGCCGTTGCCGCATCAGTTCAGGGGCGATCGGCTCCGGGTTTTCGGCCACCGGGTTTTCGGCATCAGGCAACTCTGCCACCACTAGCAATCAATCCACCACTAGCAATCAATCCACCACTAGCAACCGATCCACCCCTGGCAACCCCTAATCGTCATCCTTCATCACTGCTTCTTGTTCCGCCAACTGCATCAACACCACCTGAGACGCTTGGGGATCCGATTTGCCAAGGGGTTGCCGTTGGATGTAGATCCCATCCGCCTGTAGTTCCCAAGCGTTGCGTGTGTCAGCCAGCATCACACCCAAAATGGCTTGCAATTCTTGCACCAAATCGGGATCCTCGATCGGGGTGACGGCCTCCACCCGCCGTGTCAAATTGCGGGGCATCCAATCGGCACTGCCAATATACAGCTCATCTTGGCCGCCATTGTGGAAATAGAAAATGCGGGAATGTTCCAAAAAGCGGCCCACAATGCTGACCACGCGGATGTGGTCGCTCAGGCCCGGCAAACCCGGCCGCAAACAACAAATTCCCCGCACAATCAAATCCACCTGCACCCCCGCTTGGGAGGCCTCATACAGCGCCCGAATTACCACCGGATCTACCAGGGCATTCATTTTGACCACAACCCGCCCCTGGTGACCTTGGCGGGCCCAGTCGCGCTCCCGTTGAATCAAGGCCACCATCCGATCGCGCATGTTCACCGGGGCCACCAACAGCTTGCGATAGGCGCGTTGGCGAGAATAACCCGTTAGGTAATTGAACAAATCGGTCAAGTCAGCTCCCAGCTCCGGCCGGCAACTGAGCAGCCCCACATCGGTGTAGAGCTTGGCGGTTTTGGGGTTGTAGTTTCCGGTTCCAATGTGGACATAGCGGCGCAGGCCCTCCGGCTCCTTGCGCACCACCAGCACAATTTTGGTGTGGGTTTTCAGTCCCACCAAGCCATAAACCACATGCACCCCGGCGCTTTCCAGCTTGCGGGCCCAGTTGATGTTGTTTTCTTCATCAAACCGCGCCTTGAGTTCCACCAACACCACCACCTGTTTGCCGTTTTCCGCCGCATCAATCAGGGCATGGACGATCGGGGAGTCGCCAGAGGTGCGATACAGGGTCATCTTGATCGTCAGCACGTTCGGATCGCGGGCTGCTTCCGTGATGAACCGCTGCACTGTGGCCGAAAAGGAGTGATAGGGATGGTGTAGCAGCAAGTCTTGGCGGCGAATTTCTGTGAAAAAGTCGCTGACTTCCTCTTCCTCTGGGGATTGCACATTTTCCGAAGGTTCCGGCAGGCGCTGCACCCGCTTAGGAATCACTGGGTTCCAGGACGGATCTTTCAAGTGAGGCAGGGGCAAGCCCAAAAAGGCCATGAAGTCCCGCAGCCCCAGCAGGCCGGTGACGGGATAGACGCTCTCGGCAGTAATTTCCAACTCTTCGAGCAGTCGATCGCTAATTTCCGTGGGCATGGTGTCCAGCACCTCTAGCCGCACCACGGAACCACCCAAGCGCCGCTTTCGCAATTCCTGTTCGATCGCCAGCAGCAGATCATCGGCCTCATCTTCCGCCACGGCGATGTCCGCGTTGCGGGTGACCCGAAAGGGCTGATATTCCAGGATATTCATGCCCGGAAACAGGCTTTCCAGGTTGTGAGCAATCACTTGCTCGATCGCCACGCAAACCCAAACCGGCTTACCGGGATTGGCCCCCACCCAATCGGCACTGAGGGTGGCCGGATCTAGGCTATCGGCCGCCAGGGGCAAAAACCGGGGCAAGCTTTCGGGAACCTTCACCCGCCCAAAGTGATCTTCCTGGGTTTCCGGATCCTGCACCACCACCGCCAGATTCAGGCTGAGGTTGGAAATATGAGGAAAGGGATGACCCGGATCAACTGCCAGGGGCGTGAGTACCGGGAAAATTTCCGCCTCAAAGAGCTGATGGAGATAGGCCCGCTGCTCTTGGTTCAGGTCAACGTAATCCAGCAGGTAAATGCCCTGTTCGGCCAGCAGGGGACGCAACACCTTGGCGTAGTGTTGATGTTGCTCGGCCACGATCGGGCGCAGGTGTTCAGCAATTTCAACCAGTTGCTGTTGGGGCGATCGCCCGTCGGGGGGCCGCTTGGCCACGCCCGCTTCCACCTGCTTTTTGAGGGCCGCCACGCGCACCATGAAAAATTCATCCAAGTTGGAGCTGAAGATCGCAGAGAACTTCAACCGCTCCAACAGGGGGTTGCGATCGTCCATAGACTCGTGCAGCACTCGCCGGTTGAACTGAATCCAACTCAGCTCCCGGTTGAAGTAGTACTGCGGATCGTGCAGGTCGATCGATTGCGATTCCGGTCGATCGGGATTTTCCGTGGTAGCTCGTTGCGCCCTAGTCATTACTCGTTGCCGCCTGGCCCATGAGGTCGAAACATTTCCTGTTCGCGACCGACCCACCATTCACCCAAATTCATCAAGTCTTGGTGAATGTCCGCTAGGGCTTGGGAATATTCCGCTGGCGAAAGGCGATCGCGCTGCTCTTCCAATTTGGCAAGGCGAAGCTGTACCAGCAACCAGGGTTTGTGGGAACTGTCGGTACCTTCGATGTAGCGGGCAATGGCTTGGCTAATCATGGGGATTGGGGGCGGACGCGCTCTCGACCGTAGCAAAAATGGCAGTTGCCTCAGCTTAACCTATCTTTAAAATTTGGTTAAAGCGCAATTTCCCAAAGCCGGAGCCAGGCGCTCCAGCCCCCAGCCTGCTGGCATTAAATGGAGTTTGATGGAGTTGAGAGACCCCATTTGAATTTGTTCAATTGGGCCCCCGTTTGGCTCTCTTTTAGCTTTCTATTTAGGTTTAAGGCGCGGTCTGAGGCGAGCTGGCCAACATTAGCAATCGCTCAGCCACGGGGCGATCGACCGGCGTAACGGAAAGGCGGTTTCCCCGTCGCAAAATCAGCAACTCATCGGCCGTGAATTGCGATCGCAACAATTCCAGAGGTAAGAACCGATCAAAGGTTTGCAAATGGGCCACCTCCACCGTGAACCAACGGGGGCGATCGGGACTGGCCTTGGGGTCAAAATACGGGCTATTGGGGTCAAACTGGGTTGGATCCACCACCTTGGCCACGGCCACCTGCGCCAGGCCCGCAATTCCCGGCGGCTCCGTGTTGGAGTGATAAAAAAACGCCCAATCTCCCGGCTGCATCGCTTGCAGAAAGTTACGCGCTTGATAGTTCCGCACGCCATCCCAAATGGTCTGTCGATCGCGCTCTAGGTGGGCGATCGAGTAAGTTATGGGTTCAGATTTAATCAGCCAGCAAGCGGCCGGCACAGGGGGCAAAGCCATAGGAAAACGAGCACAAGCAAAGCTCTGTGATTAAAACACAACTTAAAATCCCTAGCGACATCAACCTAAACATGCCCTAGAGCCGATCGAGCCATTCGGGATGCTCCTGCACCGCCTTCACCGCCGCCTTAATATCTTGGGTGCGATCCTTCGCCACAATCAGGGTCACATTCCCATCGCGCACCACCACCACATCCTCTAGGCCAATGGTGACCACCAACTCTTCGGGATCACTGCTGTAGACGATCGCCCCGGTTGTCTCCAAAGCCAAATGTTGAGCCAAATCCACATTAGCCCGATCGCCCTTTAACAGCCGCTCGATCGCATTCCAATCGCCCAAGTCATCCCAAGCAAAGGCCGCCGGAACAATGCAGGCGCGATCGGTCTTTTCCATCAGCGCATAGTCCACACTCAGCTTGGGAACCTTGCCATAGGCGGCCACCCCTTCCGCCCGCAGCGGTTCAATAATTTCCGGGGCGTGCCGTTCTAATTCCGCAATCACCGTCTTGGTCTGAAACACAAACATGCCGCTATTCCAGCTATAGCGACCGCTGGCGAGGAACTGTTCAGCCCGGGCGCGATCGGGCTTTTCCGTGAATCGACTGACGCGATAACCCGGCAGGCCCGCAAAGTCCCCCAAGGCCTCGCCCTGTTCGATGTAGCCATAGCCCGTGGCCGGCTGGGTTGGCGTAATGCCCAAGGTGACGATCACCCCCTCCGTGCGGGCCAAGGTCGCCGCCGCCGCCAGGGTTTGGGCAAACGCTTCCCCGTCCCCAATCCAGTGATCCGCCGGGAAAAAGCCCAACACCGCCTCATCACCATATTGCTTGGCCGCCTCCAGGGTTGCCCAAGCCAGGGCCGGGGCCGTGTCGCGCCCTTCCGGTTCGATCGCAAAATTTGCTGCCGGTAATTCTGGCAACTGTTCGCGGGCCGTGGCTTCCAGGTGCTGACCCGTCACAACCCAAACATGCTCCGCCGCCCCCGCCAACGGAATCAGGCGATCGATCGTGGCTTGCAACAAACTGCGGCCGCTGCCATCCAAGCAGAGAAACTGCTTGGGAAACTGACGGCGACTGAGGGGCCAAAACCGCTCACCCTTGCCACCGGCCAAGACGATCGGGATTAACTGGGGAGTTGAGGAAGCAACCATTTGTTCAAAGACCATCAAACTTAACTGGAAAACCAATGCGGAGACGGCGGGCCCCCAACCGGACACAAATTCAGGTGCAGACTCGCGATGAAAGCTCTAGGGGCAAACTCTAGGTGAAAACTCTAGGGGCAAAGCTCAACACAAACTTAACGATGGATGCGACCAATTCCCAGAATTGATAGAAATTTCGCAAGTTCCGCAAATTGCGCCAATTCAAAAAATTCTGCATATTCCGCACATTCCGAACGTTTCACGGATGCCTGCAAACTGGATTTCCCCAATTCTGGCTTGGCCCAAGGCGATCGGCACGGTTTTTACCGTTTCCACAGTTGCAACCGACAAGTGATCGACGCGCTCTCCACTCGCAGCGGGGCCACAAAACTGAGCCGCCAAAGGGCCCAATTCTGCACAAGGGCGCGATCGACCCCTTTGCTCCATCAGTTGGGAGTAAGCGACAATGATTGGGGAATCGGGCCCAACGCTTCCTCTCCCTGCCAGCTCTCCTCAACCAACCCCGCCGCTCCATTTTTTCCCTACTCCTGGCGGGCGATCGCCCTTAAGGTCTCCTGCCGCCAATCGCATTGTTCATCAACTTTTTGCTTTAATTTTGGTTGGTTTGCTTACCCTAGCCTTCTAGACAGGTCTTCGGGAGCGGCTCCTGATGGCTCTGATCAGGTCAGATATGGCTATTGGAGCAGTTAAATCAGTTAGATCTGTTGCATCCGTTCCCTTAAGCATCTGCTCACTCGGGCATCTGCTCGCTCGGGTGTTCGATCGAGTTCCTTTGGCAAGGATCATGACGAGGAAATAGACCAGTTAGTCTGGGTGCAACCGAATCCGCAGAATTTCAACGCTTGATCTCACGGTCTGGCCCCGCCGACTGAGTACCTGAGTACCCAAGACTGCATACCCAGGATTGACGATCGCCACCTGGGCATCACCACCTGGGCATCGGGGATACTGATAGGATTCACCGGATTTGTTGCATTCTTGGTTTGATTTGACGATTTCTAATTTTTGCGATCAGCCCAGCAGAAGAGCGCAGACGCTATGAGCGACCCGAATCTTGGCCGAGTGCTAGCCGACCGATATCGACTCGATGAGTTGATCGGGCGCGGTGCTATGGGTCGCGTTTACCGAGCCAAGCACATCCTGCTGGATGCGCCCGTGGCCGTGAAGTTTTTGTCTCAAACCTTGCTGAACCAGAAAATGCGCGATCGCTTCAAACGGGAAGCCCGCTCCTGTTTTCTGTTAGGGCAAAAAAGCAAGCACATTGTCCAGGTGTTGGACTACGGGGTCAGCGAAGATGAGGTTCCGTTCTATGTGATGGAATATCTCGAAGGTCGAGACCTGGGGGCGATCTTCAAGCGGGAAACCATGCCCCTGCCGCGTTTTCTCAATCTGGCCCATCAAATTTGCCTGGGACTTCAGGCGGCTCACCAGGGCATTTTGCTTGAGGATCGCCTCTGCCCGATCGTCCACCGAGACATCAAGCCCAGCAACCTGCTGGTGGTGCAAGATCCGGACATGGGTGAGTCGGTCAAGATTTTGGATTTTGGGATCGCCAAGCTCATGCAGGGGGATGCGGCCCAAACCAGCCACTTCATGGGAACCCTGGCCTACTCTTCACCGGAGCAGATGGAAGGCAAGGAGTTGGACGGCCGGGCTGATATCTATAGCCTGGGCGTGGTGATGTTTGAAATGCTCTCGGGGAAGATGCCCCTGCGGGCGGAAACCCATTCCTTTGGCAGTTGGTATAAGGTACACCGGGACAGCCCGCCCATGACCTTTGCGGAGGCGCGGCCGGGGCTGAAAGTGCCCAAGCCGCTGGAGTCACTGATTTTGCAATGCTTGGCGAAAAAGCCGGACGATCGCCCCGCGTCCGTGAGCGATATTTTGCAAGCCTTGGAGCCGATGGAACACCGCTACAGTCCCGGCCGGCTGATTAGTCGTCGCATTGAAAGCACACTCCAGCGGGCGACCTTGCCCGGAGCTTCCCTCGGCGGTGAGGGCGGGTCTGAATCGCGGGGTCGATCGAGCAATGCGGATCCTGATGTGCTCTGTCGGTTGCAGTCTTGGCCCAAGGGCAAACCGGTGGCGGAAATTGTGTTTCCTCACCTGCTGCCCACCAGTGGCGACCCGTTGGCAACGGTTTGGATTATGTTGCCGCGCCAAATGATTCGCGCCATCCAATCCAGCGAAGAGGGCAGCAGTTGCTACAGCCGGTTTATGGGCATGATGTCTCCCCATCCGATGGTGCTGTGGCTGACGGTGCTCTATATGTCGATCGGGGATGGCACGCGGCGGGCCAAATGGCTACCGTCCTATTTGGATTTGAAACAGCCCCGCAATTTGGAGTTGGCTCGGCAGTTGGCCAAGCAGAGCTGTTATCGGTTGCTGTTTTTTGCCCTTGAGGATCCCCACAGTTGCCAATATGTGGCCAAGATTCACCTAACGGCGGCCAATTGCCAAATGCTGCGTCAGTGGGCTGACCAAAGCTCACAGATGCCCGCAGCGGATCCGCAGGTGGGCAAGGCCTATCTGCGTAAGGAGTTGGATCGCGCCAAGCCCCAAATTTTGCAGCAAATTGAGCAGCGATTGCGTCGGTCTTGAGGGGCCAATCCACCCAAGACCGACGCGATCGGCTAGGGAGTTTGTAGACTGGCGATCGCCCGTTCCCAAGCACCAATCGCTTGCTGAATGGATTGGGGCAGTCGATCGCGCATCAGATCGGCATATTGCACCGAAACTCCCCGATCGGTCAGGGTCACCGTTTGGTAGTCTGCGGCTCCCGGTGTGGGCAAGTAGCTGAGGCCCGAGAGATTGGACAACATGCTGTTATCCAGAGCCTGTTCCAATTCCGTTCGCTGATTGGCAGACAGTTGGCCCACCAACTCCGGCGCTTGATTGTTGATGCGCCACACCAATCGCCCATCTTCCATCAAAGTCCAACGTTCCTGGCGACCGGCAATCCCGCCAGTGATGTGCATCTGGAATCGCTCCCCATTGCCGAGGGTGGGGAGGTCGCTGGTCATGGGAGCAATGGCGGTTGTGCCGTTGCTGGCGGCTTGGTTGTAGCGCACGAGGTTGGCCGCGCGATCGAGGTGAAACACAAAGGCCCGATCGCCCTGATTCAAAATGGCTTGCCAACCGTCGATCGCAATCATGGTGCAGGCCGTGAGCGGCGCGTCATAAACCCCCATGCAGCCATCCCAGGTTCTGCGCTTCAGGGCCGTGACGGTGAGCGATCGAGACGGCAACTTCAGCGATCGTTCCGCCTGTCGCAGCAACCGCTGTTCCACTTCTGGCGTGAGCGATCGGGAACCCACCGCTTGGCGAATGATCTGACCCGCTTGATCGGCGCGATAAAACCAACTGGGCGGCCCCCAGGATTGACGCTCGCTCACTTCAACGGCCCAACCCGGGACTTGCATTTGGGCACAGAGTTCCGCTGGCCCACCCAAACCCAAGCAACTGTCTGACCAAGTGGCGCGGGTGGCTTCGCGAATGGTCAAGTTTGCAGGCGCTTGACCCAAATCCCGGGCCGCCGCTGCCAAGATGCGCGATCGCACCGATGGGGGTAACTGATTGCTGGTGTTGAGCACGGGGGTCGATCGGGGATTGGCCTGGGCGATCGACGGCTGCCCCAGTTCCCCAACAGCCCCCATTAACAGACCCAATCCCAAGGGTACAATCAAACCCAAACGCCAACGCAAAGCAACAGGAGACATAGACAAACTCGATCGGTCATTAGCTGTGGGCAATCAAAAAGCAGTAGTCTTGAAGCCTTCAATTGCTGTCTTCAATCACCGTTTTCGATTACTACTCATTCAGCATCGGCCAGACCTTGCTCAGGAAAAGTCACCATGAGCCGGTCTTTCGGATGTCACCTGCTAGGCGAGTTTTTCCCCAATAGTGCTTCCCATGGATCGTCGCGCCAATCCAGTAACTGCAATTGATTGGAACTTGAATTGCTGTTTGCTGATTGGCTTTCCCGATCGGGCCAGTTAACCAACCTTAACAGGCCCTGCCCCTGGGAAACCCAGCCAGCCTTGAAAGCAAACAGCACAACCCAGAGGCCCAAAAATTCTAATATTCAGTTAAATCAATTTGATAAATTTGAAATTTAAAAATACAACCTTTACCCAGAAAGATTGGTACGCCATATCACAGAATCCATGAAGCAATTATGAAGTGGGCAGTGCCCACCCTACTAACGCTTAGGATAAGGATCGTGATCGATGCAAGAGATCTAAATAAATAAAACAAAATCGTAAAACAAGAAATTGATACAAGAGATCTAAGAGATAAAACAAAATCGTAAAACAAGAAATTGATGCAAGAGATCTAAGAGATAAAACAAAATCGTAAAACAAGAAATTGACACAAGAGATCTAAGAGATAAAACAAAAAATAAAATAAAATAAAAACAAGGAGCATTAACCCCTTGTTTTCAAAATATTCATGCGTTGTCAGTGAAAAAGCTTTGGGGAAGCAAATTTCAGGCAGTCTTTATTCCTCGTCCCAAAGGGCCTGGGTATAGCCGAGCTTCGTCAAAGCCGCTTGCTGGCCAGCGCTCAAATCTTCCCAATATTCATCATCACTGGCTGGGGGATCCGTATCTTCTTCCCAGCTCGACTCATCCCATCCCAACTCACCCCAGAGGGACTGCTCTTCGCTGCTGAGATCAGACCAGCTCAAGTCTGCCCAAGTGCCGTTGGGGTCGCCGTCAACGTCGCGAATTCCAGACATATTTTTTCTCAGTGGAGAATGATTTGATCAAGAGTAATCACAAAGCATCAACAATTGGCGAGCAATCAGGTTGCAAATTGTGACTGATCGTAGGTTGACTTTAAATCAACCAAGATGAAGAATTCATCAAGCTGTTGTCACTCCATCAAAACTCAGAATAGCTCGTTGTTTTCATTCAGAAGATGGCCCAAAGATTTTGCTTCATGAATGACCCAATTCGCAGGATTCGTTTTTTGAAGAGTAAGCAACAATTCGATGGTTAGCTTAGATCATCCGCTTAATTGATCAGGAAATTAACCCAGCCGAATTTGGTATAACACCACGATTCGGCAGCGTCAAGAATAGGTTAAGCAGAGTCTTTTAAAGATTTATTGAATTCTAGAACAAATCGAAATTTAACCACCATACAGCCTTTAGGGGGTTCACAATTTAGCTCATGATCAGTGCGTTAAGTTCATTGATTGCCAAGTTCATTGATTACATTGCTGCATTTGCTGCATGAGCTGAGCACAGAAATCTTGGTGTAGCAATTCAGGTTAAGCATGATTGGCAATGGTCGATCGAACCGTTCACCGGTTTGAGGTGCTGAGCAGCAGGCACGCAGCAGGGAGACAACAGCCCCAGGCAAAACGACGCAAACCCAGCCGCAGGCCCCAACCTGGGGTTGCTCCCGTCGTCGATCAGCCCACCAGGCGGCCACCGGACGGGGCCACGGGGCGATCAGGGCAATCTGTTGGATCCAGGAAATTGTTAAGGAATTTCTAAAATCAGCAATGGGTGAGGGGCGTTTACGGTCAGCAGTCGATCGCTCAAAAAGCTCTGGGGGTTAGGCTTCTGGTTTCAAAGCGGCAAAATTCCTCTACCATTGCCCTAAAACTTGCGGTTAAAACTAACCGGTAGGTCGATCGCCGACGTGGGTGATTTGGAATGTTTGAGACCCTGACCTTTATCTTAATTTGGCTGTTTATCGGCTGGCTGCTCTGGTACTTCCTGTTTCAGGTCAAGTTCATCCCGGTGGCCTACTACACCGGCTTTGGCATTGTCACGATCGCGGCACTGCTGACGATCGCGTTTATGAACCCCGGTGGCCGCACCTCAGAATCGGTGGGCAGCCTTCTGTCCCTGCTTCTGACTCCTCTGGGTCTGTCGCTGCTGTTGCTCTCGCGCTGGGTGCTGCGCGAAGGGCCGGGCAAGTTCACGGCCAATGGGGTGGCGGCTTGGGCCTTTTCGGTGTTGCTGCTGTTTAGCACCCCAGCAATCGGGTTTTTACTGGCGGGGCAACTGGAGCGCGAAGCCGTGTCCATGCAGGGCTATGGCGATCGGGGATCTGTTGAGGCGATCGTGCTGCTGGGGAATGGCACAACCCGTGTGGCGGGGATTGGCCAACAGCGCATTGAGCTGACCGAAAGCGGCGATCGAATTACATTGGCGGCGCAACTGTATCGCGCTGGCCGGGCCAATCGAATTATTGTGAGCGCGGGGTTCCGGCCGGAGCTGAACGCTTACTGGCGACCGGTGAGCAGCGACTGTCGGAACCCAGACGGCACGGCCACACGCTGCCGGGCGGCGGAATCGTCTGATATCAGCGTGTTGTTACAGGAAATGGGCGTGCCAGCCAGCGCGATCGTGATTCCCCGCAGCGAAATTGCCCAAAAACGGGAAGTGGTGAACGTGCGCAACAGCGCCCTGGATGTGCGCGATGAGTTTGGTTCCAACCCCCAGGGGGCCCGCATTGCCTTGGTCACCTCCGCGATCGAAATGCGGCGATCGACCCTGGCGTTTGAGTCCGTTGGTTTCCGGGTTGTGCCGCAACCGGCAGACTTTTACACCCTGCCCTACGATGCCCCGGACATCACCCCCATCCCCTGGCGCTATTTCTCCATTCCGGATCTGGTTCCCAACTCCGAAGGCCTCACCGTCAGCACCAAGGTGGTGACGGAATACCTGCAAAGCGTGTTCTACTTCCTGCGGGGTTGGATTTCACCGTTTAGGCTCTAATTTCCGGCTCTCATTTCAAGCTCCAATTTCAGGCTTTTAAACAAGCCGCAGGAAACAGAATCTCAAGGGCTTGATCGGCGATCGGGCTACCGTTTGGCGACCTAAACCAACCCATTGCTCATCAATCCCCACGCTGGGCCAGCCGGTGTGGGGATTGATCGTCTGGAAATTAATCGCACGGGAATTGATCGTGGGAATTGATCGTGGGAATTGATCGCACGGAAATTGATCGCATGAGCAACTCGCAAGGCTAAGCCCAATCGGGGCGCTTAGCCCGCAGCACGCTTAGCCCGCAGCACTTGCACCGAGCCACCCGCATAAAACGCTTGAGACACATCACAAAACCCGATCGACTCCAGCAAACCCGGCACATCTGTTTGCACAAATTCCCAAGCCGTTTCCGTTTCAAACAGCCAGAAGAACGCGGCCACCCCCGGCCAAAACAGCGGGTTGGTGGGGGCATGGAAATCGGAAAACAGAAACCACCCCCCCGGAACCAGCACCCGATGGACTTCCTGAAAAATTTGGCGGAGCTGTTCAGCCTCCATTTCATGCATGGCGGCGCTGCTGTGAACCACCTCAAAGCTACCGTCCGGAAAGGGCATGGCTTCCGCAAAAGCTTCCACATAGGTGGCTTGGGGAACAGCCGATCGGGCCCGGGCCAGGGCCTTGGGCGAAGCATCCAACCCGGTCACGCAGTTCGATCGCTCCACCAACAGCGCCGTTGTTTGCCCCCAACCGCAACAGAGATCCAGCACCCGGGTTTCCGGTTGCCAATCGAAGTTTTGTAACGCTAGTTGACGAAAGCGCCCCTCACCGCCCACCGCCAGGGCCGCCACCCGCGAAATGTTGTCGTATAGCCACTGGTAGCGATAACTCAAATCCCGTAGAATCGTAGCCACAAAGCATCCTTAAAACATTATTGACAATAGCAATCGTCCGTCAGACGGCCCTTCATCAAATTAGGGTCGATGACCGAACGCCTTGAGGATTCTGTGTTTCAGACAGTTGCGAAGTCCCTTGCCGGGTTCCCTTGCCAGGTTCAGATGATGGGGCGATCGCCCGTCAGCGCAAACCTCAAGATATTGTTAATATCAGTTAAGAATCTGAAAAGAAACACCAACAGCGGAACGGGAAGCAAAAGGTTATGGGTCGAGATGGGGTCTTATTGCTCAACCTAGGGGGGCCGGAAAAGCTGGAAGACGTGCGGCCCTTCCTGTTTAACCTATTTTCCGATCCCGAAATTATCCGGTTGCCCAGCCCAATTCTGCAAAAGCCCCTGGCCTGGCTGATCTCCACCCTGCGGGCTTCCAAATCCCAAGAGGGCTACAAGCAAATTGGTGGCGGCTCACCCCTGCGGCAAATCACTGAAGACCAGGCCCGCGCCCTGGAAGGCAAGCTGCGGGAACGGGGCCGCGATGCCAAGATCTACATTGGAATGCGCTATTGGTATCCCTTCACCGAAGAAGCACTGGATCAGATCAAGCGGGATGGCGTAGATAACTTGGCAATTTTGCCGCTTTATCCGCAATTTTCAATTAGCACCAGCGGCTCCAGCTTCCGCCTGATTGAGCGGCTGATGGAAAAGGATCAAACCCTGCAAACGATCGACCATCGCGTGGTGCAGTCTTGGTACGATCGCCCCGGTTATCTGCGGGCCATGGCGGATTTGATTGCCACGGAACTCGATCACTGTGAAGATCCCAACAGCGCCCACATTTTCTTTAGTGCCCACGGTGTGCCCGTCAGCTACGTGACCGAGGCGGGCGACCCCTACCAGCAAGAAATTGAAGACTGCGTAGCGCGGATTATTCGCACCCTGAATCGGCCCAACCAACATACCCTGGCCTATCAAAGCCGGGTGGGCCCGATCGAGTGGTTACAGCCCTACACGGACGATGCGATCAAGGAACTGGCCGCCCAAGGGGTGAAAACCCTGGTGGTGGTGCCGATTAGTTTCGTGTCTGAGCACATCGAAACCCTTGAAGAAATTGACATGGAATATCGGGAAGTGGCCGAAGAAGCGGGGATTCATAATTTCCACCGCGTGCCCGCCCTGAATGTCCATCCGGGTTTCATTGAGGATTTGGCCAACCTGGCGATCGAAACCCTAGATGGCAAGGGCATGACCCTGGCCCAAACCTTGCACCCGCCCGACAAGGCCAAGATCTATCCCCAAGAGCGTTGGGAATGGGGTTTGACCACGGCGGCGGAAGTGTGGAATGGTCGCTTGGCCATGCTGGGCTTCCTGGCGCTGGCGTTGGAGTTGATTAGCGGCCGCGGGCCGCTGCACTTGGCTGGGTTACTCTAGCGGGGCGATCGGCCCAAGACCCGGTGTGCCTGGGGCGGGTGTGCTAATCCCCGCCCCAGGCTTGTTCGATCTCAGGAAGGCAAGAAGCCGCTGTGAATGGGTGGATCGAGAATCAACCCGTAGCCCGCATCCACCCGGAAAGATTGCAGCGTCTTCAGGTATTGGGCCCGTTCGTAGGCGCTGGGGTCAGGGCAATGGACTTGGCTCATCACTCCTCGCAATTCCTCAACGGAGTTATATTCCTGAGCCTCTAGCCAGGCCACCAGTTCTCGCTCCAGAACGCGCAAATGCTCCAGACCATGGCGCAGCAGCACGGAACAAACCTGGGTAATTTTGGCCCCAGCCATCAGCAATTTCACCACATCGGCCCCATGTTGCACCCCACCTGTGGCCGCCAAATCCGTCTCTAACCGGCCATAGAGCAGTGCAATCCAGCGCAGGGGCAGCCGCAAATCATTGGCGGAGCTGAGATAGGGAACGGGACGCACCTCCAGCTCGATCGGGTCGATGTCGGGCTGCATAAACCGATTGAACAGCACCAAGGCATCGGCTCCAGCTTCGTCAAAGCGCTGGGCCATGTTGGCCAGGCTGCTGAAGTAAGGGCTGATTTTGACCGCAACCGGAATGCTCACTTCGGCTTTGACGGCCCGCAGGGTGGTGAGGAACGATTGCTCAATATCCAGGCCGGAAATGTCCGGGTCGCTGGGGACAAAGTAAAGGTTTAGCTCGATCGCGTCGGCCCCGGCTTCCTGGATCGATCGGGCATATTCCACCCAACCACCGGGGGAATAGCCATTGAGGCTGGCAATGATCGGAATGCTGAGGGCGGCTTTGGCGGTGCGAATGTGGTCGAGATAATGCTCGGGGCCAAGGCGGAAGGCTTCCGGCTCAGGAAAGTAGGTGAGGGCTTCGGGATAGCTGTCGCGCCCATGGCTGAGATGGTGGTGCAGCTCAAAGCTGTCTTGCACCAGTTGTTCTTCAAATAGGGAGGGCAAGACGATCGCCCCCGCTCCGGCATCTTCTAAGCGACGCAGGTGATCGAGGGAACTGGTGAGCGGAGCAGCGGCCGAAGGTACCAGGGGCGATCGAAGGGTGAGACCCAGATAGGTGGTGTGCAGATCCATAGATTAGGGCGCTAGATTAGGGCGCTAGGTGGGGAGGCTAGGGGCGAAGAGAACTGGGACGGGGTGAGCCGATCGGGCGATCGGCCCATCCAAGGCTTCATTCAGGGGATTTCAGTCAGGGGATTTCAGGAACGGGGCCTAGGACACCGGCTTGGGTTCCGAGGAAGATGCAGCATCCCCTGGCGGCGTTGGGCTGGGGCGATCGGCTGATTGGGGCTGCCCGATCGACTGGGCCGCCAGGTATTGATAGAACCGCCAGCGGTGGTTAATGTCCGCCTGCGCCTGTTGGGCCAACTGTTGCGCGGCGGCCGGGTTGGTCTTGCTCAACATCTTGAAGCGGGTTTCCATATCCATGGCCGCCGCCACAGGCATCTTCGGCGCAGGGGAATCCAAATGCAGCGGATTTTTGCCCTGGGCCACCAGATCCGGGTTATAGCGATAGAGGAACCAACGACCGCTATCCACCGCAGCTTTCTGGTGAGTCGTGCCCTTGCTCATGTCAATGCCATGGGCGATGCAGTGGCTATAGGCCAAAATCAGCGAGGGGCCGTCGTAGGCCTCTGCCTCCAGAAAAGCCCGCAGGGTATGTTCATCACGGGCCCCCATGGCTACGCTGGCCACGTAGATGTTGCCGTAGGTCATGGCGATCGCCCCGAGATCTTTCTTGGCGGCGGGCTTACCACCAGCGGCAAACTTAGCCACCGCGCCTCGGGGCGTTGATTTTGAAGCTTGCCCCCCCGTGTTGGAATAAACTTCCGTATCCAAAACCAACACATTGACGTTTTGGCCGCTGGCCAGGACATGATCCAAACCACCAAAGCCAATGTCATAGGCCCAACCGTCACCCCCCACAATCCAGACGGATTTCTTGACGAGGTAGTCTGCCACGGCCAGCAACCGCCGAGCATCGGGGTGATTGATCTCGGGGAGGCGCGTTTTCAGGCTGGCCACCCGATCGCGCTGTTCCCAAATTTCCGCTTCGGTGCGCTGTTCCGCCTGCAACAGGTCTTGAACCGTGCTGTCACCCAGCTCCCCAGCCAACCGCTTCAGCAGCTCGCTGGCAAAGGTGGCTTGCTGATTCACGGACAGGCGGAACCCAAGGCCAAATTCCGCGTTGTCCTCAAACAGGCTGTTTGCCCAGGCGGGGCCGCGGCCATCAGCATTTTTAGTCCAAGGGGTGGTGGGCAGGTTGCCGCCATAGATCGAGGAGCAACCGGTGGCGTTGGCAATCAATGCCCGATCGCCAAACAATTGGGACACCAACTTCAGGTAGGGCGTTTCGCCGCAACCGGCACAGGCCCCTGAGAATTCAAAGAGCGGCTCTTGCCATTGCTGTTGACGCAGCCGATCGGGATGCAATTTGGCGCGATCGGGATTTGGCAGCCCCAAGAAAAAGTCCCAATTCGTCCGCTCCGCGTCGCGTACCTCGTTGGGGTTCACCCAATTCAGCGCCTTGCGCGAGGGGCGCTTGCGATCCTTCGCGGGGCAAATTTCCACACAAAGACCGCAGCCGGTGCAGTCTTCCGGAGCCACCTGAATGGTGAATTTTTCGCCCTTGAAGTCTGGGTCGCGCGTGTCGGCCACCCGGAACCCGGCCGGCGCATCTCCCAAAGCGGACGGATCGTAGGATTTGCCGCGAATGGTGGCATGGGGACAAATGGCGATGCACTTGCCACACTGCACACAAACCGCTGGATCCCATTCAGGCAGTTGCTGGGCAATGTTGCGTTTTTCCCATTGGGACGTGCCCGTGGGATAGGTGCCATCGCAGGGCAAGGCGCTCACCGGCAGTCGATCGCCCTCCCGAGCCATCATCGCCCCCTGCACATTGCGCACAAAATCCGGCGCGCGATCGGACACCATGGGCAACCGGTGCAAGGTGGATTGGGCCGATCGAATCGGCACCTCTTGCAAATTCGACAGGGTGTTATCTACCGCCCGCAGATTCATATTCACCACGGCGCTGCCCTTTTTGCCGTAGGTTTTTTGAATTGCCGCCCGAATTTGATTGAGGGCTTCTTCCTGGGGCAGCACCCCCGTCAAAGTGAAGAAACAAACCTGCATTGGAATATTAATGTGACCGCCCGTGCCACTCTCGCGAGCCACTTTATAGGCATCAATTGCCCAAAGTTTCAGTTGCTTCCGAATGATAATTTCTTGGGCTTCTAGCGGTAAATGATCCCAAATTTCCTCCGCCGGATAGGCCGCGTTGATCAGCACCGTTGCTCCATCAAGGGCCTTGTCCAAAATCTCATAGCGTTCCAGGAACATCCACTGGTGACAGCCAATGAAATTCGCACCTTCAATTAGGTAAGGGGCCCGAATGGGGTCAGCCCCAAAGCGCAGGTGGGAAACGGTCATCGCCCCCGACTTCTTGGAGTCATAGACGAAATAGCCTTGGGCATATTGATCGGTGCTGTCGCCAATAATTTCGATCGTGTTTTTGTTGGCTCCCACGGTTCCATCGGCCCCCAAGCCATAGAAAATGGCCGCAAAGGTGCGATCGCCCGGCAAAGCAAAGTTGGGGTCGAAGTCCAAAGACGTGAAGCTCACATCATCCACAATTCCTACCGTGAATCCATTCTTGGGTTCCGGCGATTGCAGATTTTCAAACACCGCCTTCACCATGGCCGGTGTGAATTCCTTGGAAGACAATCCATAGCGCCCGCCGATCATGGTTTTGACCGCCTGGTGTTGCGCCGATTGTTGAACCGTTGCCACCACGTCCAAATAAAGCGGTTCGCCCAATGCGCCGGGTTCTTTGGTGCGATCGAGCACGGCAATGCGTTTGGTGCTGGTGGGCAATACGGTGAGGAAATCTGCCGCGCTCCAAGGACGATATAAACGAACTTTCAAGACTCCCAATTTCTGTCCCTGTTGATTCAGGGCTTGCACCGTTTCTTCAACGGTTTCGCAACCGGAACCCATCAGAATCGCCACGGATTCCGCTTCCAGATCACCCACATATTCAAAGGGCTGATAAACCCGTCCCGTCAGGTTGCCAAATTCCGCCATCACGGATTTCACAATTTCCGAGCAGGCAAGATAAAACGGGTTGACGCTTTCCCGACCTTGGAAATAAACATCGGGATTTTGGGCCGTGCCACGCATCACCGGGCGATCGGGAGTGAGGGCGCGATCGCGGTGCTCCAAAATCGCCGCTTCGGGGATCATTGCTCGCAAATGATCTTCATCCACGGGAACAATTTTCTGAATTTCGTGGGAAGTCCGAAAGCCATCAAAAAAGTGCAGAAATGGCACTCGAGATTTCAAGGCCGCAATGTGGGAAATTGCAGCAAAATCATGGGCTTCTTGCACCGAAGCAGAACACAACAGCGCCCAACCCGTGCCCCGCGTGGCCATCACATCGCTGTGATCCCCAAAAATTGACAACCCTTGGGCCGCGAGCGATCGGGCAGCCACATGCAAGGTCGCACCGGTCAATTCCCCAGCAATTTTGTACATGTTGGGAATCATCAACAGCAACCCTTGGGAAGCCGTGAAGGTTGTGGCCAGGGATCCCGCCTGGAGCGCCCCATGCAGCGTGCCCGCCGCTCCGGCTTCGCTCTGCATTTCCACCACACTTGGCACAGATCCCCAAAGATTGGGTTTGTTTTGGGCTGCCCAAGCATCAGACCATTCCCCCATGGGCGAAGCGGGCGTAATGGGGTAAATAACAATTAGTTCACTGAGACTGTAGGCAATTTTGGCAACAGCTTCGTTACCGTCGAGGGTCATGGTTTGGTGGCGTTTCATGGTCATCACTCCAGCAAAAGGCACAGAGAAAAACAGCGGGCAATTGATTTAGATTCGGACGGGTAATTTCAGCGATTCACTAGGCAGATGAAGCGAGGGAAAATGAGTCGTCATGCCTTGTACCTCGTCAATCAGGGTTTGAATGACAACCAGCGCCCGTTGCATTCCTTGAATGGCAATTTCAGAAAATTCGCAGCCCAACTCAAAGGACACCGCAGGCACTGCAATTAACCAAGCCGGGGGCACATGGCCATAGAGCCATTTCGTCATGTGCAGCAGACTTTCAGGTTGATAGAAATGGCCCAAAAGACTTGGAGTTTCTAGATTTTCAGCGGTGACCGTGGCGGAAGCTGGGGTGGGTGGGCGAATTCCCAAATCTAGCGATCGCAGTTGGGTTTTGGGAGCAGACATTTTCAGGGCATTGCAGTCTAAGGCATCAACGAAAATTACCAAGCCAGCTCCCGCGATCGAATCGGCTAACTCCGGGGTTAATTGATGACAAATGAGGGTTTGAAGTTGTGAATTTTGCCATTGGGAAATGGCTTGGACGACCGCTGGCCCCACACCGTCATCACTGCGGAGAGTGTTGCCATAACCAATCACCAAGATCGGGGATGGAAGATGGATAACCATAGGGCGATCGCACCTCAAAAATTAACGAGAGTCTGGTCAATACCACTGAACTGTTTCAACTGAGTCATTGGGTCATTGAGTTCAAGGGGTTGCTCACCCATCGATCGGGAGTTGATCCTGTCCGGTAGTTAATACCATCAGTCAAAACTCAATTTTTCACCTGCAATTCCTAGTAGCATGACAGGCTTAATACATTGAGTCGAAGTTGCGGAGCCAGTCGTGGTAACAAGGGGCTTAAGCCCCTTGCTGCCTAACGATTTGGTGACGGTAATAGCCATGTAATTTAACCCAGCGAATTAAGGCAGCCACGCTACTAGGAAGACCGCTCCAGAGTCTGAATCAGTACCCGATCGGCATTGAACACATCTAGTTTCAGCGGCATTTGCCCCACCGCATGGGTTGAACAACTCAAGCAAGGATCAAAGGCTCGAATTCCCGCTTCAACCCGATTCAAAATTCCCTCTGGAATCGATCCATCGCTACTGCCTTCAACATAATGTTGAGCAATTTGTTTGATGGTGCGATTCATCGCCAAGTTATTTTGACCCGTGGCAATGATCAGATTCACCGATTGAATTAAGCCGTTTTCATCCACTTGGTAATGATGAAATAACGTGCCCCGAGGTGCTTCGCTCACACCAACGCCATTCAGCTCATTAATACCAGCTTCCGCCCGCACCCGAGGCGACTGCACATCAGGATCATTCACTAACTGTTCGATCGCCTCAACACAGGCCAAAATTTCAATCAATCGAGCGTAGTGATAGAAAAACGAAGAAGTGGCCACTCGCCCACCGGCCCGCTGTCTAAATCGCTCCAGGGCCCGATCGGCTTCTGGCGTGCCAATGAAGTCACAAATATTCAACCGAGCCAGGGGCCCCACGCGATACACACCATCGGGATAACCCAAGGGTTTGTAGTAGGGAAACTTCAGATAAGACCAGGGTTCAACGGCTTCGCCAATGAAGGATTGATAGTCATCTTCCGAAAGGCGATCGGCGACAATTTGCCCTTCACTGTCAATGATGCGCAGATGACCGCCGTAATGCTCCCAGCGTCCATCGTCACCCACCAAACTCATGAAGAGCGATGGAAATTTACCAAACACATCGACTTCCACCGGATGGGCATCAAGCCACGACTCAAATAGTTCGATCGCGCTTAAAATTGTGGCTCGTGATTCTGGCAATCGGTCTTGAATCCAAGCTTTTCCTTCATCGGACAAGGGATAGCGAACCCCGCCAGGAACCGGCCAAGCCGCATGGATTTTGCGCGCTCCCAGCAGCTCAATCACCGTTTGGCCAAACTGCCGCAACCGAATCCCCGCCCGCGCCAAGTCCGGATTCGCTGCCATTAATCCAAAAACATTGCGTTGGCCTGGGTCACTGTCCCAACCCAACAGAAAATCGGGGCTGCTGAGATGGAAAAAGCTGAGGGCATGGGATTGCAAAATTTGCCCCAGGTTCATCATCCGCCGCAACTTTTCACCCGCGATCGGGACACGCACGGCCAAAATTTTGTCGCCGGTTTTTGCAGAGGCCAACAAGTGGCTCACGGGGCAAATGCCACAGATGCGGGAGGTAATTCCCGCCATTTCCCACATGGGTCGTCCTTCGCAGAATTTTTCAAATCCGCGAAATTCAACCACATGAAAGTGGGCATCTTCAACCTTTCCCGCATCATCCAAAAATAGGGAGATTTTGGCATGACCTTCAATGCGGGTGACCGGATCAATAACCAGTTTGGAACTCATAATGCTCGCATGATTTCAGAGGATTACCGCAGTCCAATTTGCCCATTTTCAATGGCTAATTTCTACCAACGCTAGCCCTACTTTACTGGGGTTACGCTTAGGTTAAGCCCGGGAAGCTGGTGACAAACTGAATTTTGAAGTCAGGAAATGCCGTCACAAATTTGATTTTGAAGTCGGGGAAAGCATTGACAAATTGCCACTCACCACACCGATCGGGAAATGCGTTGACGATTTGCACTTTCAAATCGGGGAATGCTTCAACAACCTGCACCGTAAAATCGGGAAAGGATTCAACAATTTGCACCTTGCCAAATAGGGGGCGCTCTTTGTATTGACAGGTGCTGGGGGAATTGGCCCTGGCTCCTAAGCTCCAAAGGGATAAGATCAGCCCGATCGCCCCGATCAAGAGTCCCCTCGAAAGCCAAATTCGCCATGGTTGCCGCCGTCGATCGCCTGCCATTGCTGCCCCCTGTCCCTAACCGAATTTCAGCTTGGCTGCTTGGGCTTCGCCGGTAAAAAGTGACTCCAGGGCGCTTTGAATTTGAGCAGCCGAGGGCGGACAACCGGGCAAAAACACATCCACAGGAACCACTTGATGGACGGGCAAGGCCTGTTTAATCAAGGGCGGTACAATGCCCGGTTCTCGAGGATATTGCGGCGATAAATCCGCCAATTCCAGATAGCAACGATCGAGAATTTCTTCAACGGTAGCGCTCGGATTGCGCATGGCGGTTACATTGCCATTCACCGCACAATCGCCAAAGGAAATTAACAGCTTGCTACGCGATCGCACCTTTTGGATAAATTCCAAATTTTCCTCATTGGCAACGGCTCCTTCTGCCAGGCAAATATCCACCTGATCGGGAAAAATCTTGGCATCGCTGCCCACGGGGCTAAACACCACCTCCGCGTATTTCGCCAGCTCAAACAGCCATTCATCTAAGTCCAAAAAGGACATGTGACAACCGGAACAGCCCCCTAACCAAACGGTTGCAAAGCGCAATTTGGGGCGATCGGCTCCTTCCGTGGCCACCGCAGCCCCTTGAGCGGGATTGGTTAGCGTGTCCATTGGTGTTCCTCCCTGGCGGATTGCAAAAATTGCAGGCGATCGCGATCGCGCGTCATTTCCGCAACCGTTGATCCTTTTTTAAACAAAGCACCCGTGGGGCAAGCATCCACGCATTTACCGCAGGATGTGCAAGCCTCCACATCACCCCAGGGCTGATCCAAACCGGCAATTAATTTGACCCGTTCGCCCCGGAACGCAATATCCCAAACCCTGGCTCCTTCAATTTCGTCGCACACTCGAATGCAGCGGGTGCAGTAGATACAACGGTTGCGATCGAGTCCGAATTTTTCATGGGAAACATCCACATCCCGCTTGGGAAATTGGTAGGCAAAATGGCTATGATCCATTCCCACCGTGGTGGCCATATCCTGCAATTCACAGTGATTATTGGCCACGCAAACGGAACAAACATGGTTGCCTTCTGCAAAGAGCAATTCCACCAAGGTTCGGCGGTAGGACTGCAACGTGGGCGTGTTGGTTTGCACCGCCATGCCCTCGGCCACTTGGGTCACACAGGCGGGCAATAGTTTGTTAATTCCCGCCACTTCCACCACACAAAGACGACAGCCTCCCACATCCGAAACCCCTTCCAAATGGCACAGGGTGGGAATGGCAATGCCAGCCGATCGCGCCGCCTGCAAAATACTGGCTTTTGCTTCAGCGGCGACCGCCACCCCATCAATTGTCAGCGTTACGACAGCCATACGTTAAATCCCTTCAGTCCCATGAAATTGCTTGCTTCGATCAGCCAAAGAAGATCAGCAAAAGATCAGTAATTAGGTTCAATCATTAGGTTCAATCATTAGGTTCAACCACTGGGTTTAATGATTAGGTTCAACCTGATGCATCTCCCTCAAGAAACCGTCGCCGGAATTCGCCAGCGATCGGGCTGCAACAGGGCTTGATATTCCTCCGGGAAATAGCGCAACGTGCTCATGATCGGATTCGGAGCCGACATGCCCAACCCGCAAAGGCTGGTGTGGCGCACCACCTGACAAAGGCTTTCCATTTGCGCCAGATCGAAGGCCGTGCCCCGACCTTCCACCAGCTTGGTCAGCAAATCATGGAGTTGAACCGTGCCCGTCCGGCAAGGCACACAGCGCCCACAAGACTCACTGCGGCAAAATTCCATATAGAACCGCGCCACCTCCACCATGCTGGTTTTGTCATCCATCACCACCATGCCGCCGGATCCCATCATTGACCCCAATGCCGCCAAGGACTCGTAATCCACAGGCGTGTCCAGATAGCTGCTGGGGATGCAGCCGCCCGAGGGGCCGCCCGTTTGAACTGCTTTCACCTGCCCTTCGGAAACACCGCCGCCCATTTCTTCCACGATCGTTCGCAAGCTAATGCCCATCGGCACTTCAATGAGGCCGGTGTTGCAAACCTTGCCGGTCAAGGAAAAGATTTTGGTGCCCTTGCTGGTTTCCGTGCCAATGCCCGCAAACCAATCCGCGCCCTTGCGAATGATCGGGGCAATGTTGGCGAAGGTTTCCACGTTGTTGATCAGGGTGGGCGCTTGCCAGAGGCCCGAAATGGCCGGGTAGGGCGGCCGGGGGCGGGGAGTGCCGCGCTTGCCTTCCACGGAAGCAATCAGGGCCGTTTCTTCGCCACAAACAAAGGCCCCAGCCCCCACCCGAATATCCACCTTGAAATCAAAACCCGATCCAAAGATTTGGCTCCCTAAAAATCCCTTTTGCTTGGCCTGTTGAATGGCCTTTTGCAGGCGATGAATCGCTAGGGGATATTCCGCTCGCACATAGATAAACCCTTGGTCAGCTCCCACGGCATAGCCCGCGATCGCCATGCCTTCTAGGATCCGGTGGGGATCGCTCTCCAGAACGCTGCGATCCATGAATGCGCCTGGATCCCCTTCGTCTCCATTACAGATCACATACTTCTGGCCGGGGGGCATTTTGGCCACCGTGGCCCACTTCAACCCTGTGGGATAGCCCGCACCGCCTCGACCCCGCAGGCCCGATTTCGAGATTTCTTGAACCACCGCTTCTGGGGTGAGTTCAAACAGGGCATGGTGGAGGGCTTGATAAGCACCAAGGGCGATCGATTCTTCAATGCGCTCCGGGTCAACTTTGCCGCTGTGGTTCCGCACAATCAGCAACTGCTTCGCAAAAAATGGGTGTTGCGAATTGCCCTGTAGGGCATCGGTTTCGCCCCCTTGAATGGTGTCAATAATTGAGGGGGCCTGTGCCGGGGTCACCTTTTCGTAATGGGTGGTTGTTACCTGGGGATCGGTGGAGTCCAATTCCACCATCGGCCCCTGACCACAAAACCCCATGCAACCCACGCCAACCACTTCCACGCGATCGGCTAGTTGGCAATCCTGAACCCGTTGTTCAAGGGCTTTTTTAACTTCGAGCGATCGAGCCGCTTGGCAGCCCGTGGAAGTGCAGCAATGTACACGAATGGGCTTTTTCGCCTGGGCACATTGTTCCGCGAGATCGAGCAGTTCATGACCATCCATGGATTCGGACTCCTCAGGCAGCTTGGTCAGTAGATTGGGGGCAAACGGGGCGACAAACGGGGCAGCACATTAACGGATAATGCACGTCATTTTGAGTAGGTCATTCAGGGCGAATCATGGGCAGGCCACAGGTAACCACGATTCGCAACCCAACGATTCATGCATCACCACGCCACTGATCAATGCGGGCGATCGCCTGTTCTGTGGTCACCTGCGCCGCCACTTGCCCGTCAAACACCACCGCTGGCGCAATGCCGCAGGCTCCAATGCAACGGGCCGTCACCAACGAAACTTTGCCGTCGCTGGTGGTGGCTCCCGACTGAATACCGGTGTGTTTTTCCAAAGCATTCAGCACATCGCCGCTCCCCTTGACATAGCAAGCGGTTCCCAAACAAACCACGCAGGTATGTTCACCGCTGGGCTTGAGGGAAAAGAGGTGATAAAACGTGGCGACACCCAACACATGGCTCGCAGGTAATTGGAGCGATCGAGCCACATGCAGTAGCGTTTTTTCCTCTAAATAACCGAAAATTTCTTGGGCCCGGTGCAGAACTTCAATCAAAGCATCCTGGCGATATTGTTGGCGTTTCATCACCAAATCCAACGCCTTGAACCGTTTATCAACCGCCGAAGAATCAGTTGCCCTTGCAGTTTTAGAACCCTTCGACCCAGAAGCCTTTGATCCAGCCGACCCAGCCGACCCAGCCGATCCAGATTGACTCATTGGGGCATTCGCAGAGACAGCACCAGAGGGTTGACTGACCGGCTGATCTTGATCAGGCTTAGTTGCAATAGCCATAGTTCCACTCACTTTCATGACTCTCAACCAATGTTGTGCCGTTGTGCCAAGGCAGCACAAAGCAACCCCTTACAGCGCTGCCATGGCAACAACCTTGCAGCGATCAAGCGGGTGATTGGTTATCTCAAATGTTCAAAAATGTTCAGAAAACTGGATCAGGCGAGCTTCCTTTGGCAAAGGCTGAACCTCAGAAGCATTGAGCTGATGCGGGTAGATTCAGGACAGCCAATTCAAAGGAATTAATTCAGGGCAGCCAATTCAAAACAGCCAACTTCATTGGGCGCGGTTGAATTTGATTAGGCTAGCTTGATGCGGCTAATGGGTTGGTTAAGGCAAAGGAAAGCAATCAAGTCGTGAGCTGGTAGCGCTAGATCCGGTGCAGAAGCCACGGAAGGGTTAGCCAGAAGCATCAATCCTTCGGGGAATTCATGCCAAAAGAGAAGGGAAAATCATGACCCGATCGCCGTTCCGTGATTTCCATCCCCGATCGCCCGTGGAGGTCGAGCATGGGTGGCCACAGCGGGGGCAAGATCGAATCACAAATCTAGCCTAGCGTCAGTTCCCAGATGAATTGAGGGAGCGATCGGTTTTCTTAAGGAATGCCGAGCAAAATAGTGCGATTTTTGTAAAATTTGTAAATACTTGCTTGGGCGATAGAAATCTAAACAAATTCTCTTGGGTTGTTTAGCGGCCGAATTTTCCCAAATTAGCAAAAATTTCCGATGAAAAGTGTCGATTGATGCATTTTGGAAGAAGCCATTAAAACAACAAAAAGCGATCAAAAATTACTTAATTTCTTGCATCGATCGATTCTTAACCGGTTCCTTCCCATTTTTACCGTGGCTTCGTGGGGCAATTAGCACACCCTCCGGCTAATTACTGGCCAATTACCGGCTAATTGAGAAATTATCTATGAAACGGAGCAACCAGCCGATTAGACTCGATCGAGATCTGAAGTTTAACCCAAGTTTAAATCACGGTTTCTTAACCTATCTTGATGAAATATCTGAACAGAATTCGCCAGAAAATTCGCTAACAAGTCGCATCATTCCCATCAAGGCGAATGGAAACCTCACTCAACCAAAGCATTCTCGTTTAATGGAGCTTTTGATCTCGGTTCAGCCGCCTCATGCAGTCACCCCATTGGGCCGATCGATTTAGCTACAGAATTGGGCTATTGGTGAAATTGCTTTGGAAATTTGATAGGAAGTTTGATAGGAAATTTAATAACAAGAGGCGGGCATGGACAACCTAATTGCCACACCCGCCATCCACAGGTCACTGAAAATCGCGCAGCTAAAGACTTAACCCAAGTGGCTGCGAACATCCGCTAGGAGAAAACCCATCTCACACTCATAGCAAGCGGGTTGGTTGTCGGCGGCAGGGCGCACCGCATGGGCACAGGAGAGGTGACCATTCTGCCAACGCGGGTTACCCGTGCGATCGGCCCACAGGCAACCTTGGCAAACATCTTTAGGGGTCAACAAGCCACTGTTCAGGAGCATGACCAACATCAAGACACCCCCAGGCTTAGGTTCGCCGGTTCTGATCTGATTGTATGCCGTTCTTAGGGGGCGTTCCTGTGGCGGAGATCACGACTCCAGAACTTTGCGAACGGTCGATCGACGGCGGCGACGCGGCTCAATCCCCACCAGTTGCTTGAACCAATGCTGGATATTGTCCACATAGGTAAACAACACAGGCACCACCAACAGCGTCAGCAGGGTTGAAGTGGTGAATCCGCCAATCACGGCGACGGCCATGGGGCTGCGCTCTTCGGCTCCGGCTCCCAAACCCAAGGCCAGGGGAAGCAACCCCACCACCGTTGACACGGAGGTCATCAAAATGGGGCGCAGGCGGGCCACACCGGATTCAATCACGGCTTTCGATTGGGGGAGTCCGTGGCGTTCCGCTTCGAGAGCAAAGTCCACCAGCAGAATCGCGTTTTTGGTGACCAGCCCCATCAACAGCACAATCCCAATCAGGGCAAAGAGACCCAGTTCCTTTTGCATCACCAACAGGCCCAGGAAAGTGCCTCCCGTGGCCAACGGCAGGGCCGCCAGAATCCCGATCGGGTAAAGGAAGCTGTTATAGAGCAGCACCAACACCCCGTAGATCGAGAGCACGCCTAACCCCAGCGCGGACAAAAACCGGCTGAAAATATCGCGCATGATTTTGGCATCGCCGGCCGGTTCTTCTTCAATGCCGGGGGGCAAGGGGTTCATGGCCGGCAGGGCGCGAATCTGTTCCAGAGCCGTGCCCAGGGAGATGCCTTGCAGATTGGCATCTAGGGTGACTTGACGCGATCGGTTGTAGCGATTAATTTGGGCGGGCCCGCTGATGAGCTGAATATCCGCCACGCTGGTGAGGGGAATCATGGCTCCGTTGCGACCGGGAACCCGCAAATTTTCGAGGGTTTCGATGTTGCTGCGGAATTGAGGGGCAATTTTTACCCAAATCGGGATTTGCCGATCGCTCAGGTTGAATTTAGCCAAGCTCGATTCGTTATCCCCGATTGTAGCCAGGGTAGCAGTACGGGCAATGGCCTGAACCGAAACGCCCAAGTCCGTTGCCCGTTGCACATCGGGAATGATGGCCACTTCTGGCTTCACCAGGCTGGCGCTGGAGGTGACTTCCACCAAACCGGACAGTCCGCGCATTTGTCGCTCCAAGTCAGCGGCGGTTTTGGTCAGCAGTTCCGGGTTTTCGCTCTTGAGCACAATCCGCAGATCTTTGCTGGTGCCGCCTCGGCTTTGCAAGCTTTGGAAGGTGACCCGGGCCCCGGCGATCGACTTGAACTGTTCCCGCATCTGTTGCTCAAACTGCCGCTGGGTGACGCTGCGTTGGTCTTCGGGTTTCAGGTTCACATACCCCGTGGCCAAGTTGTTTTGGCGAGCGGCAAACAACACCCGATCGACCGCTGGATTTGCTTTCAGCAGACCGTAGGTACGGCTCATGACTTCCACGGTTTCTTCGAGGGGCGTGCCCGGTGGCAGTTCAATTTCCACGGTGCTGAGGCCCGTGTCACCGCTGCTAAACAAGCCTTTGGGAATGAAGGGCACTAACTGCAAACTGGCGATGAAAAAGGCGATCGCGATCATCAAGGTGGCGACCCGATGCCGCAGGGCCCAAACCAGCACCCGGCGATAGGGGCCCGGTTGGGTTTCGGTCGATTGCGCCTCTGCCACCAGCTCCAGGTTGGCCTTGGGTTTCAGCAAGTAGGCGCTCATCATGGGCGTGACGGTACAGGCAACGGTGGTGGAAAAGACCGTGGACACGGCCACCGTGACCCCAAAGGGCTGGAAAAATTGCCCCGGAATGCCGCCCATGAAGGCCACCGGCAAGAACACGCCGATCAGGGTTCCGGCGGTGGCCAGCAGGGAAAAGCCCAATTCTGACGACGCATCCAAGGCCGCCTGTCGGGGCGATTTGCCCATGTTCAAGTGCCGATCGACATCCTCCACCACGCACACCGCGTCATCGATCAAGTTCCCGATCGCCAGGGCCAAGGCCAGCAGGGTCATGCTGTTGAGCGTGTAGCCCAGCATTTGCATCACCGCAAAGGTTGGGATGATCGACAACGGCAGGGCCGCCCCCGCAATCAGCGTGTAGCGAACGTTGCGCAGAAAGATGCCTACAACGATCGTGGTGAGGATGCAGGAAGAAATTAGCTCCTCAACGGTCGATCGATAGGTCATCCGAATCGGATCCGCGTCGCTAAAAATCAAATCAAATTTGAGATTAGGCAAGCGCTTTTGCAGTTCCGCCACCGCTTTGGTGACATTTTCTTCCACGGTCACCAGGGTGCTGCCAGTGCTGCGGAGCACGGAAAAGGCCACGGCCGGCTCCCCATTCAAAAAGGCCGCTTCCTTGGGTTCCGTGAAACTGTCGCTGACACGGCCCAGGCTCGCGAGGGGAATCGTGCCGCCATTGGGCAGGGTAACTCGGTAGTTTTGCAGTTGGCTGAGGGTGCGGGCGCTGCCCAAGGTACGGATCGTTTGCTGGCTGCCACCCACGTCCACCTGGCCGCCGGGGAAGTTGGCATTGAGCGATCGCACCTGGTCATTCACCTGGGTGGCCGTAATCCCATAGGCCGACAGTCGCCCCGGATCCAAATCAATCCGAATTGCCCGACTCACGCCCCCCAATCGCTCCACCTGGGCCACACCGGACACGGACAGCAATTCCCGGGCAATGGTGCGATCGACCAAATCGCTCAATTCTTCAACGGATTTTCCCTCGCCCGACAAGGCGTAGGTCATGATCGCCCCGCCGCTGAATTCCACCCGATCGACCAACGGCTCATCCACCGAAGCGGGCAGGCTCGATCGAATCTGGGAGATGGCATTGCGCACATCATTGGTGGCCTGGTTGGCATCGGTTCCCAGCACAAAGTTGACCAGCGTGAACGATCGCCCATCGGTCACCGTGGAGGTCATCTGGTCAATGTTGCCCAAGGCGGCGATCGCGTCCTCCACCTTTTTGGTCACCTCGGTTTCCAGTTCCACGGGCCCCGCGCCGGGTTGAATCACCGTGACGGACACCGCCGGTACATCGATATTTGGGCTTTGGTCGATGCCCAAATTCAAAAAGGAGGCAACCCCCAAGATGGCCGCCACCAAACAGGCCAAAATCGTGGGGATCGGTTTCCGAATCGAACCAGCGGACAGGTTGAAGTTACTCATCGGTCAAAAATCCGTTCGTCCGAAGTGACGGCATTGGGCATCTGAAAACATCGATACAACGGGCATTTGATCAATGGGCAATTGATCGACAGGCATTTGATCATTTGATCAATTGATTCAGCTAATCAACGGGCATTTGATCAACTCATCAACAAGCATCAACGGGCATTAACGGGCATTTAATTGGGCATCACACGCACCCGATCGCCATCTTTCAGGTAGGGCCCACCCTTGACCACGACTCCTTGGCCCGCTTGCAAACCGCTGCGCACTTCCACCCGCCCATCGGGGAGCACCTTGCCCACTTCAACGCGCTGGGCACTAACTGTGTTGTCGGGGTTCAGGCGATAGGCGATCGCCGTGCCATCCGGCTGTGGCAACACCGCTTTGGCCGGAATCGCCAGGCCGCGACCCATGGAAACCCCCACGGCGGCCCGCAAAAACATCCCCGTGCGCAGTCCCGGCGAGGGTTGCAGTTCCACCTTGACCGTGGCCAGGCGGGATTGGGGGTCGATCGTGGGGTCAATTTCGCGCACCCGACCGTTAATCACCTGCCGGGTGGCATCCACGATCGCCTGCACCGGTTGCCCCGGCTGAATACCCCGGAGTTGGGTTTCGGGAACTTTCAAATGCAGTTCCAGCTTGCCCACCGCTGCAATTTGGAAGAGCGGCGTATTGGCCGTCACATTGCCCACGGTGGTTTCCCGCTTCACAATCACCCCCGGCGCGGGAGCCAAGACTCGCGAATTTTTGAGTTGCTCCATGATTTGGCGCACCCGGCCACGCGCCTGCAAAAAGCGGGCTTCCGCTTGGGTAATGTCTTCTCGGCGGTTACCGGTGGCTAACTGGCGGTAGCGCTGCTGGGTTTCCGCAAAGCGGGCTTGGGCCTGTTCAAGGGCCGCCTCGTCGCCCCGGGCCCGGGTAATCACTTCATCCAAGCGATCGCGCGAGATTGCCCCCTCATTGGCCAAGGACTGGTTGCGATCGACTCGCAATTTTGAAAGGGCCAGGTCAGCTCTGGCGCGATCGACCCCCGCCGCAGCCTGGCGGGCCGCCTCGCGGGCCTGGGCAATTTCCTCCGGCCGGAACCCACTGCGCAACTTTGCCAGGGCCGCTTCCTCTTCCAAGGCCTGGGCGCGGGCTTGACCCAACTGGGTGCGCAACAAGGAATCATCCACGATGGCCAGGGTTTGCCCCTGCTGCACCACTTGCCCCTCATCGGCCAAAATTTGCAGCACCTTTAGCCCAGTACCCGGCGGTTGCACGGGCACTAGCTCACGGGCCTCGATCGTGCCGCTGGCTTCGATCGTCCGGCTCACTTGGGCCAATTCTGCGGTGGCAATGGTCACCGGCTGTTCGCTGCCGGTCGCCGGGGGCGCGGGGGCCGTCGCGGGCTGTTGGGCCACGGCGGGTTGCGCTTGGGGATTGCGGCCTCCCAGGGCAAAGCTCACCCCCAAACTGACCAACACCCCCGCCCCCAGTCCCACCAACAACCCCCGGGGGCCGCTCAGCCAAGCAGTTCCCGGGAGCCACAGGTCATCTCCAGGGTCAAGGGCTTCGTCATCCAGATCAAGGATCTCGTCATCGATCGGGGTCGGTGGCATGGGTGCGGGTGAAGCGTCCGTTGTGGTGCGATCGGGCAAGTCGAGGGCCATGGTTTAACCCCAGGCGGGTGGCAAGTGAGAGGCAATTGGCGGCGATGGCGTTAGGCGGTCTGTTCGCCCAACGTCACAGGGGCAATTCCAGCGGGTCAATTCCACAGGGTAAGGAATTCAAACCTGAATCGTGATCCCTGGAAGCTAAAGAAACATGAAATTTTTTTGCATCCTCTTTAAAGATTACCCCAACCATGCCCTGAGCTTGGGATCGATTGGCAGTTCCGATGACAGTTCCGATCGCCCCTCCATGCCCCCAATCGCTGCCAATCAACAGCCGACGCGGATTGGGCATCCAAATCCTCTCCATCCCCCCCGATCGCACCGCACCGATCGCGCCGTCAACCTCCTGCGGGCGCGATCGATAATGGAGCCTGCCCAATCCCACAGCAGTCCAGCAATCAGGAGCCAGTTCATGGCACAAAAGCAGCACAAGTCGGGGTGGATCAGGCAAGGGGGGTGGCGGGCTAGCCGGTCTGACCTTTGGCAATGGGGCAAGGCCGCCCGTCAGCGGCTGATTCAGTGGCAGCGCTTGTCACCGGAGCGATCGGCCCAGCTCAATCACATGCTCTGGGAAGATGCGCGGATCGATCGCCCTTACCTCACCCAAGTCCTCGCAGCCTGTCTGATTGCCTCCTTTGGACTGTTGGCCAACAGCGTCGCCGTCATCATTGGGGCCATGATCATCGCTCCCCTGATGTTGCCCATTCGGGCGATCGCCTGGAGCGTTGTGGCGGGCGATTGGTCTCTGTTTCGGCGGGGTTTTGGGTCGCTCAGTTGTGGTGTGTTTCTGGCGATCGGGCTGTCTGCCTTGGTTGGCTGGTTGGCAGGCATTCCCGCCTTTGGCAGTGAAGTGCTGGCCCGGGGAAATCCCAACCTGTTGGATTTAGGCGTGGCCCTCGTGGCCGGAGCGGTCAGCGCCTATGCCATGGTGCAGCCCAAGGTTTCGGGAACCGTGGCAGGAACCGCGATCGCCGTGGCCCTGATGCCGCCCGCCTGTACCGTTGGCCTCGCCATTTCCCAGGGCTATGGTCTGTTGGCCCAAGGGGCCGCCCTACTGCTGTTGACAAACCTCTGTGGCATTGCCTTGGCTGCGGCACTAACCTTCTGGATTCTGGGGGAACTGCCCCTGAAAACCGGCCGCCACGGCATGACCGCGATCGTCGGCATGACCCTACTGTTAGCCGTGCCGTTGACCTACAGCTTTTCCGAACTGGTGCGCCAGGCCCGGCTAGAAGCCAGCTTGCGCCAAGCCCTGCTCGATCGAACCCTCACTTTCCGGCGCGTGCAGCTCATTGACAGCAGCGTTAACTGGCTGGCCAGCCCACCAGAAGTTCGCCTCACCGTTCAATCGGCCGAGAGCATTTCGCCCTTTCAAGCCCAATTGCTCGAAGAATTTCTGGAAAAAGCCATGGGTCAACCGTTCCGGCTCGTATTCCTGGTCAGTAAAGTTTCGGAAATTCACTCAGATTCGCGCACTGAGCCGGAGCCACCCCCGCCAGCCCCCCAATAGTTTCAACCGATCAGCCCGATTCCTTGGCCAAATTCACCAGCCAGATTCAGTTGTTAAAACAGTTGTGATCCGTTGTTCAAAGATCAGTTGTTAAGAGAAGTGGGTACTGCGGGCCAGGGCGCGATCGCCCCTCTTAGGATATTGATCAAGACACAAAGGGATTGAGACACAAAGTTGCGATTAGGTGTCAGTTTTTATGACTCTTGTGGCAGAACCATCCGATCGCGTTCGTACCCTGCTGTGGTTGCGAGGCCTGACCACCGTTGCTTGGGCCGATGGTCACCTTGATGATGAAGAACGGGAAATCATCACCTCCCTCACCCACGAAACCCTCGACCCTGAAGCCATCCTCGAACCCCTCACCCCCGAAGAACTGGCCGCCGAACTCGGAGACGACCCCCACCACGCAGATAACTTCCTGCGCACCGCCGTGATGGTGGCGATCGCTGACGGCATTTACTCCGACTCCGAAGATCAGCTCATTCGGCAGTTCAGCACCGCCCTTGGCCGCAAAATTCCCGCCTTTGAAGCCCTACAACAAACCCTCAATTGCGCCGAGCCGATTCAGACCCACCCCGACCCACACCGGGGCGATGTGCTCAACCCCGTGCGCCATTGGCTCGATGGTTTGGAAATTCACAATCCCAAAGTTGCGCATTTTCTCTGTAAAATGATCCCCGCCCAATGCCCCTTCGAGCGGGATGTGGTCGTTTTTGGGCGCAAGCTGGCCCACATTCCCCCCATGTGCAAGCTCAACCCACTCTACGACCAGCTCATGGGGTTGCGATTCCGTGCTCTCTCCTACTTGGCAGACGACTGTGGTGAAGACATCACCCCCTACTGCTAGGTGGGTTCTGGGGGCGATCGGGGATCTCCGCCCAACCCAAAGCTACCGCTAGCTCGATCGCGAGCCTTCATCCCCCGGATCATCTGCGATCCCCGGCTAGGGTTGCTGGACTTCCCCAATACTGCTTTCCCATCATTTCGCGCCACTATTTCATGCAATTTATTGATCATTCAGAAATCGTCGTCCAAGCTGGCAACGGGGGCGACGGCATCGTTGCCTTTCGTCGGGAAAAATATGTGCCCGCCGGGGGCCCCGCTGGCGGTAACGGGGGCCGGGGCGGCTCCGTTTACTTTGTTGCCACCGATCGCCTGCAAACCCTATTGGACTTTCGCTACAACGCCCGCTTCAAGGCCCAAGATGGAATGCGCGGCGGCCCCAACAATTGCACCGGCCGCAGCGGCGAAGATTTAGTGGTGGAAGTGCCCTGCGGAACAGCGGTTTATGATGCCAACACCCGGGTTTTGGTGGCCGATTTGGTGCAACCCGGCCAGCGGATTTGCATCGCCAAAGGGGGCAAGGGCGGCCTCGGGAATGCCCATTTTTTGAGCAACCGGAACCGCGCACCGGAACTGGCCCTGCCTGGGTTACCCGGCGAAGAATTTCGGCTGTATTTGGAGCTGAAGCTGCTGGCGGAGGTGGGGATCGTGGGGCTGCCGAATGCGGGCAAGTCCACAATGATTTCCGCGCTCTCGGCGGCCAAGCCAAAAATTGCCGACTACCCCTTCACCACCCTCGTGCCGAACTTGGGCGTGGTGCGCCGGCCCACGGGCGATGGCACGGTATTTGCGGATATTCCCGGTTTGATTGAAGGGGCCCACGAGGGCTTGGGTCTGGGTCATGAATTTCTGCGGCACATTGAACGAACGCGGCTGCTGTTGCACTTGGTGGATGCGACAGGAGAAGACCCGATCGCGGCCTATCACACGATTCAAAACGAGCTACAGGCCTATGGACGCGGCCTGACCGATCGCCCGCAGATCCTAGCCATTAACAAAGTGGACGCGGTGGATGCCGATTGGGTAGATACCCTGATCGAGGAGCTGCAACCCCACCACCCGGAACCGATCCTGAAGGTATCCGCCGCCACCCGCCATAACTTGGATGGGCTGTTGCAGCGGGTTTGGGATTGGCTGGATCAGTTGGGCCCCGTCGTTTTGGAGTTGCCCACCCTGCTCGATCGCCCCCTGCGCGGTGATGGGGTTGAGTTTGATGATGAGGACTTTGACGAGGACGAAGACTGGGAAGACGACGAAGACGGCCCCGAAGTGATTTGGGTTGGCCATTAAGCGCCGGAATCTCCTCAGGTCAACCCAGGCCGGTTAGTCGGCTAATTCTGTCCAGCCGGTCGCATCCTTGGCTGGGCCGGGAGCTGGGGCAGCCGCCGGGGCGGAACGCGGGGCGGCCGGCGTGGTGGCGGTGGCGGGATCGGTGCTGGCGGGGGTGGAACTGGTTTCGGGGGCGATCGCCTGGGCTGGTAGATTGCTGGGCCGCTGGGCCGTCAAGGCCGGCGGGGGCGTTTGCCAGGTGATTTGCCCCTGATCGCGCACATCCACCGTGATCGATCGCACCTGTCCTGCCCCAATCACTTGGCATTCAAAGCGGTCGCCCGGTGAAACCACTCGATAGGGTTGTCCACAGTCAATTTTCAGGCTGTTGCTGGGGCCGCTGGTGGCCTCTTGGGCCGCCAAGGCTGTTTGTAAGTCGGTCTGCAAGGAGCCTAAATCCAGCAGCCGCCAAGAATTAATCACTTCCCAACGAATGGTGGCGCGATCGTCCACTTGGGTCACAGCCACAAAGAAATTGCCCTCCGGTTCCAACTTGCCCACACATTCAAAAGTTTGCCCCGTCCGAGGGGTTAAATTCGCCGGGCAACGCAACTGGTTGACCGGTACTTTAGCGTTGAGTAATTCCTGCTGAATTTGAGCGGAAATTTTTTCCGTATCGAGTTTGGAGCAGCCTCCTAGAAGCAGCCCCAAGCCAGCCAGGGCGATCGCTGATCGAGCACTAATTAACATGATCAATAAATAGTGAAATAGATCAAGATTCCAGTCAAATTAAGGTTTTTAAAAAATCATGACTATCTAGGGTGACTCGATCGCCAATGACACGCGATCGCCCCCAGCTTTCTGCAACTTACCCAAGAGTTTGGCGAGTTGCTCATAGGCAACTTTGTTATCGGCTTTTAATAAAACAGCACCTTCGGGACTTTTGCTCAAATAGGTTTGCACCTGCGAGATCAAATCTGCTTCGGAAACCAGTTGGCTACCCACCGAAATTTGCCCAGTACTGGACAGGCTCACCATCAGCGGGTCGGGTGTTTTTTCTTTGCTGGCTGGGGGAGCATCTGCCTTGGGCAGGTTAATTTTCAGGGCGCTATTATTCCCCGTCAAGGTCATGGAGACAATGATAAAAAAGGTCAAAATGGTCATGATCACATCCATCATGGGCACCAAGTTAACCTCGGGAATCTGCGAAGAAGGCTGATTACGACGATTGCGGGAATACATATCATGTGCTCCTAGAAAACTGTTTTGCGCTCTGCATCAATCAAGATTTATTCATAACTTAACTTGGCATGAGTTAGTTAGTTGTTGCAGTTTTTTCAGATCTTAGATTGATGCCATTCAAGTTTGAGTCAGATTCTGCTTCTGACGCATTCGTGTTTGAATCATCTCGGTTGGCTTCATACCAGACCTGCCGATAAATCAGTTCGAGGGCAGCGCCTACCTGGGAAAAGTACTGCATTTGCTTAGTTTGGAAAGTCACTAAGATTCTGAGAATACTCAAGGCTAAAATCGCCGCGATCATTCCTCCGGCCGTTGTGGTGAGGGCTTCCCCAATCCCGGCTGCTGCTTTGCTGGCTTCTTCCGCACCGCCAGAGCCGCCGATGTTGAGGTTGGCAAAGGTGGCAATCAAGCCGGTCACTGTTCCCAACAGACCCAGGAGCGGGGCAATGCCCACAACGCTTTCAAGGAGTTTGTCCCCACGATGCATTTCAATAAACTCGCGATCGGCTGCTGTTTCCAGGGCAAGACGGAAGGTTTCTGGGGTGGGATCTTGGAGCCGCAAAGGAGCTAATAAAAATCGCCCGATCGGCAATTCCTTGGCTTGGCGGGCGATCGCTGCTGCATCTGCCAAATCGTAGTGGGCGGCTTCTAAAACTTCCCGCACAATACGATCTTCACGGCTCAGGAGTTGATACCAAAACCACGATCGCTCTAGTCCGCAACCAACCGTGGCGATCGACATCCCGACAATGGGGATCATCACCGGCCCACCAACAGCAATCAACTGAAACAAATTCGACATCGATTCCTAGCTCCTATTTGGGTTCCTGAACAATGGCTACGATCGGGCGATCAATGAATCCATATTTTGTGGAAGGTGATCATTGGAAATTAAACAAGCGATCGCCCAGGTAATTCTGGTTTTGTGCGGCTGGGTTAATGTCTCATTGAGGTGCAACCCGCCAAACAACCACGATCGTGCCGCTGTTGTCAGCCGTTGGTACTAGGTTGAGGTAAAGCACCAAGCTGGCTTTTTTCACGCGATAAACAAAACCACCGCCATATTGCTGATTGGTTTCTTGGGGATCAAAGCCGTTGTTAACCAGGTTGGTGCGGAAATAGGCATCAAAGAACGTCGTGGGATCTTCGCCAGCCACAAACTTCATGGCAGCAATTTCCGATCGAGCCGTGCCAGCCGGGAAGAAATCATTGGGTTGAGCAAACTGAGCGGCGGTTGCATCCTCTGCCGCCAAACCACTCAGCACGCTGTAGATTTCATTCGGCACTTCGATCGCCTTGGTCAAATCTCCCAAGCCAACAGGCTGCTCTGACAAAACATAAATTGCCCCCAATTCCTCCGCATTCAAAATGCTCAAAAATTGCGTTAACCCATCACGGGAAACCTGCAAAACAATCCCGCCGTTGGCACTACCATTAGCCGGTTGAACTGAATACTTGCGAGCCGCCAATTCTTTTTGGAAAAACTGCGACACTTCCGCCAGAGATGTGCCCGTACTGAGGCAAGACTGCAAATTAAAGCAGCCTGGTTTTGCCCCTGGATATTGTGGAAAGTCTTGCCAGGGGTTGGCTCCGGTGGCGGGTGGGGCGGTGGTCGCGGGTGCAGTGGTCGCGGGTGCGGTGGTGGCAGGCGGGGTCGTCGCGGGTGGCGGGGTTTGGCGAGGCCGCTGCACGATCGGCCGCTGGGCGGGGCGCACAGGGGGGCGATTAGTCGCTGGTCGTTGAATGGGCGATCGCGCGGGCGGTGTGGGTCGTGCCGGTGTCAGGGGGGCTGCCTTCGCGATCGGCTGGCCCGGCATGGGCAACTGCACGATGCGCACCTTTTTCTCTTGAGGATTGGTGGGCGGTGCTTTTGCCTCATCTCCAGTGGAAATGAAGCCGAGCACAAGATGCAGACCCAATGCCAACGCCATCGTGCCCCAAAACAAACCCTTCGATTGCGGAACCGGACTTTCTAAAACATGCAACCAAGCGATCGCCTCGGGGGAATCGTCATCAGGATTCGCCGCCAAATCGACCTCGATCGAGGGCTGAAACTCTCCGGTCTTTCGTTCAAAAGCCAGAGAGTCCAAATTCGGTAATGAAGGAAACAGTTTAGGTAAAGCCACGATTAGGGAGCGAGGAAGGAAGCGTCACGTCAATTGACGAGATAATTCACTAGAGGCAAGCAATGAAGGCAAACAAGACCACACAACATCATCAGAGAAGTCATTCGAGGTTAACGTCTTTGCTTACAAGGAAAGGCTGCCTTCGCAAATTCACTCATTTTCGTGAACTTGCAAAAACTGCCTTTGAGTTAACCTCGACATTCTTCAACAAACTAGTCAAGCCACTCCAGAAAGTTAATTACTTTTGATGTTGCTCAAAAGCATCTTTCATTAGCGGTTGGTATAGATTTGATCGAAGACTGCACCCTCATCAAAGAACTTTTTGTTGACGGCATCCCACCCGCCAAAGTCATTGACCGTGTAGAGTTTGTTCACCTTGGGGAATTTATTTTCAAACTCGCGGACAACACCAGGCTCCACAGGACGGAAGCCAACTTTGGCAAATTCGCGTTGGGCTTCTGGCGTGAATAGGAATTTCACGAAAGCTTCCGACACCGCCCGAGTGCCACGACGGTCAACAATTTTGTCAACCACTGCTACAGGCGTGTCGATCGAAATATTGGTTTGCGGAACCACATAGAACAGGGATTGTTGGCCTTGCAGTCCGGCCAAAATCACTTCGTTTTCATAGTTCAGCAACACATCGCCTTGATTCGCTCGGAAAAACACATCCGACGATTCGCGAGCATCCTTGGGCAGCACCGGCACCTTGCGATAAACCTGCCGCACGTAGTCCAAGGCTTGTTCTTCGCTGCCACCGGTATGGGTAACTGAACCCCAAAGGCCTAGGAAATTCCAGCGAGCCACCCCGGAAGTTTTGGGATTGGCGGTAATGATGCTGACTTCAGGCTTCAGCAAGTCTGGCCAATTGCGCACAGCCTTGGGATTGCCCTGACGGGTGACGAACGCAATCACCGATCGCGTCACGATCGCATTATTGGGCGCTTCACTTTCCCAACCGGGGTTAATTAAACCGCCCTTTTCTAGGCGCTTGGTATCTGCGGCCAAAGCCAACGCTACCACGTCCGCTTCTAGACCATCCAAAACTGCACGTGTTTGGGATCCGGAGCCGCCGTAGCTAGCATTAATAACAACTTCTTGCCCCTGTTCGCGTTTCCATTTCTCCACGAACAACGGGATGATTTTGTCGTAGGCAGCCCTGGTAACGGCATAGGTCACCAAGGTAATTTCTACAGGCTTGTTCTGGCTAATTTGTAACGGCTGATTTTGGGGAGACGGATTGCCTAGGCGTGCGCTCGCCGCATTGGTGCTGGTGGGCGACAGTGCCAAAACACTGAGTCCGCTGGCCACGGCCAGGGCGATCGATCGCAGGGCTGTGCGGCGGCCAAGGCGCTGGGCCTTTGAGTTCAGGGGGTCGAGCTGTGAGCGGAGAGCTTGCAGGGATTGGAGGAGAGACAATCGCATGGTGCTTGGCTGAAGGGGGGCAGGCTGTTTTTTATAAACCCCGGTATTCCGATCGGCTTTTAGGATTTATTGAGCAAGATGATACTCATGCCCCCAGGGAAAGTCAATCGAATTTGCTCAAAAACGGTCTAAAAATCAGGAAATTCTCAATTAGCTCTGCAAAACGAAAGCCGCCTATCAGTTTGATATGCTCAAGACAAGATCTTTAGAATACAAAAACGGAATACAACAACCAAAATAGGCAATTCGGCACTTGAGCTTAAGCCAGAAATAGAAAGATGAAACTAAACAGAAAGCCCAAACCAAGCAAAAATTCAATCAAGAATTCAATCAAGAACCCAATCAAGAACCCAATCAAAACGGGGCGATCGAACTGAATCGATCGCCCCGTTTGATATCAATGGCAACTGATAGCAACTAATCGCCGCAATCAGTCTCAGCAGTTGTCCAGCAAACCCGCTGCCTTAGAACAAGCCCAAGGTCAGGGACTTGTCGATCGGCATGATTGCGCCGATACCCAACCAGATGGCAAAGGCAGTTCCAAACAGGAACGAAGCCATGGCCACCGGACGACGGAAGGGGTTTTGGAACTTGTTCACGTTCTCAATGAACGGAACCAGCATCAAGCCCAGAGGAATGCCGCCCATGCAGGCGATACCCAACAGCTTGTTCGGCAGAATCCGCAGGATTTGGAACACCGGATACAGGTACCACTCCGGCAGAATTTCCAGCGGCGTGGCAAACGGATCCGCCGGTTCACCCACGATCGCCGGATCCAGCACAGCCAGACCCACCATCAGGGCGAAGGTTCCTAGGATCACCACCGGAAACACATAGAGCAAATCGTTCGGCCAAGCGGGTTCACCGTAGTAGTTGTGACCCATGCCCTTGGCCAGCTTCAGGCGCAAGTTCGGATCGCTCAGATCCGGCTTTTTGAGGATGGACATCGCTAAACGCTTCTCCGTGAAGGGAATTTAAAACGGCAGGTGGGACAAGGGTGGAGCCGGTTGCTCCCTGTGTTCTTTAGTCCGATCCTGAACGATCCTTAAGACCAATCCTGAAGACCAATCCTAAAAAAGCTCCCGAGGGAGTTCAAGACGGTGATACACAATTCAACAACCGGCGAATGAGCACCAAGCCAGCCACACCCGGTAGCGCATCTTTAGAGGGGGCCCGAGATCCCTTGCTTGCGGATCATCAGGAAGTGCATCAGCATGAACACGGCGATCATCCAGGGCAGGACGAAGGTGTGCAAGCTGTAGTAGCGAGTGAGGGTGCCTTGGCCAACGCTTTCGCCACCGCGCAGCAGTTCAACAATGGTCGAGCCGACGACCGGGATCGCCTCAGGCACGCCGGACACGATCTTCACAGCCCAGTAGCCCACTTGGTCCCAGGGCAGCGAGTAGCCGGTCACACCGAAGGAAACGGTCAACACGGCCAACACCACACCCGTTACCCAGGTCAGTTCGCGGGGCTTTTTGAAACCACCGGTCAGGTACACGCGGAAGACGTGCAGGATCATCATCAGCACCATCATGCTGGCAGACCAGCGGTGGATGGAGCGGATCAGCCAGCCAAAGCTCACGTCGGTCATGAGGTATTGCACCGACGAGAACGCTTCTGCCACGGTGGGCTTGTAGTAGAAGGTCATGGCAAAGCCGGTGGCAAACTGGATCAGGAAACAGACCAGCGTGACACCGCCCAGGCAGTAGAAGATGTTGACGTGGGGCGGAACGTACTTGTCCGTCACGTCGTCGGCGAGTGCTTGGATTTCCAAACGCTCGTCGAACCATTCGTACAGTTTCGACATAGCTGCGGAGTCCCTTGCTGGAAACGGATGAGGCTGAAACTTAAAAATGCATGGCGCTTTTTAAAAAATTTAACACACTGGAAATCCTCCCAACCTGATACGGAGACCCGATCAGTGGTGCGATCGCGCGGAGGGGGGGATTTACTTTGCCTTCGGGAGTGCCTGGCTATGGCGCTGACCCATCCGGGGAGTCCGTAAGCCATTCTCAGGAAGGGGATGGCTCAGGGGGCGATCGCGCCGGGCCGGGTTGTCACTCGACCGCGCAAGTTAAACAATTTTGGGTAGGGTTTGAGGAAGCCCCTTTCAGCAGTTAGGATCGGTTTCATGCTTAAGAATCTGATTCAAAAACCATTTAGGGTTGGACTCCTCCTAGGGTTATGGGTGCTGCTGCTGTGGCTGGGTGGGCCCACCGATCGCGCTTGGGCCATGACCCAGGAGCAAAAGCTGCTGAGTGAAGCATGGCGAATTGTTAACCGCGCTTATATAGACGACACGTTTAATCATCAAAACTGGTGGTGGATTCGTGAAAAGGCGCTGAAAAAGCCCTTGCGCGATCGAACGGAAACCTATGGAGCGATTCAAGAAATGCTGGCGGTCTTGGGGGATCCCTTCACCCGATTCCTGTCGCCGGAGCAATATCGCAGTTTGCAAACCAACACTTCCGGGGAACTGACCGGGGTGGGGTTACAAATCGCGCTCGATCCCGAAACGGGCGCTTTGACGGTGGTGGCTCCCTTGGCGGGTTCACCGGCCGATCGCGCGGGAATTTTGCCCCAGGATCAAATTCTGAGCATTAACGGCATCCCCACCAAGGCCATGAGCTTGGATGAAGCGGCGGAGCGAATGCGCGGCCCCTCGGGCAGTCAGGTGCGATTGCAAATTCAGCGATCAGGGGAACCGGAACCTAAGGACTACGACTTGGTGCGCGATCGCATTGCGATTAATCCGGTAGTGGCGGAGTTGCGGCGCGATCAGGGGCGCAATATTGGCTACCTGCGCCTCAGCCAGTTCAATGGCAACGCAGCGGCGGAAATGGCCACCGCCATCAAGCAACTGTCGCGACAAGGGGCTGAGGGGTTTGTGCTCGATCTGCGCAATAATCCCGGCGGACTGCTACAGGCGGGCATTGCGATCGCCCGACAATGGATTGATAGCGGGCCGATCGTTTATACGGTGAATCGCCAAGGGGTGTTCGACTCCTTCGAGGCCAGCGGCAATGCCCTCACCGATGCGCCGTTGGTGGTGTTGGTGAATCGGGGAACCGCCAGCGCCAGCGAGATTTTGGCCGGGGCGTTGCAAGATAGCGGCCGGGCCCAATTGGTGGGCGAACGCACCTTTGGCAAGGGGTTAATTCAATCCCTGTTTGACTTGGCCGACGGCTCCGGACTGGCGGTAACCATCGCTAAATATGAAACCCCATCCCACCGGGATATCAACCAAGCCGGCATTGAGCCGAATCGCCCCATTGATGGCCCACCCCCGCTGCCGATTGGGGATCGATCCGCCCCCGATCGGGTCGATCCCCAGTATGATGCGGCGGTGCAAACCCTACTGGCCAACTTGACGGGCACGGTAACGGCCCGTCGCTAAAATCAGCCCCTGGCGCAATCATCATGCCCAGGGGCGATTAACTTGGCTATTCAATTTGCAGGTTTTGGCTGGTTGCAGCTTGGCCGGATGCAGATTGGCTTCAATCAGGCAACCATCACGAAACCCAAGCGCGTCCTAGAGGCGCTCCTCAAAGCGTTCCAACTGCTGAGGCTCACGCATCGGCAGCTCCACCGGTTCTAAGCGTTGCAGCTCCGGCAGGGCCACCGGTTGCATCACCCGCCGCTCCACTTGATGCAGCTCGATCGGGATCGCTCGGCGAGTTTCCACTGTCGCTTGCCAATGTTCCGCCAAGGGCAAGGCCCGTTCCAAGTCTTCCAAGGCGCGGGGAATCACCATCACCGCATGGAGTTGGCCAATCCGTTCTGCTTCAGCCATGCCAATTTGAATCGCCATACCCACGTCAGCCACGGAGCCGCGAATGATGGCGGTGCAAAGGCCATCCCCGATCGTCTCGTAGGCGGCCAACCGCACATCGGCTCCCTTGAGCATGGCATCGGCGGCTCCCACCATGGCCGGAAAGCCGACGGTTTCTAATAAGCCCACCGCTTGATTAGCAAACGGGCTGCGGGGCATTTCCGCCAAAGCGTCCCAACTGGGTGGCCGAATCGGCAACACCGCATCCAAGTTAGGCAGCGGCCGCGGAATCACGGTTTTGCCCACCAGTTGCCCAAATTGTCCGGCAGTTTCTGCGCCAGCTTCCACGGCAATTCGCACATCAGCAACGTTGCCCCGCACGATCGCGGTGCAATGGCCGCTACCGGTTTTCTCGAAACCCACCAGGGTCACCCCCGAAGATTTCAGCATCATGTCCGCAGTGCCGACAATTGCCGGAAAACTGCGGGTTGAGACCATGCCGAGGGCAGATTGATTTGCGGGAGTGGCAGCGGTCATCGGAGAAAAGGGAGGGACGCAAGGGGAACGATCGGGGCAATTCGGGGCAATTCAGAACATTGCTGCCTCTATCTTAGGCCTGCCACAGGTTCGGCCCGCCACAGAGATTGGCGCGATCGGGAGAAGAGGGACTCAGGGTTCATCCCGATCATCCGCGCCTGGCGAGTGGGCAGAGGGCAGTTGACCGGCTCCATGGGTTCCGTTCAGGGATTGCTGATAGGGAAACATCATGGACAGCAACCGATTCACGTGGCTGCGTCCATAGACTTCCACCTTTTGCTCCACAATTTGATGCTCAGTGGTTTGGGTAACGATCGCGCTTGGGGTGGGCGGCAGCTCGGCCACAGTCGGTGTCGAGGCCAGCGGCTCTGAGGTGGTTGAGGTTGCTGAAGTGCCGGGAAGAATGGCTGGCGTGGCGATCGGGCGCGGCTGGATGGGGCTGACACCGGGGGCCAAACCCGGCGGTGCTTGGTAGGGCACGGGTTCCGGCAAGGGCGGCGCAGCGGGCGGTGCAGGCGGAAAAGGACTCCCGGAAAATCCCGGGCGGTAGAAACGGCCGCTCCGATCCTGGCGTTCTTCATCGTCCTCATCCCAGGGAGAGGGCAACGGATCGGGCGGGTCGTCGGTCACCGGGGCGTTTGGTTGCGGGCTGGGGGCGATCGAGCTTTGGTTGAACTGAGCGGCGGCCGGTAAATCTTCAGCCCTCAAATCTCCCGTATTTAAATTCTTAGCCCCTGGATTTTCAGCCCCTGAATTTCCCGGATTTGAATTTTGAGTTCCTGAATCTCCTAGGTCTGAATCTCCTAGACCTGAATCTCCTAGATATTGACCCGGCGCAATTCGCTGACCAGGGGCGATCGACTGGTTCAAAACAGTCGTGCTGGGGCCAATGCAAGCCGATCGGCCCACCCGTACCGCACCAATCAGCAGCACAGCGGCCCCCAGATGGGCCGAGGCTTCCAGGACAATCTGCCCCCCTTGACAGGCATGGACAACAGCGCCCATCCCGATCGTCACGTGGGGGCCGATCGTAATTCGGCTGCCCGGATCCGCCTGTAACAGCACCCCGGGGGCGATCGTCGCCGTTGGATCAAGCGTCACTTCGCCGGAAATCCAGGACTGGCGATCGTCCACCGGATGTAGCGGTTGCAGGGTCATCATGCGGCAGCCGAATAGGGGGATGGGGGCCTCCGGGTCTTAGCGACCGGGACGCTGAACCACTTCTTCGTAAACGCGCTTCTTGGCCGTCGGGTCGATGCCAATCACACGCACGTAGCTTGTGGGATTATTTGCCAAGCAAGCCGTCAGGGCCGCCAGCACTTGGTTAGCCGAGGAGCCTTCCAGACCGCCGCAGCTCGTCCAAGCATTAGCCCGGAACCGACGCGCATCGGCATATTCAGCGCCAATTCGGTAGCCTTGGCTCAGGAGCTTTTGGATTTGCTGGGCCACGGCAGCGGGCACGTTTCCGGCACTCACCGGAGCAGAGCCATTGGTGCTGGCCGCCGCAGGAGCGCTGAAGCTCACCGCATTGTTGGCCGCTTGCACACCGGGACGCTGAACAATGATTTCAGCGGCGCGGCGCTTGCTGCCGGGTTCCACAGCCACCAAACGCACATAGGCGGTGGCGTGCTCGGCCATGCAGGCGCTCAAGGACGCGATCGCCTCCCGTTCCGAAGTGGCTTGCACCGAACCGCAAGTCGTCCAAGCGTTGGCTCGGAAGCGACGCACATCGGCAAATTCCGCCGTGATTTTGCAACCCCGGGCCACCAGTTGCCGAATTTGGGCTGCTGCTTCCGCCGAAATGCCACCCGTAGCCACCGCTGCACCATTGCTGGCAGCGGCTGCCGAAGCACCGGTCACCGCCTTGGCTCCGGAACCGTCGGGCCGTTGAATCACCGATTCAAAAACGCGCTTCTTAGCCCGTTTATCAATCCCAATCAGGCGCACATATTCGCCCGCATGGTCAGTCAAGCAGCCTTGGAGCTGGCTCAACACCTGGGACTCGCTGGTGGAGTCGATCGGCTTGCAGCTCGTCCAAGCATTGGCCCGGAAGCGGCGCGGATCCGCATGTTCCGTACCAATTTGGTAGCCCTGGGCTAGCAGTTGGCGCACTTGGGTGGCCAAATCACCACCAACCGCACCGTTACTGGTCGGAGCTTTGGAGCCGTTGCCGTTACTGCTCGGTTGGCTGGCTTTGGCGCTGGTGACCGTGCCTTGACCCACCTTGTCGCCCGGGCGATGGACAACCGATTCATAAACCCGTTTCTTAACCGCAGGATCAATTCCGATCACCCGCACATATTCACCCGCGTGATCACGCAGGCAGCCTTCTAGGGCCGTCAGCACGTCGCTTTCATAGGCCGATCGCGGCAGGGCGCAGCTCGTCCAGGCATTGGCCCGGAAGCGGCGTGCGTCGGCATATTCAGCGCTGACTTGGTATCCCTGAGCCAGCAATTGGCGAACCTGTTGCACCAACTCGGCGCTCAACGTCGTCGTAACCACGGAACCCCCAGAACCTTCAGAACGATAATCTTGAACAGCAGAACCGTTGGCGGGCCAATTGCCCGTCGGGTTGGCGATCGCCCCCTCAGGCCAATGATCCAACCCGGCCAACTGGCGCACAAACTCCCGATCGCGCTCCCGAGCCACCGGCAACGCATCGGCCTGTTCCTGCGTCAGAATCGTTGAACCCGACGGCACGTAACGCCCCGACGGAATTTCCACGTCTTGAATCAGCACATGCATCATCACAATACAGCCATCGCCGACCCGCGCATTAAACACGGTCGATCGAAAGCCAATGAAGCAATCGCTGCCGATGTAGGCGGGGCCATGAATCAGCGCCAGGTGTGATACTGTCGCCGATTCACCAATCCAAACCGCATAATCTTGGCCGTCATCCCCCAACACACAGCCGTCGGCCAACCCATGGATCAACGCTCCATCTTCCACCGATGCCCCCGCACCGATGTGAAACGCTGCGCCCCGATCGGCTCGCACCGATGTGCCTGGCCCCACCCTTGCCCCAGCGGCGATCGTTACTTGACCAACCACGTTGGCGAACGGATGAACTTGAGCCGTGGGATGGATGGCGGGCCGCACGGATTGATCGGAAGCCAGTGACTTCCGATCAATAACCGTTCCATTTGCCCCTCGCGATCCCATGCTTAAAACCTCCGTCACGACTTCACTAACAATTGCTGCGATTCGCTAGCGAATGCTGCAACCAGGAAGCTTCCTACTCAATCGCGGTGCAGGTGGCTGCGTTTGCGACCCAGGCTGGCAGGGCCGAACTGGCTGCCTTCCATGTCGTTGATTTAGATGATCAAGTGACTCCATTGAGTTGACCTGATCACTAGATCGCCGCACTTCAGTTGCCATTCACCCAAGCTGCCATGAGTCCCCATTGCCATTAGCCACCCTTAATTGCAAATCCCTAGAACAGACCTAGAAGTAAGTCCCTAGACCATTCCTGGCAACTCCGCACTGGTGACCCTAATTCGGCAACCGGGCATTATTGGGCAACAGCAGCCGGTCTTCATCACTCTTGCTGTACAAGCGCATATTCTCAGCGCTCACGGTGTCGATGATCGCAATGGCCGCCGCGTCAATTGGACGACCTTCGCCCCCCTCCACTTGACGAGCAGCACTGCCCCGGGCCACCAGCACCCATTCATCCATGCCAGCCCCCACCCCGTCAGCCACCACCTCATATTTCGGCGTGAGCTGACCAGCCGCATCGACCAACTGCACTAACAGAAACTTCACACCCCGTAGGCTGGGTTCCTTTTGGGTGCTAACCACCGTGCCGCAGACCCGTGCAATTTGCATAGCAACTGATTCAAACCAGCACTGTGAACGATCGCGAAAACAACAGGCACTTTGAAGCTTTTTTTACGAGGACTCACCCTCAACACTCCTATCCGTTTTAGCCACTGACCTGATCGAAGCGATCGCCTCGATCAGAAAGTTCTAAAAACGCTTTGCAATTCAATAAATTGCATTGTTTCGGAATATCGGGACAAGCACTGACTAACCGACAGTGCGATCGAGTCGTTATCAGACCCAAACAAAAATTTTTGGCCCGTTGGATGAAGTTAGGTCTTAACCAATTTCGATAGGGCGATCGCGTCATGCCAGCGCATTCGGAACCTTGATCTCAACACCAATGGTTTAAGCTCCCCAGTCCCCTGGGGTTTGCCCGCTGATGGAGACGACTGATTCTCATGCTCGATCGCTTAAAAACTGCTGCCCGCTGAAATTGCGTCAAAGCCTAACGCAGCCAACTTCGCGCTTGGATGACTATTCCGAGAACTGTTGCACTGCCTCGGTGTAGCGGATCGGCAGCACATACTCCAGGTTTTCGTGGGGACGAGCAATGATGTGGGTCGAAACCACTTCACCACCGTTCACGCGGCGCACGGATTCCACGCCAGCGGCCACGGAAGCTTGCACTTCCGACACATCGCCACGGACGATCACGGTCACGCGGGCGCTACCAATCTTCTCGTAGCCCACCAAGGTCACCCGAGCGGCCTTCACCATCGCATCAGCGGCTTCCACAACGGCGGGAAAACCACGGGTTTCAATCATTCCGACTGCAATAGGCATTGCCGAACTCCTTATGTTGTGTCGTAAACGCGAATGTTGTAGAACGCCTTGGTTGTTTCCAAGGACGATCGTCCCTGCGCTAGTGCGATCGCGGCATTTATCGTACCCCCCTTGGGGATCTGGCGCTAGCCATTATTTCTCAAGAATTGGAAATAATACGCACGATAGAACGCGGGTTTTCGTAAAAAAACCCACTAAACCCGCGATTCCCCCGCAGAATAGCGTTGACGAACTTCCCAAGCCTAGTTACGGCTCCCTAAGCATTAGGCTACAGGGGGCAGCACCTAAGGCAATTCGCCCCGCAACGATTCGTTACGGATTGCTACCTGGGCAGGAATGAACGCTTTACTAACTAGTTTGCCTATTCCCTAGTGTAGTGAAAAGCGTCCCCAATCAGCTTTTTTAATCTCAATCGTTTTGATAACTTGCGGTTAAGCCCTCGTTCGCTTATCAGAAAATCAGAAAAATTAATCCCCCTGCAAAGGAATTGCAAAGTTGATCTCGATTGCCCAAGGCATCCCATCAACGCCTTTGCATGACCTTTGCATGAAATGATCAAAAACATTGGATCATCGTCTTCAACGTTGATATCCTCCCCAGCCTAAAGGCGTAGGGATTCCGGCCCTAACCGAACAACTGAAGTTGCTCGACTAGACCATGGGGTCAAAATACCCGATCGCCCCGGGCGCAATTCCCTTGGCAGCGGCACGAACCCAGCTACAGGGGATGCCAAACTGAGGATCGTAGAGGATCAAAACCGATCCAATCCCTTGCTAGGCTTAACGATGGCCGGCCAACTTGCCGTCGGTTTCGCGCCTGATTGTTTTTAGCTCTATTGCTGGCTATTGCTGTCTTTTTCGCCTGATTGCGCCTTTTTGCGCCTTTTTAAATTTTCCTGTTCACCCTTACCTTGAACGCGATCGCCCATGACCGCCTTACCCCCTCTGACTCAATGGCTGGTGCAAACCGTCTGGCTTGTGCCGGCCTATGGCTTGATTGGGGCGTTGATGACCCTGCCTTGGGCCACGGGAACCATCCGACGCACGGGGCCCCGGCCCGCCGCCTACATCAACCTATTGATGACGATTTTGGCCGCCATCCACGGCGGTTGGCTGTTTCGGGAGTTTTGGGGCCAGGAGGCGCAATACCTCAGTTTTAATTGGCTGGAGGTGGCGGATTTCAAGCTCTCCTTTGTCTTGGAGGTTTCGCCGGTCAGTTTGGGGGCCATGGAGCTGGTCACGGGGCTGAGTTTGGTGGCACAGGTCTACTCTCTGGGTTACCTGGAAAAGGACTGGGGCTTAGCGCGGTTCTTCGCCATGATGGGCTTTTTTGAAGGGGCCATGAGCGGCTTAGCGATCAGCGATTCTTTGCTGTTGAGCTATTGCTTGCTGGAAATGCTGACCCTTTCCACCTATCTGATCGTGGGCTATTGGTATGCACAGCCCTTGGCCGTTACAGGGGCCCGCGATGCTTTTCTGACCAAGCGGGTGGGGGATATTTTGCTGCTGATGGGGACATTGGCCCTTTCGACCCTCAGCGGCAGTTTGAATTTTTCGGACTTGGCGGATTGGGCCCAAACGGCTCAGTTAACGGACTGGCAAGCGGGTTTGCTAGCGATCGCCCTCATTGCGGGGCCCACGGGCAAATGTGCCCAATTTCCGCTGCACCTGTGGCTAGACGAAGCCATGGAAGGGCCCAATCCAGCTTCCCTGATGCGGAATTCGATCGTGGTGGCCTGTGGAGCCTATGTGCTGATTAAGCTGGCTCCGGTGTTGGCCCTGTCGCCCTTGGGGTCGGCGATTCCCATTGCCTTGGGAACCATGACGGCGATCGGGGCTTCGTTGGTGGGAATTGCCCAAATTGACCTGAAGCGGGCCCTGTCCCACACCACCAGCGCCTATCTGGGGTTGGTGTTCATTGCGGTGGGGTTGCAACAAACGGATGTGGCGTTGCTGTTGCTGCTGACCCATGCGATCGCGAAGGCGGCTCTGTTCACCAGCATTGGCGGTGTCATTCTGAACACCAGCACCCAAGATATGACCCAAATGGGCGGCCTGTGGTCAAAAATGCCCGTTTCGACTATGGCTTTTGTGGCTGGCTCCATGGGGATGGTCGCCCTGTTGCCCTTGGGATCCTTTTGGGCCATGGAGCGGTGGCTCAGTGAGCCAGCCATGCCCAGTTGGTCGATCGCGGTGGTCTTGTTGGTGAATGGCTTGACAGCACTGAATTTGACCCGGGTGTTTGGGCTGGTGTTTGGTGGCTCCACACAACCCAAAACTCGCCGGGCCCCGGAGGTGGGCTGGACCATGGCCGTGCCGATCGTGTCCTCGATCGTCCTGACCCTGTTGGTTCCCTTGATGTTGGAGCGGTGGCAACTGCTGTTAACCCGAGTGGGAATGCTGCAATTTCCGATCACAGAAACGATCGCCCTGGTGACTTCGGCGGCCCTGGGCGCGGCGATCGGGATTGCCATCTATAGCTTTGGGGTTGTGGCGCGGCCGGTGAAGTTGCCGATTCCAGCCCTACAAGATTTGTTGGCCTACGACTTTTATATCGATCGAATCTATCGGTTTACCATTGCCCTCGTGGTCGGGGCGGCGGCCCGGTTCACGGCCTGGATCGATCGCTACGTCATTGACGGCCTGGTGAATTTGGTCGGGGTAGCGGCCCTATTTGGTGGCGAGGGCTTGAAATATAGCACCTCTGGCCAATCCCAAGGCTACGTTTTGGTGGTGCTGATCAGCGTCAGCATGATGGTCGTTTTGGCTGGATGGTCTTTGGCGCAACTGTGGTTCTAGGAACCCAGTGGGCAAGAAACGGAAGATTCAGAAGCGAATAGCAGGCAAGTCACGGGCGAGCCACGGGCAAGTAAACGGCTGATTGATGGCTGAGATAGATGATTGGTTGCTGATGATTGATGGCTGAGACAGAGAGGCAAAAACTGTGCTGCTGAGTTTGTTGGTTTGGATTCCCATTGTCGGAGCGATCGCGATCGCCCTTTGGCCCGGCAAAGTCAACGCCACCCAGGCCCGCCAGGCGGCCATCTTGAACTGGATTGGCCTGACAATTATTACCGGGGTGATCGTGACCCAGTTTGACCCCGGCACCGATCGCCTGTCCCTGGTTGAATCCTTCCCCTGGATCGATCGACTCGGCCTCAGCTACAGCCTCGCCATTGATGGCCTGTCCTTCCCGCTGGTGGTGCTCAACACCATGCTGGTCGGCATCGCCATCTTCAGCACTAACGAAGCCATCAACCGCCCCCGGTTTTACTACAGCCTGCTGTTGTTGCTCACCAGCGGTGTCTATGGAGCTTTCCTAGCACAAGACCTGCTGCTGTTCTTCCTGTTCTATGAACTAGAACTCATCCCGCTCTATTTCCTAATTGCCATTTGGGGCGGGGCCCGGCGCGGCTATGCGGCCACCAAATTTTTGATCTACACGGCCGTTTCTGGAATTTTGATCTTGGCCGCCTTCCTAGGATTAGCCAGCGCCGCCGGTTTCAGCACCTTTGGCTATGAACCCCTGCGGGAATTTGCGATCGCCCAAGCCACCGCCCCCGAATCCCTCTTGCCCGCCGCGTCCCAACTCTTGCTGCTGGCGCTGCTCGTGGTGGGCTTTGGCATCAAAATTCCCCTGGTTCCTCTGCACACCTGGCTGCCCGATGCCCACGTGGAAGCCTCCACGCCCATCTCCGTTCTGCTAGCCGGTGTGCTGCTGAAGCTGGGAACCTATGGCTTAATCCGGTTTGGGTTGGGCATGTTCCCCGAAGCCTGGACCCAAATTGCACCTTGGATGGCCGCCTGGGCCGTGGTGAGCGTGCTCTATGGTTCCTTTGCCGCCATTTCCGAAGGCATCGCCAATGGGGACATGAAACGCCTGGTCGCCTACAGTTCCGTGGGGCACATGGGCTTTATTTTGCTGGCGGCGGCAGCGGCCACCCCCGTCAGCCTCATGGGTGCGGAATTTCAGATGGTGGCCCATGGCTTGATTTCTGGCCTGTTGTTTCTGCTGGTGGGGATTGTTTATAAAAAGGTGGGTACTCGCCAACTGAGCGCCCTCAGCGGGTTGTTTAATCCCCAACGGGGGTTGCCGGTGGTGGGGTCGTTGATGGTGTTGGGGGTGATGGCCAGCAGTGGCATTCCCGGAATGGCGGGCTTCATTGCGGAGTTTTTGATCTTCCGAGGCAGCTTCCCCACCTATCCGATCTATACCTTGCTCTGCATGGTTGGCACGGGGCTAACGGCGGTCTATTTCCTGATTTTGCTGAATCAGTCGTTTTTTGGGCGGCTGACGGAGCGGGTGGCCAATTTGCCCTCGGTGAGTTGGCTCGATCGAGCCCCGGCCATTGCCTTGGCTGTCCCGATCGCCCTGTTTGGTCTGCAACCCAGTTGGCTAGCCTACTGGAGCGAGCCGGTCACCACCGCGATCGCCCTAGCGGCCCATCACAGTCCCTAAATAATCACCGCTTCAGGCCCCGTTTCAGGGCTTGGCACTGCCCGATCGCCCGTCATCACCCCGCGATCGGGCACGAACATCACCAACCGCCGGCCGATTCTGATTGCTCCTTTGGGATCCTCATATAATCAGATCATCATCAGTAATCAGACCATCATCAGACCCGATCATTAGAACTGTCAGTTCCCAAACTGTGAATTCAAACTGCGAATTCAAGCTATGAATTCAAGCCACGAATTTAAACCGCAAATTCAAGCTGTGAATTCAAGCTGCGAACTTCAACACCATTGCCCCAGCTTAAGGTTTTCAACCCATGCTCTCTATGACTGCCACCCATCCCCTAAACAGCACGATCGAGCGGCTCTTGCAAGGGGAAGCCATGCTGAAAGACAGCCCCAGCAACGTACTGGAAGTGGTGGGCATTTTGCATAGCTATGGCATTGTTTTAGATGCCTATTCTAACAACCTAAACTATATTGCTCTGCATCAGTTTTTGCGATTTTTTCCATTTTTTAAATACTTTAATGGCGAAATTTCGCTACCGAAGTTACTGAAACATTGGCGGCACGATCGAATCAATTTTGAATATGCCGAATATTGCATGAAGGCTATGTTCTGGCATGGGGGCGGCCGATATGATAACTATCTAGATTCACCAGAATTTATTGCCCTTGCCAAAAAAGCGATTCGGGCCCGTTTTGCCAAAAACCCGATCGTCTTGGGAATGGATCAGCTCTTTCCTGAGTTTTTGCTAGAACAAGTGCGGCAATTAGCCTATTACCGAGCCTTGGGGCAATTTTGGCGAATCATGAGCGACATGTTCATGAGCCTTTCAGATCAGTACGATCGCCGCAAAATCACCACCATTCCCCAGGTGGTTCAACATATCCAAGATGGTCTGGTGGCGGGGGCCAATTCCCCCATTGAATATGCCGTGGAATTGGGCGGGGTGACCTATGACATTGTGCCCCGATCGGCCAAGATGACCTTCCTGATGGATGCGGCTGTGCCCTACGTGGAGGCGGTCTTTTTCCGAGGAACCCCCTTCAGCGGCACGATTTCCTACAATGCCCAAGCGGCCCGCATTCCCACCGAACAGGGCGATTTTGCCTATGGTGCGCTCTACGCTGACCCGTTGCCCGTGGGCGGCGCAGGCATTCCGCCGACTCTCCTGATGCAGGACATGCGGCATTTTGTGCCCGATTATTTGCACCAATTCTATGAAAATAGCCTGCGCCATGAAGACGATTTATTGGTGAAAATTTGCCAATCATTTCAAAAGTCCATGTATTGTGTCACCACGGCGGCTCTGCGTGGCTTGGCTCCCCATCCCCTGGAGTCGGTTGACCCGGCCCATCAATCGGCTAATATTGCCTACTTGAATGGTTGGATGGATCGGTTTATTTCGTCGCAGCTTGGCAATGTGAACCGTGATTAGGCATCAAATTCATCTGATAATTGATCCATTCATCTACCCGTCAATATGTCAGTTGATATGACCCTCAATTCTGTGGAAACACGCCAGGCGATCGACGATGAATTATCCAAACGGCCTTTAGACCTTGACCCGGCTGGCTATTTCGTGATCTACCTCGATCGGGAACAGGCCTTAATTTGCGCCAAGCACTACAGCACCGTGATTAACGATCGGGGCTTGGCCACGGATCCGGTCACCGGCAAGGTGATTCCGGCGAAGGGTTCTGTTCCGCGCACGGCCGAGGCCCTCTATACCGGACGCACCGCCAAGGAACTCTGTGTGAAATTGCTCGAACAAACCCAGCCGATACCGGTTTCAATGCTGGATCATGCGGCTTATTTAGGCCGAGAGTTCATGCGTGCAGAACAGGCTTTGGCCACCGGTGCGGAATATATTCAAGACTAAGACCAAGGCCCTGGCAGCGGCCTGGCGCAGCGCCCGAACACAACATCCTCAGGGGTGGTGGTTGGCGGCGCTGTTGTATGGTCTGCTGGGGGTTTTGATTTTGGGGCCCCAGCCCTGGCTCCCGGTGGTGGGAGCGGGGGACACGGATCTCTGGGAAGCGATGGGATTTTATGTGCGGGAGCATTGGCACTGGTGGCCCCTGCCGCATATCGATTTAGTCAGCGATCGGGCGTTTTATCCCTACGGGGGGCAAGTGGCTCTCCAGGCCTGGGGTCTGGAGCGAGATTTGTTCTATGCCTTGCTTTTCAGTCTGGGCGGGGCGGGCCCTTGGCTGAAGCTATATTTTCTGCTGTCGGTGGCGATCGCCCTCTTTGGCATCGCGCGAATTTTGCAGCCGGACTTTGGGGAACGGCGGGCAATTTTAACGGCGATCGGGGCGGTGTTTTTGAACATCTACGCCCTGATTTGTAAGTTTCCGTTTCACAGCAACATGGCGATCGTCCATTGGCTGGGTCTGAGCCTGGCCACGGATTTTGTGTTGGTGTGGCGATTTGTGCAGGGCCGGGCGATCGGGCGGGCCTGGTGGCTGGGGCGCGGGGCGTTGGTGCTCCTGAGCTTGGGCCAGGACTTGGGCTATGTGGCGGGGTTTGGGCTGCTGTCGCTGGTGCTGTCGGGGGGATGGATGTTGGCGGTGAGGTGGTGGCGGTGGCGAACCCAAGCAATTGAGCTGGCCGCCGATGCCCACCAAGACGCAAAGAACCCAGATTGGCAGCTCCGGCTTGGCTATTGGATTTATGGCTGGCCACCCTTCCGCCCGATCGAGTGGGGATTGATCGCCCTCATCATTTGGGCCGCTTGGTTATATCTGCTGCCGGTGATTCCCATCGTGCAGTTAGCCAAGGAGTTGGACTGGAGCAACACCTTTGATCGCGCTTGGTTTGCCCATCCCCTGCGCCTTTTGGCCCCCTATTGGCCGCAAATCAACCCGATCGCGGCGGCCGGCTGGTGGCGAGCCGTGCTGCCCAGTCCCCTAGAAACAGATTTTGATGGGGTGGTTGGCTGGGGGTTGTTGCTGGCGGGGGCGATCGGCTGCTGGCAACGGCGGCGCTGGTGGGCGGCTTTTGTGCCCCTCGGTTTGCTGATGGGCTGTTTAATCGCCTATCGCCCCTGGGATTTACCGATTTTGCAGTGGTTTCCCTGGTTTTCGTTTAATCGCGTGGCCGGACGGGGTACGGTGGTCTTCCCAATCGCCCTGGCCCTATGCAGCCTGGGTTGGCAGCCGGATGCAAGCCGATCGGCCCGAACGCGACAATGGAACCGCTGGGCCGCCTTGGCCGTAGCAGGCATCTGCTTGCTGGACTTAATCGGCGGCTATGGCCTCAAACCCCGCGCACAACCCCTAGACCCCAGCTTTCAGCCCTACATGGCCCTGGTGGCCCAGCAGCCAGGCACGGCTGTTTTGGACTGGCCCTTTTGCGTAACAGGGGGAAACGGCGTGGGCAGTGGCGATGGCACCTGCCCTTTTTTTGCCCATCATCCCAGCACCCACGCCCTCAGCCGGTTTCACCACAAAGCCACCGTGGGGCAATACTTGGGGCGATTGCACCCCAGCCAGCTCACCCCCTACCTCGAAGCCGGTTGGCAATATTTGGCCCTGCCCGATCATCCGGATTTAAACCAAACCCAACGCCAGCGCCGCTGTTTTCGCAGGGACGAATGGGAGTTTTTTCGGCGATTCTTCCAATTAGGCGATTTTGCGGGCATTAATCTCTATGTCGATCGCCTGGCCCGGGGATGTGAAAGGGAGTTTTATGCCCAATTGGGCCACCCGATCGCCCAAACCACCGTGCCGGGCATGGGGCGTGTGGTGTTTATTCCCAAACCAGCCCCCTGGCAAGGCCTAGTTGATTTGGATCAGGCGCGACTGTTGCGTTTTTCGCCCTTTCTCGACCCAGCCCCCGTCAGCCCGGATCCTGCCAATCGCGATCGCCTGGATCCGGAAGCCACCCCCCTGAAAACCGCCGTGCCGGAGCTAGACCTCGTGCAGTTCGGAACCGTGCGCGGTGTGGAAATTCGCGGCGGGTTAGATCGCAATCGCCAAGGTCAACGCTGGGGTTTGGCCCCCATGACCGTCCTGGATTTGCAGAGCGATCAGTCTCAAACTCGACAGCTCAAAATTCAAGCGACAGTTCCTGTGACCAATCAGCAACTCAGCATCTTTTTAGATGATCAACTCCTGTGGCGCAGTGAGCTTTTATCCCGTAACCAAGCCCTGGATTTGAACTTACCGATCGCCCTACCGGCCGGCAGGAGTCAGCTATGCTTGGTTTATGAACAATCCATCATTCTGCGCGATCAAATTCCTGCGGCTGGCAACCGCCCGATCGCGTTAACTTTCCAGCATTTAGCAATTGAATAATTGTCAATTCAAGTTACTTAAAATCACAATAATCACTAGCCCAAATCACGATCAGACAAAATCCCAAGCTATCTCGAACTTTAATGGAATCAAGATTTCAAACAAGAACCAAAATAGCCAACATCAGGACAGAACTCGATGGTTACAACTCGCGATCGCCTCTTGACCTTTGAGGACTATCTGAATCATCAAGCCGATGACTCAGCCAGTGATGTTCGTTATGAATTAGTGGATGGTGAACTAATTCCCATGAATCCACCCAGAATCGAGCACTTTTTGATTGCTCAGTTTTTAAGTGACTATCTTCGCCAGGTAATTGGTCAAAACAACCTACCTTGGATGGTATTTGCCGAAATTGGTGTCAGAACGGGATTTAGGCGATCGCGCGTGGTGGACTTATGCGTTGTGCAACGGGAGCAGGTGCAGGAATTAGCGGGGCGATCGGCAGTTTTTGAAACGCCGCCCTTGCTCGCTGTGGAAATTGTCAGCCTCGATTCGATCGGGCGGGATTACCGGTACAAGCGATCGGAATATGCCGCAGCGGGCATTCTTGAATATTGGATTGTGGATCCCCTCGAAAATCGCTTAACCATTCTGCAATTACAAGAAGGGTTTTACGATGAAATTTCACAAGATGCGTCTGGGTTAATTCTGTCGCCAACCTTGGCTCAATTCAACCCATCACCACGCCTGATGGTTGAGCAAATTTGGCAAGCAGCCAAGGTTGATTAATGCCTTAAAGGGCTGAATCATCAGACACCGAAGCCAACTCAGACGCATTGTCTAGATTGCGATCGAACCGAACTTCCTCATAGATCATCGCCAAAGTGCTGTTGAAGTTCAGGCTTTGGAGTACAAAGGAAATTTCAGCTAGTAAGCGCTGTTGCTGATCGAAATCGATCGCCTTGGGATTAAACTCAGTTGCCCCATAACGGGTCAGTTCCCAGCAATTCGGGGCAGCATCCTCGGACCGATAGTAGCGATCGAGAGCCGGGCGATCGCTGCTAATCAACACATATTCCTTGAGGGATTCCATCCGCGCGTATTGCTGAAACTTTGGGTCGCGATCGAACTCAGCAGTTTCGGGCGACAAGACCTCCGCAATCAAGCAGGGATATTGAATGGCTTGGCGCGATCGAAAATCCCGAGGATCGCCAGTCACCACCAAATCGGGATAGAAATAGGGCCCTTTTTCGGAAACATGCACCTGCACTTCACTGATGAATGCTCCACAGGATTTACCTCGTAGGTGACGCTTCAGCGCAATGGCAAAATTCGTCGTGATCGTGTTGTGATCCAGCGTGCTATCAGCCCGGGCATAGACTCGACCGTTGAGGTATTCATGCCGCCATGGTTGTTGTGCTTCCCAAGCGAGAAACTCTGCGGGAGACAGATAGCGGGAATCCATGGCATCAATCATGGCCGGACTGACAGGCTGGCTTATTGAGATGGGATGAAACCCAGTCTAGCGATCGCCCTTGGGTAATGCTTCACCCCGCATGGCGCGATCGAGCAGTTCGATCGGGTGTAGCACGGGCACGGTTTTGCCCTGCAATCCCAGGTGTTTTTGAATTTGCAACGAACAGCCCGGATTGGGCGAGGCGATCGCGTCGGCTCCCGTGTTGGTCAGGTTTTGCACCTTCAGTTCACCCAGCTCGTCGGCAATTTCCGGTTGCAGCAGGTTGTAGATCCCGGCACTGCCGCAGCAGAGTTGCGAATCGATCGGCTCGCGCAGGGTCACGCCGGGAATTTGCCGCAGCAGGTCGCGGGGTGGGGCGCTGATTTTTTGGCCATGCAATAGGTGGCAAGCGTCGTGATAAACCAGCGTCACCGGCTCCGGGGAGATCGGCTGGAGCGGCGCAATCCAACCCACTTCCGCGAAAAATTCGTGGATGTCGCGCACTTTTTCCACAAAGGCGACGGACCGATCGCGGTATTGCGGATCGTCTTGCAGGATGTGGTGATATTCCTTGAGCGTGTGCCCACAACCGGCGGCGTTGATGATGATGTAATCCACATTGGTGGCCGCGAAGGCATCGATCATCTGGCGGGCGATCGCCTGGGCCTGGTTGGTTTGGCCCTGGTGGGCGGGCAGGGCCGAGCAGCAACCCTGGCTGGGCGGAATCACCACCTCGCAACCGTTGGCCGTCAGGGCCCGCAGGGTGGCGGCATTCACCCCGCTAAAGAGGGTGCGCTGCACACAACCGAGAATCATCCCCACCCGATAGCGCTGGGTTCCTTGGGCGGGAATGGTTTCGGGAAAGTCGCGGTTGAGGGTGTCCCAGCTCAGGCGCGGCAAAATTTCTTCCATGGCCGCCAGGTTGGGCAGCCATTTTTTGAGCAGGCCGGTCGATCGCACCAGGGTTTGCAAGCCCGACTGTTGATAGAGCAACAGGAACGGCATCAACAGTTTCAGGCGATCGGGATAGGGAAAAACCTGGAAAATCAGCGTTCGCAGGGCCTGTTCCGGGAGCGATCGGGGCACGTTGCGCTCCACCTGGGGCCGGGTGGCGCTGATCAGTTGGTCATATTTCACCCCGGACGGGCAGGTGGTGACGCAGGCCAGGCAACCCAAGCAGGTGTCGAAATGTTGGGCGGTGGTGCGATCGAGCTGGGCCGTGCCTTCGTTGATCGCATCCATCAGATAGATGCGGCCGCGGGGCGAGTCGGTTTCCTTGCCCAGCACGCGGTAGCTGGGGCAGGTCGAAAGGCAAAACCCGCAATGGACACAGGAATCGAGCAGCTTGGGATCGGGCGGCGAGTCGGGGTCAAAGCCCGATCGCTGACCGGCGGCCAATTCACCCAAGTGGGGGTTTTGGGCCAGAAAGTTGCTCTCTTTGGCGGGAATCGGGCGATCGCTCGTTTGCATGGGTCGGTGGGGTGAAACCAATGGGCGATGGCAATGAACAAACCGTGAACAAACCGTAGGGGCGCACCGCCGTGCGCCCTCCATAATCGGTTGCTAAACCACGAATCGGCCGGGATTCAGGAGCTGGTGCGGATCGAACTGCTGTTTTATTTTCCCCATTAGGGCCAGGGCAGAACCGCAATCGCCCCAGCGATCCGATTGCTTAAACTGATGGATCAGTTCAGCGGGCACTTGCAGCAGCGTCAAAAATCCCTGTTCCGCTTCGCAGGCGGTGCGCAATTGCCGAATCCAACGGGAAGTCCGCAGCCAGTCGCCCTCGATCGCCCCGAAGCTGGCCCAACCGAGGCCGCTGCTGGCGTGGATTTGGCCTTGACTGATCGGGCCGCTGGCCAGGCGATCGAGTAGGGCCGGGGCCGCCGTGGGCAATGCACCAAACTTGAGCGTGATCGGGCGATCGGCTGTGGGAGTGGTGCTGGCGGCGCGGCTGGCCTGCCAAAAGTCCGCCTCCTCCGGTTCGCTCAACACCCGGGATTGCAAGCCCAACTGCTCGGCCAGGGCGATCGAGCGGCGTACCTGTTCCGCCACGCTGGGGGCCACGCTGCCAAACCGCAGGGCCAAGCCCACCGCCCGCTCCGGCAGGGCCGGGTTACCCCAAACCCAATCCAGGGCGATCGGGGTGAGGGTGGAATTGCGGAGGACTTGGGCCGCCTGGGCCAGGGCCGGGCGATCGCCCCACAGCAACAGGGTTTGGCACTGTTCGGGAATCGGGTAAGTGCGCACGGTCAGGGTCGCCAGCAAACCCAGCGTGCCAAAGGAGCCGGTGAATAGCTTCATCAGGTCATAGCCCGCCACGTTTTTGACCACGCGGCCACCAGCTTTGGCGATTTGCCCATCCCAGCGGACGATCGACAAACCCAACAGCAAATCCCGAATGCCGCCGTAGCGTTGGCGCAGGGAACCCGTATCGGCCGTGGCCACAATGCCGCCCAGGGTAGCCGTTTCCGCAAAGGCCGGGTCGATCGGCAACCACTGACCCGAGGGAGCCAAGGCCGCTTGCAGATCCCGCAGTTTCATCCCCGCTTCCACGGTGGCCACCAAGTCCGCCTCGTCATGCATCACCAGGCGATCGAGCCGGCCCAATCCCACGGGTAACACCGATCCTTTTGGAACATCGCCCCAAGCTAGCTTGCTGCCGCTGCCGAAGGGGGCGATCGGCTGGCGTTGGGCCGCACAGGCCGCCATCACCTCGGTCAACTGCTCGATCGACTCGGGCATCACCGCCGGGCGAGCCAACTGGCCGATCGATCGAGCAATTAACTGATCGATCGATGGATCTAATAAATCATTTAAATCATTGGGATCATTCAGATCGTTTGGATCGATCGCACGCATCACGGGCCCAACCTCAAGACAATCAGCAATTGATTTGAAATACCTTGAAATGCATTGAAAATGCTTTGATCAGAGTTTCTAGAATTCACCCCAGGCAACGGGTTAAATTTAGCCTTAAAAAACGCCGAAATTTCCAGAAGGTCAGGGACGATGGAGCAAAATCCATCATTCTTCAAGGTTGCCGTTTTGCTGTCCCCAGCAACCGTTCCGCACCGGAGCGATCGGGTCGATCGCCCATCAAGTCCCCATCGATCATTAACCAATTCTTAAATTATTTACTGAATTGATCGAATGTAATCGATTGGATTAATTGGACTAATTGGACTAGTTAGATGGATCCCGAGGCCAATTCGATCCAAATTCAATTCCCCTGCTTGCGCCGATCGCTGCCAAGTGTGGTGAACCCATCTTCTCGGGCGGTGGGCACATCTGTCCGGTGATGAAAAACGCTGCCTAGACTGGAAAACAAGTGACCAAACCCTCATGATAAGGAAATTTGCCCATGAATGCGCCGTCTAAGGCCGGTCGTTGGCTGGCGGGTGCTGTTTTGACCCTGTTGCTGGTGGTGGGCGGTTGTGTGGCCCTCAACGATCGCAGCGATCGCGGCCCGGCTCCCAGTCCCACGTCAACCACGGTGGTCGATCGCTCCGGTGATCAGTCCACCGATCGTGGTTCCAATCGTCGATCGCCCAAACCCAGCCCCAGCGTCAGCCCCTCGCCCATTGATAAAAAGCCAGTGGCGGGTGGCAAGCTGAATAAGTATTTCCCGAAAACTAGCGATGGCTACAGCCTGGTTTTCCAACAGGAAAAGAAAGGATTTGCGGAAGCCAAGCTGAAGAAATCGGGCGAAGAAGTGGCCAAGTTGTCGATTAATGACTTGGCGAACAATGCGAGCGGTCTCAGCAAATTCCAAAGCAGCGATGATGACATTGACGGCTATCCTGCCGTTCAAGTGGGCAAAAATCAAACGGCTGTCTTGGTGGGCGATCGCTATCAGGTGAAGGTGCAGTCTACGACGCTCAAACCAAGCGATCGGGAAGACTGGATTGAGAAATTTAATCTCTCAGGCTTGGCCCGTTTGAAGTAGTTGGCTTTTCTATTTTCCAAATTGGCGCTTAGTTTGGACTTAGTAGCGTGGCAAGCTAATTTTGATCGATCAGGTCAAATAGCTATCACCGTTGCCTAACCATTAGGCAGCAATGGGATTAAGCCCATTGTTATAACGACTGATTCCGAAACCTTGCCCCCACGATCTAAAACAGTCACGCTATTAGCTTGAGTCTAGCCCTTGCCCAGTTTCGGTTGAGCTTGTTGTTTGTTTCTTGTTTGGAAACCCTGTGTCTTAGTGAGGATCAAAATTCATGGGTAAATCCATTGTGCAATTGGTTGATGAATTGCCCACCAGCGGCATGACCATCACGGTTCTGAATGCGTTGGATTTTGTGGTTCCCGGCGAGTGGGACAACTTGATTGGGTTCGATCGCACGATCAAAACCGTCACGGGCGAAGACGATCCGGGCTTAATTTCCCAAATCAAAGATCGGGCGATCGAGCTTTACAACGACGAAGGCGAGGGCTATCAACGCGCCGTTTGGCTCTATCAAACCGTGGACACGGCCGCAAGTGCCTTGGGCACGGCTGCCATGGCCAATAAGGTGGGGCAAGATATTTCGTTTTTGGGCTTTTTGCAAAATTTGACCCCCAAACCCGAAAAGGCCCAAGCGATCGATTTGGGAATGAAAATTGTGGTGGAACTGCTGGCCTATTGCCAAATTAATGGCATTCCTGGCGACAGCATTGGCGACTTTTTGGGTTCCTTGGCCGACTACGGCGGGGAATCCAAAATGCGGATGGCCGCCATGGTTTGCTTGGATGGCTTAGTGCCCTTGGGCCCGAACTTCATCAAAGCGGCCGGCGATTGGATCGGCAGCGCCACCCAATCCAGCCTGGAAGAAAACGAGGCTTTCCGGAATATTCAAAAGATGATTCCGGGCACTGACAAGGTGGCATTTGTTGGCCAAGCGTTCAACTCGGTTTCGAGCTGGATGGGGAACTTTGTGAGCGATCGCGGTCTCAGTCCCCAAACCATCCTGCAACACCTACAAGGGTTTGTGGATATTGCCGATGACAAGCTGGATTATGTTGGTGCATTTTTGGACATGAGCACCAATTATTACTATCACACGGGTGTCCAAACGGTTGCCAAGCGCCTGATCGATCGCGCCTATGCTGAAATTTAGCGCTTGAACTGGATTGGCTGAATTCAAACAACGATTGATTATTGGCTAGATTTTATTAATCATCTGATCAACAATCACTTGGTTAAAAATCACCTAATTCAACGTTGTCCAAATCCCAGTCGCTAAAGCGTTTAAAAAACGACACTCAAACAACGGGGCTGCTAAGCTGGAATCATGATCCTAATTCATGACATGACCCAGGGTAGTCCCGCTTTTTGTTTATATTTTGATTGAATATTTTCAGTGACCCGTAGCCCGTAGGGTGGGCAATGCCCACCGAATCGTTACTTCATAGTATCTGCGATATGGCGTGCCAATTATCTTAGGTAAAGGCTGTATTCTGGTTGAATATTTTTAGGTTAAATATTTTTAGGTTGAATGTTTTTAGATCGAACTATTTAGATATATGGTGTAAGCGCATATTTCTTGGATACATAATTTTGGACGCATAATTTTGGACGTATGGTTTAGTATTTTGGGAATTTGCCGGGGGATTTTTGATGGTGAAGCTCAAACAACGGGGCTGGGGCTTGGTGTCGCTGGTGATTGTGGGGGTGATTGGGGTTGGCGGTTGCGGCCAGTCCAAAAACACGGTCTCGATTTCTGCGGGCAAGGCCGGTGTGGGCTATGACCTGATTAGCGAGCAATTGGGGCGATCGACCGATCGAATCGTGAGCCTGAAGCTGACCGACGACAAAAACTCCAATGGTTCCCGCGATAACCTCGATCGCCTGGTGCAAGGTCGGGTTGATTTTGCCCTCGCCCAACTCGACGTTTCCCGCGATTTGTTGCGCAGTGGCCAGGTGGAAACCGTCGCCATTTTGGGTCATGAATATCTGCATTTGTTGGTGCGGGCCGACTCTCCCTTCAAAACCCTGACCGACATCAACGGCAAACGGGTGGCGATCGGGATTCAGGGCAGCGGCACCAACTTCACCACCACCCAAATCTTGACCCGCAGCGGCTTGCGAGTGATCACCAGTGCGCCTCCCCTGAAGGAAGGCCTGGCTAAGTTGAAGGCCGGAGAGCTGGATATGGTGGCCTACGTGGGCCCCTTGGGATCCAGCAGCATCATTCAAAATGCCATTACCAGCGATCCGCCCCTGCGTTTGCTGGAAATTCCCCCCTCCATTACCAATCACCTGGCGGTGCGCTTCCCTGAGTCCTATCGCTCTTCGGTGATTCCCGCCGGAACCTATGACCCCCTGCGCCCCGAGCCGCCCCAGGATTTGCCGGTCTTGTCCACGGGAATTGGCTTGATGGCCCGAGGCGATGCCCCCGCCGACCAAGTGGGCCTAATGGCTTGGTCGATTTTGGCCACGGCGCGTCAATATGCCAGCTTTTATCCAGAATTGGCCGATGGTGATCCGGCTGGCCTGTTGCAACGGGGTGGGGTTTATATGGCTCCGGACGCGACAGAAACCTATGAAAAAGGGGATCCCCGATCGGCTTGGCTGCGGTTCATTGAAGAAAACCAGGTTGTTCAGGAATATTTGCTGGTTTTGGGCTTGAGCAGTGCGGCGGGGTTGTTGGTCACTTGGCTGCGATCGCGCCGATCGCGCCAGTTGGTGAAAAGCAGTCGCCAAGCCTTGACCGAAATTAAGGAAGTTCATGGCAACAAAACCAAGGCAGCCCTGGCAGCGGCCCAAGATTTGGCAGAGCGCTATCGGTTGATGTTCATTGACGGCAATCTGTCACCGGAAACCTACGAGGAGATCGATCGCCCCGTTCAGCTCTATCTCCAAAGTTGCCAGGCGCTGATTGAGCAGGAAGACCGCCAAACCCTCAGCGAAACGGTGAACCTGCTGGACGATTCCGAAGCATTGCTGAATATGCCGCTATCGGTGGCGGTTCAGCGGTTGCAGGAATTGGAAGATCGCTACTCGCAAATGTTGCTCTCCGGCACGATCGAACTGATGACCTATCTGCAATTCCGGCAATGGGCGTTGGCGGTTTTGCAAGCCAAGTCCCATGAACCGGAAACCCCAGCCATGTCATAGGTTTCGGGAGCCAGCGGCCAAGTCGCTGGCTTCTGGGTCACTAAAATTGAGGATCGTGGATGGCGGATCGATCGCCGGATCCAACTCCCAACCCCAAGCGCCGCCCGATCGATCGGTAAATTTTTAACCAAAGGAATTGACCTAGCTTGAATCGGCAGCGATTCAAATACGAGTTAATCTTTATTCACAATCCCTAACAAAAAACCAAAAACAGTTGATAAACTGCGCGAATTTATAAACAACCATTGAGTAATTGGCCTAAAGAATTCTGCAAGCACTCATAATCAAATCAGAGCCAAATCAGAACCCAGTCAGAACCCAATCAGATTTCTTGTAGACAGTCCCGATCGCTCCTCCTTTTCCCTGTCAACGGGCGATCGCACCATAATTCTTTCTACTCGCCAATCATCTGATCCATTCAATCTAGTCAACTCAATTTTGCAAATTTCATCCAGTGGCTTTGAGCACTGAGCCTACGACGCTCGCCCCTGGCAACACTCCATTACGGCGTTCATTGAATATTTGCTGAGTATTTGACGAACATTGGCCAAGCATTATCCGAGCATTTTTCTCTTGTTCTCGTTCATTGGGAATCGGGAATCTTTTAGGCATGAATTAGGCATGAATTTGATCTTGATCTGATTTCTCATCAAATTTTGCAAGATTTTGAATTTGATATTGATCAGACATCACACTGATCAACTCTGCACTTCATCCCTAGTCCTATTTTCCCTAGTTCTATTTTCTCAATCTGCAATCATTTCAGCCTGCATTGAGCTGACATCAATTTTTTTACTGGGAATTTTCATTCCCATGGAGGTTTTCATGAAAGGTGACCGTACCCCCCGCATCAGAAATATTGCCATTGTGGGTCCCTACTCCAGTGGCAAAACGACGCTTTTGGAAAGTATTTTGTTTTTGTCGGGCGCAACCACGCGCAAGGGCAGCATTAAAGATAACAATACGGTGGGTGACAGTTCCCCGGAAGCGCGCGATCGGGGCATGGGCCTGGAGCTAAATGTGGCCAGCGCCGCTTATAAGGATGTGCAATTTAATTGGATTGACTGCCCAGGTTCCGTGGAGTTGGCCGCAGAAACCTACAACGCTTTGGTCGGGGTTGATGGGGCCGTGGTGGTTTGCGAACCAATGATTGATCGCGCCATTGTGTTGGCTCCTTTGTTTCAGTTTTTGGACACCTGGAAAATTCCCCATGTGTTGTTCATTAACAAAATGGATCGGGCATCGAGTCCCATTGCCGATATTTTGTCGGTGTTGCGGCCCGTTTCCAGCCGCCCGATCGTGCTGCACCAATACCCGATTCGCCAAGGCAACAGCCCGATCGGCTACATCGATTTAGTCAGCGAAACGGCCTATCACTACCACCCCGACGCGGAAGGCGATGACCCCGTGCCGCTGCCCGAACATTTGCGGGCGGAAGAACAAGCGGCTCGCCACGAAATGCTGGAAAGCTTGGCCGACCATGACGATGTGCTGCTGGAAAAATTGCTGGAGGATATTCAACCCAGCGAAGAAGAAATTTTGGTGGATCTGAGGCTGGAGTTGGGAGCCGATCAGATCGTGCCGGTGTTTGTGGGCATGGCGGAACAGCACCTGGGTGTGCGACCGCTGTTGGATGCCCTGCTGCGGGAAGCCCCAGACGCAACGGTGACGGCCACCGAGCGCGGGGTGGACGCGATCGCCCCCGATGCCGATCGCCCGATCGTGCAGGTGCTGAAAACCATGTATGCCAGCCAAGGGGGCAAGCTATCGATCGCTCGGGTCTGGAATGGCGCGATCGAAGATGGCATGAGCCTCAATGGCGTTCGCATTGGTGGCCTCTATCGATTGATGGGCAGCCAACAAAAATCCCTGACCCGGGCTGAAGTGGGTGACATTGTGGCCCTTGGGCGACTAGACGGGGTGGCCACCGGAGAGGTGCTGGCACTCGATCGGGCGATCGGGCGGGATGAGTTGCCCAAAGCAGAATTACCGCCACCGGTTTTTGCTTGGGCGATCGTTCCCGAAAACCGCAGTGACGAAGTGAAGCTCACCGCCGCCCTGGCCAAGCTCACGGACGAAGACCCCGCCGTCCGCTGGGAACAACATGGCGACACCCACGAAATCATCCTTTGGGGCCAAGGGGAAATTCACCTGCAAATCGCCATCGATCGACTGCGGCGCAAGTACAACCTGCCCATGGCTCCCCACCTGCCCCAAGTGCCTTACAAGGAAACCATTCGCAAACCCGTTTCCCGAATCCATGGGCGCTACAAGCACCAAACCGGCGGCCATGGTCAGTTTGGGGATGTGTATTTGGACATTCAACCCCAACCACGCGGCGCAGGCTACGACTTCCAGCAAAGGATTGTGGGCGGTGTTGTGCCCAAGCAATATATCCCCGGTGTGGAATCGGGGGTGCGAGAAGCGCTCGATCGCGGGCCCCTGGGCTTCCCGATCGTCGATGTGGCCGTGACCCTCACCGATGGTTCCTACCACTCCGTTGACAGCTCCGAGCAAGCCTTCAAGATGGCGGCCCACGTGGCCATGAAAACGGGCATTCCGGCAGCCCAACCGGTACTCCTGGAGCCGATCGACCTGGTGGAAGTTGCCATGCCCAGTGAGTTCACCGCCAAGGTCATGCAGCTAGTGACCGGGCGGCGCGGCCAACTGATGGGCTACGGGCCCAAGGACGGTTGGGCCGGCTGGGACACCATGCAGGCCTATCTGCCCCATGCGGAAATGCAAAGCCTGATTTTGGAATTGCGATCGCTCACCTTGGGCGTGGGAACGTTCTCTTGGCAGCATGACCACTTGCAGGAAGTGCCCGACAAACTCGCCGATCGGGTCTTGGCCCAAACCGGCAAAGGCTAGAAACGGTCGCTCGTTTCCATCCATTCCCCAAACTTCCCATTCCCCAAACTCCGATCGATCCTTTTGAAACCTTAAAAGCGCCTGGCCATCGTCTCGATGGGCCGGGCGTTTCCCTTTGCAGCCCCCGCTCGATCGCCCAACACTTCCCCACCGGCTCTCCCCCCAAACACCGCGCCCGCCACCGAGGACAGTTCCGAAACCAACTCAAGATTAGACCTCTTGTATTAATTAAGACCCTCACCCTAAATCCCTCTCCCAAGTCGGGAGAGGGACTTGATCACCCGCCACGAGATCGCCGTAACCCAGCAGTTCTGGCTCCCCTTCGCCCACCTTGGGAGAAGGGGTTGGGGGATGAGGGCAACGAGCTGATTCGTGCAAGAGGTCTATTTGTTCAAGCCATTCGGAGAGTCCTTAGGAAAAATTCCAGAGAATTTTGAGAATATTTCTCAGTATTGATATACTGCTTTCGCCACCCAAAATTCAATTACTGCATTCCTAAGAGCGAAAAATGACGAGTAAACTGACTCGGCGGGTGTTCTTGGCAGGGGGATCAGCCCTAGCCACCGTGGCCCTGAGCGGACTGAACCGGGCCAACGCCCAAGGTGCAGGGGAAGTGAACCTGTACTCCGGTCGCCACTACGACAGCGATCGCCAACTGTATGAAGCCTTTACCCAAGCCACCGGCATCAAAGTCAACCTGGTGGAAGGCAGCGCCGATGCCCTAATCGAGCGCATCCAATCGGAAGGGGTCAACAGTCCCGCCGATGTTCTGATTACCGTGGATGCCGGTCGCCTTTGGTTAGCCGACAAGGCCGGCCTGTTCCGTCCCGTGTCCCAAAGCGCTGCCCCCAACCTTTATCGGGCGGTTCCCAGCAACCTGCGTCACCCCAATGGTCACTGGTTCGCCCTGTCCAAGCGGGCCCGCGTGATCATGTACAACAAAGACCTGGTGAACCCCGCAGACCTCTCCACCTACGAAGCCTTGGCCGATAGCCGTTGGCGCGGCAAGATTTTGGTGCGGACTTCGAGCCATGTGTATAACCAATCCCTAGTTGGCGAGCTGGTGGGCGCATTGGGCGAACCCACCACGGAAACCTGGGTGCGCGGCCTGGTGGCAAACTTCGCTCGACCCCCGGAAGGCAACGATACGGCTCAGATCAAGGCCTGTGCAGCGGGTCAAGGGTCGATCGCGATCGCCAACACCTATTACCTGCCCCGTTTGGTCAATTCCAAAGATGCTGCTGAGCGGGAGATTGCCGCCAAGGTGGGTGTGTTCTTCCCGAATCAACAGGGACGCGGCACTCACGTCAACATCAGCGGCGGCGGCGTGATTAAAACCGCCAAGAACCCGGAAGCAGCCGTGAAGTTCCTTGACTTTTTGGCAACCCAAAAGGCCCAAGAACTCTTTGCCCGCAGTGGCTATGAATATCCGGTGTTGTCCGGTGTGGCATTGGATCCCACCCTGTCTAGCTTTGGACAGTTCAAGTCTTCTAGCGCCAGTGCCAATGAGTTTGGGGGCAACAACGATCGCGCCCTCCGACTGATGGATCGGGCCGGTTGGCGCTAGGGCCAATTGGCAAGCGGGGGCTGATTGCGCGATCGGCCCACGGCGTTCCACTGTCTATGTTCAGCAAGCATCTATCCCAAGCGAGGCTATGTCTCGGCTTGGGAGTTTTTCATGGCAATTGTTGATCGAAACCTTGCCTTGGTGGAAACGTTTCCATGGCAATTTTGCCCAGAGATTTTCTAGCAAGCTGCTTTCCGAAAACCTCTTTCCGAGAATTTCTTTTAAAAATCTCTCAATCTCTTTTCAAGACTCTTTTTTGAATTAACTCATTAATTAATTTCCGCACCCGCCGCCGCTTGGATAGCATCCAGGGATAGCAGTCGATCACGGCTGCCGACAATGATGGCTCCCACCTGACCACGCACTTGAGTGGAAATTACGTAGTAATAACCCACCACTTGATCGGCTGAATCGCGACGGGGATCCGACACCACAAATTCCCGAGCCTGTTCCGTGTTTTCGTAGATTGCGGGAATTTCGGCCACCGTCACATCGGGGCCCAGGGAATTTTGGATCACCTCTGGCGTGACGCTGTGAATGCTGAGATTTTCCGGCAGGGAATAGCACCCATCAGGGCGATCGGGGGCACAAGCGGCCCCGCCAGCATTCAACCCCGCCAACGCCGGTAAACCTTGGGGCGTGGGGCTAGGGCTAGGTTCGGGGCTAGGACTTGGGCTGGGCGTGGGGCTGGGTGTGGGATTGGGGCTTGGGCTGGGTGCTGCCGACGGAGCCGGGGCCGGTTTGGCGGTTTGGGGCTTGGGAACCACCACCCGATTGGGCTGATTGACTTTCGGTTTTGGGGTTGCAGCCCGATCGGCCCGGCGTTGGGCCGGGGTCGATCGCGCGGGGCTGGGAGAAGGGGTCGATCGCGCCGGGGTGGTTTTCGGCAAATTGGTGACCCGAATGGGGGCCTCTTGGGCGCTCAGGGGCAGGGCCACCTTGTCCGGCTCCTTGGGCATTGGCAGCAACAACACCGCCCCATGGAGCACCACGGACACCACCACGCCCAGGCCCATGGCCCCCCAAAGGCTGATTTTGGCACTGGGAGACCAATCCACCAACTCGGGCCCTCGCCTTGGGGGGGCGTTTTGTTGCGATGCGCTGCTGGGTGATGGGTTTCTGGTGGGGGAATGGCTAGGCGGGGACTCCTCCATCGGGTCGATCGCCCCTGCGTCGGGCCCCTGGCTCCCCACGATCGCCGATCGAGCAGTCCTAGGAACTTCTTCTGAACGCACAGTCACCAAGGCCTGATCGGAAACCGGAAGGTTACTGCTCATTTTCCTTGGCTCCCATCCGGCAAGGTTGTGCCCAGGGTTTTGACCCCGCTGAGATCAAGCTTGGAGGGGCTGGCGTTCAGCAAATCTGCGCCGCTCAAGTCGGCCCCCGTCAGCTTGGCTTGGGTCAAGTCAGCCCCCCGAAGATAGGTTTTGGTGAGCCGGGCTTCGCTGAGGTTCGCCCCCGTCAGCTTGGCTTGGTTCATGCCCGCCTGGCTCAGGTCGGCTTTGGTTAAATTCGCTTGCTGAAAATTGGCCCCGTCCAGCTTGGCCTGGCTCAGGTTCGCCCCGGTCAAATTGGCCTTTTGAAAGTTGGCTCCATTCAGGTTCGCCCCGGCAAAGTCTTGATTGCTCAGATCCTTGCCCGCAAAATCACACCTCGGGCAGTCCTTGGGGTTTCCGGGCGATCGCTGGGCCGTGGGCTGGGTGGGGCAACCGCTCAGGGTCAACCCCAGGGCGATCGAAACCGTGAGCAACATTCCGCGCCCGATCGCGCCCCCAAGTTCCCATTTCAATGAGCGCTCCCTCTTACCGGTTGCCGCGCGATCGCCCACAATCGCCCCTCTGATGCCAAGCCCCATGCCCAAACCCGAAGTCGTGAAAGTGTTCCCAAAACCGTTTTAACTCAAAGATTTCTCAATAAGCGAACTGCTTTCAGGTTGAGGAGGATTTAGATCTTTGAGAATTAGTTTCAGTAAGCATAGCATATTCTTACTGAGGTGCTTTCTGAAAGCCTTTTCCAGGTAGCTTCGCCAAGGGATTGAAATTTCTCTCAGAGGCTGTCTGAACAGTATTTTTGGACACAGATCAAGCACTAATCGTCGTTAGAGCAAGGGACTGAAGCTTCTTATCTTCGTTAGTGGGTAAGACCCGCAAAGCAAAACCAGATACTCTAAAATTCATTCGTTGTATTACAAGTTGCATTCTAAGGATTCACCAAAACCAATCAAGAACCAGCTCCAATTTGCTTAAAATAAAGACAATTCTTGAATTGATCAAAGCAAGCAATCATAAAAATCAAAAACAGAGATTAACTAAAAATCAAATTAATTAAAAAAATTAATTGAGAATTTTTAATAACTGAACTGCCATCGATCAACCCTTGATTAGCACAAATCGATCCTTGATCAGCACAACCGGCAGTCAAGAGAATTTCAATCATCAACAATCCTTTAAGTCACCAGATCAGGCGATCGAGTGACCTGGTGATAAAATAATCAAGCGGTTTCCCAAAGCCGTCCAAATGTTCCAAATCAACGCCAATTCCATCAGGCAATCCCCCAACATGGCCAATCGTCCTCGCCCCCTAGATGCAGAAACCATGGCTCGACTGCGAGCAGAAGCCGCCGCTCCCTATCGAGGTCTTCGACGCTTGTTCTATGGTGCTTTTGCTGCTTCGGGAGCACTGGGTGGGTTCATTTTTTTGCTGAAACTGTTAGCGGGCGAAAACCCAGCGGATGTTTTGCCTAATTTGGCACTGCAAGCGGGTGTGGTGGCATTGATGGTTTGGTTATTTCGGATCGATCGGGGACGGGAGCGAAATCAATAAGCATCATCAATGATTTGGGGAAATTAATTAGAACAATTAATTAGAGCATCTAAAGAATAATCGTCAGAAAACAACTTACAAATCGCAATTGATTGATCGCGATTCATAGGCAACCATTCATAGATTACGCACAGATGATTTTTAGGTAGTTCATCGACCATCTGCCAGGGTCATCAAAAGCCAATTCCCAAAAACCACCAGCAACGAACCAGCAACAACTACAGACAAACTAGAGGCAAACTACAGACAACGATCGCCGGATGCATTCAGCCGCTAATGGGAACCGGGGCGATCGGTTCTGAATCTTTAGAGTTCTGAGGCGGGGAGGCAAGGGCGAAATGACCGACCGCACGAACCTTTGAGACATGGGCCACCACCACCGTTTGGCAAATGGGCAATGACGAACGGTTGACGTTGCAAGCGTTCGCTAAACTATCTGGGGCGATCCTATGATCTCGATTCATCTCAACGCTGCGGATCTCAAGGCTGCGCGATCGCCGTCGGGTGATCTCCCCTCTTGGGTTAATGTGGGTTGTCTCTGGTATGTTGCCAAATTCAATAGACCACTGAAGCAGCAGCCCCCTCAAGCACCCTGAAACGTCGATCCAGCGATCGAACCAATCAGTTGCTAAGTGGGCTACTGGGTGATCGTTGAGTTAGCCATCTTTAGCATTAGCCGTCTCTTCTTTGCCTTTAAACCTTCGTTTTTGAACCAATGACTATGGTGGGTCAACCAGTGGGCAGAACTCGATCGAGCCAAAGGGCCGCAGCCAAGCGGGCCCGGCGGGCCATGGGAGCCAGTCTGATGGCGGCGGCGATGGGAATTGGGCAGGTGTCCCAGGCGATCGCCCAGCCAGCGCCCCCCACGCAGCCGGTTCCAGTGCGCCAGCCGATGACGGTCATCTCCGACGTGCAAGAGGCCAACTCGATCGCGGGAATTGTGACGGCGCGGGGCAACGTTCAGGTGGACTATCCCGCTCGGATGCTCAAAGCCACCGCCGCCCAGGCACAATATTTCAGCAACGAACGCCGCTTGGTGATGTCGGGCGATGTGTTTGTGCTGCAAGACGGCAATAGCCTGCGGGCCGAAACGGTCACCTACTATGTCGATGAAGGGCGATCGATCGCGCTGCCCTTGCCCAACCGCCAAGTGGAATCGGTCTACTTAGTGTTGGACACCACCACGCCCACGGTCTTGCCTTCGTCTTCGGGGCCGGCGGGGGGACTGCCTGCCGCGCCGGCCGTGCCTTCGCTGTTTGCCCCCACCGCGCCCTAAAATTTACCGCTGTTCGATCGCCGCTGGCCGGCTTGCATCCTTTCGTGGGGGTACACCGTTGAAGATTGTTCTTGAAAACGTCCAGAAAGCCTACGGTGAGCGTCTAATTGTCAACCGCGTTAGCCTCACGGTGGAACGGGGGGAGGTGGTTGGGCTGCTGGGGCCAAACGGCGCAGGCAAAACCACCGTTTTCTATATGGCCACAGGGTTGGAACGGCCCGACAGCGGCCATGTGTGGCTTGATGACCAAGACATTACCGAACAACCCATTCACCAACGGGCCCGCCTCGGCATTGGTTACCTGGCCCAAGAACCGAGCGTGTTTCGCCACCTGAGTGTGGCGGATAACTTGCGCCTGGTGTTGCAGCAAGCCAAGCTTCCCCGAGAGATGCAGGAGCGTCGTCTCCAGCAGTTGGTGCAAGATTTTGGGCTGGAGAAAGTGGCCCACACGCCGGGAATTCAGGTGTCAGGGGGTGAGCGCCGCCGCACGGAAATTGCCCGCGCCTTAGCCGTGGGATTGGAGGGGCCCCAGTTCCTGTTGCTGGATGAACCCTTTGCGGGCATTGACCCGATCGCAGTGGCCGAAATTCAACGCATCGTGGCCGGCCTGCGCGATCAGGGCATGGGGATTCTGATTACCGATCACAACGTGCGGGAAACCCTGGAAATTGTCGATCGCGCCTATATTTTGCGGGAAGGCCAGATCCTCGCCTCCGGAAACGCCACCGAGCTGTATGGCAACCCCTTGGTGCGGCAATATTACTTGGGTGACAAATTTCAGCCCTAACGTTCCACCCCTGCCTCAGCCCCCACTCCAACCCTCGCCTTCTCGCAGGCCCCTCAGCCGCTATTCCCGACCAGACACCCTATGACCTCCAACACCGTACCCCAGCCATCCTCCGCCCCCCCTTGGCAAAACTGGCTGCCACAAATCAGCGTGATGGATCGTTACCTGGCCAAGGAATTGGCCATGCCCTTTCTGTTTGGGGTTGGTGCATTCTCCTCGATCGGGGTCTCCGTCGGCACGGTTTTTGACCTCGTGCGCAAAGTCGTAGAAGAGGGATTGCCCATTCACCTGGCCATGCAGGTGATGTTGCTGCAAATGCCCTACTTCATCGTGCTGTCTTTCCCCATGTCCACCCTGTTGGCCTCCATGATGGCCTTTGGGCGGCTGTCCAACGACAGCGAATTGGTGGCCCTCCGCAGTTGCGGCATTGGGGTTTATCGAATTGTTGCGCCGGCCTTGGTACTCAGCCTGTTTGTCACGGGTTTAACTTTTGTTTTTAACGAAGCATTAGTGCCCGCTGCCAACTACCAAGCCACCACCATTTTGGAGCGGGCCCTAGGAACCGACGATAATCAACCCTCTTTCCGGGAAGAAAATATTTTCTATCGGGAATTCAGCGAAGTTGAAAAACCGGACGGCGAGAAAAAAAGCATTCTCAGCCGTGTGTTTTATGCCGAGCGCTATGACGGCAAGCAGATGCTGTCCCTGACGATTATCGATCGCTCCCAGGCGGGCATCAGTCAAATTGTGACCGCCAAATCTGCCGTTTGGAATCCCCAAGAACGGGCCTGGGATTTCCGAGATGGCACGATTTATTTGGTGGCTCCCGATGGTTCCTACCGCGACATTTTGCGTTTTGAACAACAACGGTTGCAGCTACCCCGAACGCCCCTCGATTTGGCCGTGCGCGATCGCTTCTCCAATGAGCTGAATATTGCCGAAGCCCAGGAACGTTTGGCCATTTTGCGTCAGAGCGGCGAGCGAGCAGAAATCACCAAGTTAGAGCTGCGAATTCAGCAAAAATACGCATTTCCCTTCATTTGCGTAGGCTTTGGTTTGGTGGGTTCAGCACTGGCCAATCGTCGCCATCAACGCCTTGGCCGCGCCACCAGTTTTGGTGTGAGCGTGGTGGTCATTTTCGCCTATTATTTGTTGGCTTTCCTGATGGATGCCTTGGCCCGCACAGAGTTTCTGTCTCCGATGGTGGCGGCTTGGTTGCCTTTGTTGGTGGTTGGGGCGTTGGGGACGGGGCTGCTGGTGCGGGCGGCACGCTAAATTCCCCAGTTCAACTCCATCCAACCCAATTCAATTTTCCCAATTCAATTCAATCCAACTCAATCCAACCGTTCATTCCAAGCTCAATCCAACATTCAATTCAGGAACCTACCCGAGTTTTAGGGATAAGAGACTTGGAGAATATTTGAAAAGTATCTTGAAGCCCTGATCAAGTCCCAATCGTCTTGGGCAGCAAGGGGCTTAAGCCCCTTGTCTGGATTGATCGTTGGAGTTCGCAAAAATTCGTTTTGGGTTTTCAGAAATTCGCTCAGCAGTCCGAAAAATTTTGCCCCCGTTCATGAGTGCTATTGCCCCCGATTTTCGGTTTGAGTTAGTGGCTGAATGTTCCCAAACATCGGCCCGCGTTGGTGTTTTTCACACGCCCCACGGCATTGTGGAAACCCCTCGCTTTATGCCCGTGGGCACATTAGCCAATGTCAAAACCCTGTCGCCGGATCAAGTGGCCGCCACTGGGGCCCAGATGATTTTGTCGAATACCTATCACCTGCATTTGCAACCGGGTGAAGGCATCGTGCAGGCGGCAGGCGGACTGCACAAGTTTATGAACTGGCAGGGGCCGATTCTGACGGACTCGGGCGGGTTTCAGGTGTTTAGCCTCAGTGAAATGCGGCAAATTAGCGATCGGGGCGTGACGTTTCGATCGCCCCACGACGGCAGCATCATTGATTTCACCCCCGAAAAATCCATTCAAATTCAAAACGCCCTCGGATCCGACGTGATCATGGCGTTTGATGAATGTCCGCCCTACCCAGCCACCCGCGAACAGGTGGAAAAGGCAACCGATCGCACCTACCAATGGCTGCTGCGGTGCATCGAAGCCCATCAGCGTTCTGATCAAGCCCTCTTCGGCATTGTCCAAGGGGGAACCTACGCGGATTTGCGAGCCAAGGCGGCGGCGGATTTGGCGGCCCTGGATCTGCCCGGCTACGCGATCGGGGGGGTGAGCGTGGGGGAACCGCCGGAACTGATTGAGCACATCGTGAAAGCCACCACGCCCCTGTTGCCTCCCCACAAACTGCGCTACTTGATGGGGGTGGGGACTTATCGAGAAATGGCCCAGGCGATCGCCGCCGGGATTGATGTGTTTGATTGCGTGATTCCCACAAGGCTGGCGCGGCACGGGGCGGCCCTGGTGCAGGGTGAGCGTTGGAACCTGAAAAACGCCCAATTCCGGGAAGATTTCCGGCCGCTGGATGAAACCTGCCCTTGCTACACCTGCCAAAACTTCAGCCGCGCCTACATCGGCCACCTGATCCGCGCCAAGGAAATTTTGGGCTACACGCTGCTGGCAATCCACAACGTGACGGAGCTAATCCGATTCACACAACGGATTCGATCGGCGATTTTGGCGGGCAATTTTGCCGATGAATTTGCCCACTGGTTGCGCCCGGCTGATGACCTAGCCGCTGCCGCCCGCCTCGATGATTGAGCATCCACCCATGATCCACGGGCGATCGCCAGCAGAAGCGCGATCAAGTGGGGCGATCGCACCATGGCCCGCCCAAAACCAGCGTCTAAAATAGATCAATTCATTGCTCTCGGGAGATGCCGATCGTGAACTGGCGCGGAACGACGACAACTTGGCGCGATCGCCTGTTTGGTGCTTTGGTCTATGCCCTGCCGCTGGTGGATGTGGTGGGCTTTGGTGGCTCCATCTTCCGGGAACTGCCGTTTTTGACGGTGTTGTATGTGCCGCTGCTGCCCCTGCTTCAGCTCTACCAAATTCCCTTCATGAGCTTCATCATCTTTTTGGTGCTGTTTTTGTTGGTGGTTCGTAACAGCAACATCAGCTATTTCATTCGTTTCAACACCATGCAATCGATTCTGATTTCGATTTTGGTGTCCCTTTGTGGGCTGGTGATTCAGTATGTTTTCCAGCCAATCGGGGGCTTTGTGGTGCAAACCCTGGCCAGCACGGTGTTCTTGGGAGTTGTGGTGGCGGCCATTTACTCGATCGTTCAGTCGGCTTTGGGGCGCTTGGCAGAAATTCCCAGCCTCTCGGAAGCGGTGCACATGCAGGTGCGCTAATCGCTGTTCACGGCATCGGGGCGATCGGGAGAATTCGGGCGATCGGGCAGCCCCTCGGTGGGGTATGATATACAGCCCGTGAATCCTTGTCGATCGGCAACAGCGGGGCCCTCAGCATTGCCCCCCAGTCAGCCCGATCGACCATTCTATTGTCCGCAAGGAACTACCCATCCATGTCTGCAAATCGCCTCTACGAAACGATGTACATCCTGCGCCCCGACCTCAACGAAGAGGCCGTGGATGCCAACATCAACAAATATCGGACGATGCTGACGGAGCAAGGAGCCACCGGCCTCGAAATCCAACACCGTGGCAAGCGCCGATTGTCCTATGAAATCAACCGTTGCCGCGAAGGCGTGTACATCCAAATGAACTACGAACACGCCACCGGCAGCCACATCGCCCCCATGGAAAAGGCCATGCGCCTCAGCGAAGACGTGATTCGCTACCTGACGATTAAGCTCGATCCTCGCAAGGTGAAGGCCGCCGCCGAAGCGGAATCGGCTGCTTAAATCCCAAGCTCGATCGAGTGGGGTTTGAGCTTCCGTTCAAACCAAAACAACTTAAGGGCCAGGGCGTGGGAGCTACCGCGCCCTTTTTTGCGCTCATGTTTGCGCCCGTGGTTTTGCTCAAACCCTGATCCCAGCCAGCCAACTTTTTGGGAAATCGTTACTCTAGGGCCAGGGAAATCGATCGAACGCATCCGTTCCGCAGCGTCGGGCTGGCTCCGTGAAGATGCATCCCTGATTTTGCAACAGTGCTGGCCTGAAGATTTGCCCAATTGACTTGACCAAAATTCAGCTCAACTAGGCTAAAAACTGAGCCGATCCAACTCAATTGGCTAAGCTCAGTTCGTCCAATTCAGTTCATTCAATTCAAGACCCAAAATTAACAAACGGCGGATGCAACCTATGGGTGGGGTGATGGGGAAACCACAAGATCAAAATCAGTTCAGAACCCAAAGCCATTCGCTGCGATCGGGCAACGGCAACGCCCCCGGCTGGTTGGCTTGGGTGGCGGCCCTGCTGCTGTGGCTACCGGCAACCACGGCCTGGGCCGCGCCCGGGCCGGTCATGGGTTCTGTTTTTGGCAATTTGTTTGCGGGCAATCGCCCCGAAAACTTGGGCGCAGTGGCGGGTCAACTTCGCCCCTGTCCCAACAGTCCCAATTGCGTCAGCAGCCAAACCCCAATCACGGATTTGCAACATACGATCGCCCCGCTCCAGATTATGGGCGATGCGGATCATGTCTTTGCGGCCCTGACCGAATTGGTGAAAGCGACGGAACGCACCACCGTGATTACTGAATCGCCCGATTATCTCTACGCAGAATTTGCCACACCGCTGCTGGGGTTTGTGGATGATGTGGAATTTTTGCTGGATGGAGAAACCAATCAAATTCAGGTGCGATCGGCTTCGCGATTGGGAGAATCAGACTTGGGACTCAATCGCCAGCGCATCGAAACCCTGCGGGCCCAATTGACCCAAAAGCTGGCTTTGGAACAGGCCGCATTGATCCCCACACCCTCGAATTCAACTTCTGGGAATTCAACTCCTGAGAGTTAATCTCCTCATAATTCAGCCCCTGAATGAGTTTTCTAAACCCATGGGCTAATTTGGGCGAATTCATGCCCTAGATTAGTCCCCTGATTCCTGAAAACAGAACCATTGCAGAGGATTGCAACAGACCGAACCTATGGGTGCATCGGCCACAAAGCAAGACACGATCGCCGCGATCGCCACGGCAATTGTGCCGCAACAGGGCAGCGTTGGCATTGTGCGGATGTCAGGGCCCGAGTCCTGGGCGATCGCCCGGCGAATTTTTCGGGCCCCTGGCTCCCAACCCTGGGAAAGCCACCGAATTTTGTATGGCTATTTGCACAATCCCCAAACGGGCGAAACCGTTGACGAAGCCCTGTTGCTACTGATGGCGGCTCCGCGCACCTACACCCGCGAGGACGTGGTGGAACTCCACTGCCACGGGGGAATGATGGTGGTGCAACAAACGCTACAGCTCTGTTTGCAGCAGGGGGCGCGTCTGGGGCAACCGGGGGAATTTACGCTGCGGGCGTTTTTGAATGGGCGGATTGACCTGACCCAGGCGGAAAGCATCGCGGACTTGGTGGGGGCCCAGTCGCCCCAGGCGGCCCAGGCGGCCTTGGCGGGGGTGCAAGGGAAGCTGGCCCGGCCGATTCGCGATTTGCGATCGAGCTGTATGGACTGGTTGGCGGAAATTGAGGCCCGCATTGATTTTGAAGATGACCTGCCGCCGCTGGATTTGCCTGCCGTGACGGCGGCCCTGCAAACCATCGCTACCCAGGTCGATCGCTGGTTGGCCACGGCCGATCGGGGTGAGCTGTTGCGCAGCGGCTTGAAGGTGGCGATCGTCGGGCGACCGAACGCGGGCAAGTCCAGCCTGTTGAACGCCTGGAGCCGGAGCGATCGGGCGATCGTCACGGAGTTGCCGGGAACCACGCGGGACGTGGTGGAATCGCGGCTGGTGGTGGGCGGCATCCCGATCCAAGTGCTGGATACGGCGGGGATTCGGGAAACCGATGACCTGGTGGAAAAAATTGGAGTGGAGCGATCGCGGGCTGCGGCCCGATCGGCGGATCTGCTGCTGTTGGTGATCGAAGCGCCCCGGGGCTGGACGGGGGGCGATCGGGCCATCTATGAACAAATCCGCGCCGCCGACCCCGACCGACCTCTGCCGCCGACCATTTTGGTGGTGAACAAAATCGATTTGGTGGCTCCGGAAACGATTTCGTCTCTGTTGCCCCAGGATTTTGCCCAGGTGGTTTACACGGCGGCGGCGGAAGGGCGCGGCATTGACGATTTGGAGCAGGCGATTTTGCAAATTGCCCGATCGGGTCGGGTGCAGGCGGCGGATTTGGATGTGGCGATTAATCAGCGGCAGGCGGCGGCCTTGCTGCGGGCCCAACAGGCGATCGGGCGGGTCTGCGAAACCATGGATCAACAATTGCCCCTGGATTTTTGGACGATCGACCTGCGGGACGCGATTCAAGCCCTGGGGGAAATCACTGGCGAAGAGGTCACAGAATCCGTGCTCGATCGAATTTTCAGCCGCTTTTGTATTGGTAAATAATCAACCCACAGAAACCCCTAGGGGCCGTCGATCAAAACCGGTCAACCCCGTAGGGGCGTACAGCGGTACGCCCCTACCCGACCTTGCGCTTGTATCGACCATGCCTTGACGGTTGGCCGGGTCAAAATTATGCCAATCGGAATGGATTGAAACCGGCCAAACCTTTGAGGGCGTACGGCGGTACGCCCCTACCCAGACTTTGATCCGCCGATCGCCCCTAGCAACTGCCCACTTGCAACCCGTCGGGCAACTCCAGCGTGTCGCCCAGGGTCGTGCCGTTGTGGTAGGCCGCCAGCAAGACTTCACTGGTTTTGCCCCAGGCGATCGCCCCGGTGGCATCCAGCCCGATCGCCCCCAAATCGCGACCCCGATCGGCCGCCTCCGCCATCGACTTTTCAAAGGCCGCTGCCAGGCCCAAGCCGTCATCCACCCGGATCGCGATCTTGGCCGCCAAGCATTCGTCCAAAATGTCTTCGCCAATGCCAGTGCAGCTCACGCCCGCGCGGGCCGTGGCGTAGTTGCCCGCTGGGGTGGCGGAGTCGCTGACCCGGCCAATGCGCTCAAAGCCTTTGCCCCCGGTGGATGTGCCGGCCGCCACGCACCCTTGCTGATCCAGCGCTACCACCCCGATCGTGCCGCGGCCCGCCGAGTCCGATCGCGCACCGGCCTCGACTTCGGCGATCGTGGAAGCCATCGATCGCCTGCTGAAGTTGTCCTTGCGCTCCTCGATCCACTCGTTCAGCCGCAAATCCGTGAGCGGGTTATAGATCGGCAGGGCTAGCTCCCGCGCCAACTCCGCCGATCCCACATCCGACAACACCCGATCGCTCTGGGTTTGCAAAAAGGCCGCCAGTTCGATCGGGTTTTGGATCCGCGACACATTAATCGTGCCGCTGAACCGTTGGGCGCTGCCATCCATCAGAGATGCGCTCATGCGAATTTGCCCATCGGACTGCAACACCGATCCCGTACCCGCATTGAAGCGCGGTTCATCTTCCAACAACCGACAGCCCAGCACCACCGCTTCCTGGGCGCTGGCCCCGGCCAACAAACGTTCATAGACCTGTTCCACAATGCCGGACAGCAGCGCCCGCACCGCAGCCACGCCCCCTTTGCCCTGGAGCGAGCTGCCCGCACCGCCGTGGATGATCAATTTGGGTTGGGTATTGGGTTGTGTAGATGCTTGACTCATGGCGGGTGATCAAAAGGGCGATCGCAAAAAGACCGCCTCAGATTGTCCGGCTTTGGGGGAGGCTTGTCCAGGGCATCGGAAGAGGGCGAAAGCCTTAGAGAATCCATGAAACGGGTCGATCGGGATTTGCTAAGACTCGACCCGATGCCAACCAAACACCGACCCGATCCCGATCGCGACGGGACTAGGGGGTAAGAAGGAGACCATTCAAGTATCAATTTTGACGAACCAGCCGCCGCCTTGGCCCGCAACGCCTCTTCGTTCTAATTCGGGGATCTTGCTCGTTCTCCAGCCAAGCAGGCTACAAATGTTCCAGAATCAGCGATTCTGAGGATTCAAGGCTAAGGTAGGGGGTGATCGCGGCGACTCTCACTCAATTACTGATCTCAAGCATCATCAATTCATAGCAATCCAGCGATCTGAGTAGATCTAAGGAGGTTCAAGGAGATCCGAGAAGATTTCAGGAGATCCGAGAAACTTCAAAGAGATCTGAGCGGATCAACGAAGCAATGATTTAGCACCTGACCGGCCCGGCCATCCCCATGACCATCCGCCCACCGTCGCCTGCGTTCCATGTTGGCTCAACCCTTGCTTAAAACCCTTACGAAATGGATTCGCCTCCTGAATCGGTTATGGGCCGGGTCAGTGTTGTTGTCTTGGCGCGATGGGACAGCGATCGCCCTGTTGGTGGCGGTGGTGGTGGTGATGGTGCGGGGGTTGGGCTGGATGCAGGGGACAGAGTGGGCCGCGTTTGATTTGCTGGTGCGGTGGCGGCCGGCCCGTTTGGAGCAACGGGTGGTGTTGGTGGTGGTGACGGAAGCGGACTTGCGCTTGTTTCGGCAATGGCCCCTGTCCGATGAAAAGTTGGCGGACTTGCTGGAAACGTTGGAAGAGTATGAACCCCGGATGATTGGGCTGGATTTGGTGCGGGATTTTCCCATGCCCCCGGGCAACGATCGCCTGGAAAAGTTGCTGCGCCAGTCCGATCGCCTGGTGGGGATCCGCAAGGTCAGTGGCGAGGGCATCGCGCCGCCCCCGGCCCTCATCCACAAACCTGGGGCGATCGCCGCGTCGGATTTGCTGCTGGATCCCGATCGCAAGGTACGGCGGGCGATTTTGTCCTTGGCTGACCAGCAGGATCAAGCGGTCTTTGGTTTGGGAACCCAATTGGCGCTGAACTATCTGGAGCGCCAACCCAACCCGATCACGTTGGAAGCCCTTGATGAAGAAGCGGGCCTCTATCAACTGGGTCGCGCCACCATCGCCCCCTTTCAGGGTAATGACGGAGCCTATGTGGGGGCGATCGATGATGGCTATCAACTGCTGTTGGACTATCGCGGCTTGGCCTGTCCCACCGACAGCCAGCACAATTGCGGGTTCCAGGTTTATTCGGCCAATGATGTTTTGAATCGACGAGTGCCCCTAGATGCCCTCTACGATCGACTGGTATTGGTGGGGGTCACGGCGGAAAGTCTGGGCGATCGGTTCTATACCCCCTACAGCGACACAGACCAGGGCCCACAACTGACCTCCGGCGTGGAAATTCATGCCACGATCGCCAGCCAACTGCTGTCGGCGGCGATCGACGGCTGGCCCCTCCTTCAGGTTTGGAGCGACTCCTGGGAAATGGGCTGGATTGTGCTTTGGACGGTGGGAGGCACGCTGCTGGGCTGGACTCTGCGTCAACCGTTGCTGCTGTTTGCCATGACGGCTTTGGGCATCGTGGCCATTCTGGCGGCCGCTTGGCAAGCGTTGCAATGGATGGTTTGGATTCCGCTAGTGCCACCGGTTTTAGGGCTGGTGGGCGGTTCCTTTGGGGCCTCGTTGGGGTTGGCGGCCAAAGAACGGCGCGATCGACAAACCATCACCGAGCTGTTTGAGCGCTACGTTACGCCGCAGGTGGCCCAGGTGATTTGGCAAAGCCGCCACCAAATTGTGCGGCGCGGGGAATTCATTGGGCAGATTTTGCCAGCCACGGTCATGTTTGCGGATTTGGTGGGGTTCACATCGATCGCGGAATCCAACCCACCGGAAATTATCTTTCCCTGGCTGAATGAGTATATGCAGTCCATGACCCAAAGCGTGCTCGATCGCAACGGCATCGTGAACAAGTTCATTGGCGACGCAATCATGGCCCTGTTTGGCGTACCGGTTCCCCAATCGCGCGATCACCAGGTGGGTGACGATGCGATCGCTGCCGTCACCTGTGCCGTGGAGATGGGTCAACGGCTCCAGCGCTTAAATCAACAGTGGCGCGATCGAGGCCGCCCCACCGCCGCCATCCGGATTGGTATCGCTTCGGGCCCCGTCATGAGTGGTTGCATTGGCAATGTCCGCCGGTTGGAATACACCGTTATTGGGGACACTGTGAACATAGCCGCCCGATTGGAAAGTTATGACAAGTCCTTTGATGGGGGGCTTTGTCGCATTTTCATTGAAGAAGAAACCTATCGCCATGTGCGCGACCGCTTTCCCACCCGCTTCATTGGCCCAGTTACCCTCAAGGGGCGAGAACGGGCCACAAATATCTATCAAGTGCTGTTACCTTTGCAGCCAGATGATCTCAACAAAACCCCTTAGAATGCTCGCTGCAACCCCTGCTTTCCCACATTCTGGAAGAGCAAGGTTAAACCGGCCCCGTCGGCCCAAGAATGGAAAAAGACTCGCATCACCCGGTCGGCAGGTTTTGAAAATGGTGCGGGTGAAAGTGGTGTGGGATCGGTCAATCTCGATCCATCCTGTTCCAGCTCTCTTAGCTCAGGCTATCCCAGTCTCCCATGGGACTTTTGGGCAAACACCAGCATTATTCAGCCATTTCTGAAGTATTTTAGAACCACTTTTCAAGTTATTTTGCCGACCGGCTCTTGGGTGATTTTTTCTAGTCATTTTCTTTAGTCATTTTTTAAAGGCATTTTGCTGCTTTTTTCAAAGTTCCTTTTCCAATCCACTTCACAACCCACTTCCTAAGCGCATCCCGTGGCAATGGCCCAATCCCGATCGCCCACTCAGCCACCGATTGACTAGCCTGCTCGGTCACCGATCGCAGGGAACCCGGAGCCAAACCGGCTCGATCGACCGTTGGCCCAGCGGCCACCAGCCCCTTGATCCAGACCTCAGACGAAATATGAAAGGGTGCAATTCTCATTCATCACCTAAAATGTGACCTTGTTCAACACCAAGCAAGAAGGGGCGAATATCTTTGGAGGAATACCCTTGAGCAAAGATATTCCTCCAAAGATCTTTGTTATGCCATCACTTTGATCACAGCATTGCATCCGGTCTGCTCGGTGACGAATGGCCAAGATTTTTTCTGTTGATTGCCGATGGGTTGCCTATTGATTGCCTCTTAATTGCCTGTCAATCGTTAATTGCCTGTCAATCGCCCATTGCCTGTGTGTTAGTTGCCTGTGTGTTAATTGCCCTGTTCATGACCTGCTAGCGACCTGTTGACGACCTGTCAATCACCTGTTAATCCCCCGTTGATGCCTATCAATTCCCCGTTGACTGCTTGGCAATCGCCCGTGGATCAGATAGCGATCCCCGTTGATTGCCCTCGATCGCCCAGTTGATCGCTCACCTGCCAACTGTCTGTCGGGAGGTCGCCACCCACCCCGAAGCCCCAACAATCACGCGGCGGCCCAGTCGCTTTGTGCTTATTTGGTTTTGTCTATGAAGATGCCTTGGCTACCCACGATCGTTGCGAGCGGAACTGTTGTTGCGATTTTGGCCGGCACTTGGCTGTTTGATCAGGCCGATCGCGATCGCCGTTTATACGATCGACGATCGCGCATTTCGGCGGAGCTGACGGCCCTGGAAACCCAAATTCAAAGCAACCTGAAGGTGCGGGCCATGCTGGGCTACAGCCTCGCCACCTACATTGCCACCGAAGGGCGACTCAACACCGCAGCATTCAACGCCTTTGCCGGTTCAATCATTGCCGATGATCCGGCCATCCAGGCGGTGCAGGTGGTGCAGGGGCCGCGGGTTGTATACCGCTATCCCCCGTTGTCACCCACCGAAATTAACCCCCGAGTTCCCACTTCAGCCGCTTGTCCGCCTCAGCCGATCGCAGCGGGTCGATCGCGGGCCCCTTCTTGGACATTAGCCACAGATTTACCCTGGGATTTAAATCCCGTTTGTCTCCCCCGTCTTCAGTTCGATCGCCCCCGGCCTCTGCTTCTCATCAACACCACCATGCCCATTCGCCAGTTGGCCCCCTCGAGTCAACCCCCCATCCAGGTGCAAGTGGCGATCAAGGTCAATCAAGTGGTGGAAGATTTGCGCGCCAATCGCCAATCGTCGGTGCATCTGGCCGTGTGGGTGCGAGGCCAAGCGCTGGAGCGACAGTTTGGGGAATCAATTTTGGCTCGCCAGCAACCGGTGCGATCATTCCTGCAAGTGGGCAACAGCCATTGGGAACTGGCGGCCCTGCCCCGAGATGGTTGGGTGCTGTACTCGCGTCGATCGCTCTGGACTTGGTTAACCGGCTGTGGCTTGGCGATCATTGGCGGTATACAGATCTATCGCTGGATGCAATTGCCCGCCCGCCTGGCCGATCGGGCGCAATCCAACGAAGACCGCTGGCAACTGGTGCTCCAGGGCAACAATGACGGCATTTGGGATTGGAACCCCAAGTCCGATGAAGTGGTCTACTCCAGCCGCTGGAAATCCATGTTGGGCTATCAAGCCGATCAAATTGGCAACCGCCGATCGGAATGGATTTCTAGAGTGCATCCCGATGATTTGGGTCGGGTTTTGCGGGGCTTTGACGATTATGTCAACCGCAAAATCGATGAATATTCCATGGAATATCGGCTGCGATGTCGCGATGGCCAATACAAATGGATTTCGGCTCGGGGTCAAGCCCAGTGGGATCGCCGGGGACAAGTGCAAAGAATGGTGGGATCCATTACCGACATTGACAAACGCAAGCGCTCAGAAGCAGCCCTCCGAGAAAGCGAAGAACGGTTTCGGGCAATTGTGGAACAGGCTGCGATCGGGATTTGCCAAATTGACCCCAACGGCCGCTATTTACATGTCAATCAGCGGTTCTGTAACCTCCTGGGCTACACAGAAGCAGAACTTTTGCAGCAAACTTTCCAGGATTTGACCTATCCCGGCGACTTGGCCGAAAACCTCCAACAATCCCAGCGGCTTTGGCGAGGCGACATTTCCTCCTTTTCCCTGGAAAAACGCTACCTGCGCAAGGACGGTCAGCTCCAGTGGGTGAATGTGACCGTTTCCCTGGTGCAATCCGCCAGCGACGCACAGCCCTACACCCTGGCCTTGGTTGAAGACATCAGCGCCCGCAAACAGGCGGAAGAACAGCTAACCTACAACGCGTTCTACGATGCCTTGACGGGGCTGCCCAATCGAAACTTATTTGTCGATCGGCTGAAAGTTTGCCTCAGCCAATCCCAGCGCCACGCCAATCGGATGTTTGGGGTGTTGTATGTGGACCTCGATCGGTTCAAAGTGGTCAACGACAGCCTGGGACACCATGCGGGCGATGAACTCTTGGTGCAAATTGGCCGCCGTCTGCAAAGTTGCCTGCGGTGCAACGACACCGTGGCCCGGCTGGGGGGCGATGAGTTTGCCGTGATTTTGGATGATGTGGGCACGAGTGAGGAAGCCCTTTGGGTGGCCGATCGGGTGCAGGAACACCTGAAACAGCCCTTTCATATCCATGGCCATGACTTCTACACCAGCGCCAGCATTGGCGTGGCCCTCAGCCAGGATCCCGCCACCCAACAGCCCTACGCCAACTGGCAAAACCTCATGCGCGATGCGGATATTGCCATGTATCGTGCCAAGGCCAACGGCAAGGGCTGCTCCCAAGTCTTTGAGCCAATGTTGCACCACAGCACCCTCACGCAGTTGCAAATTGAAAGCGATTTGCGCCAAGCCCTCAGCAACAACGGTTTAGAGGTCTATTTCCAACCGATCGTCCGCATTCAAGATCGGCGGTTAGTGGGCTTTGAAGCCCTGGTGCGCTGGAACCACCCCCAACAGGGTTGGATCTCACCGTCCGTGATGGTGGCGGCAGCAGAGGAAACGGATTTGATTGTGCATTTGGGGGAATGGGTGTTGGCGGCGGCCTGTGCCCAACTGCAACAGTGGCGATCGCACTGGCATCGGGATCATAGCCATCTCCCCCTCTCCATTAGCGTCAACATTGCGGGGCGACAGTTTGCCCAAGCGAACTTGGTGCAGCAGATTGAACGAACCCTGATGGAAACGGGCTTGCCGCCGGCCTGTTTGCGGATTGAGGTGACCGAAAGTGTGATTGCGGAGCGGGTCGATTCGGTGGTGGATAAGCTGGCACGGCTCAAGGCGTTGGGGGTGCAATCCTGCATTGATGATTTCGGCACGGGCTATTCTTCCCTCAGCCGATTGCAGCAGTTCCCCATCAATGCCCTGAAGGTCGATCGCTCCTTCGTGAAGGATCTGCCCTACTCGGAAGACAGCGCCGCCATTGTGCGGACGATCGTGAACTTAGCCCGCAGTTTGAACATCCACACGGTGGCCGAGGGCATTGAAACCCCAGAACAGTTGCAATGCCTAGAGCAGTTGGGCTGTGACTATGGCCAGGGCTTTTTGTTTGCCAAACCCATGCAGGCGGCCGCGGCGGAGGAATTGTTGAGGGGCGATCGGGTGCTATCGGTCATTCAGCCCCAGTTAGGCCTGAATTAGCGGGATCAACCCCAGTTAGGGCCCCTTTGGCGGCGGCAATCAGTGATCGAAAGAAAGGATGATTCAAATCCACCGGCTCGGCCGTTTCCCGGTTGGGGCCAAGCAGTCCGGTGGGTTCCCCGTCAACAAGGGCCAGCACTTTACCCTCGGGGTTACGGATCCGGAGTTCCGGTTGGCCGTCCCGATCGCCCCAGGCGCAGTTGTAGGGGCGATCGCGGAAGGTAAAGTTGGCCCGCTTGGGACTTGGGGGAGCAAGGTGCTCAAGCCCCTTGTCTACGACGACGGCTGGATCGTAGGTGGCAGGGCGATCGGCTAGGACGGGCGATCGCGCCGGGGCACTACCAGCGACAGCGGGCCGGATCGCCACCACGTCCAATTCCAAATTCACCGCGCCGTTCCAGTGGTTTTCCTTGAGCTGATAGGCCACATCCACCACGGGCGGCAACGGAAACGCATCTCCCCAACGCCAGGCGATCGCCTCCATTTGGCCCGTCCCATCAGACACCGTGAGCCGCAAATGCTTGCGATCCTGGCCCAACTGCCGCTGCCCCACCACCTGCAACCCCGGCGACCAAAACACCGGATCCGGGTTGCCAATGCCGCAGGGGTGCAGCATGTCGATTTGTTCGTACAGCTCCCCATCCAGCTCGCTCAGGCTGGCCCGCACATCGGGCTGCACCAGCGGGCAAATATGCTCCGGTTGCAGGCAGGTTTGGGCAAATTCCCGCAACCGCGATTCAAAAGCGGGCAAATTCGCTGCCGGAAGCGAAAAGCCGCCCGCCGCCCGGTGGCCGCCATGCTTGGTCAGCAGGTCTTTGCAATATTCCAGGGCTTCAAAGACGTTGAATTCCGGGATGCTGCGGGCGGAACCGCGCACCTGCTCGGGGTTCTCCTCTTCGTAAGTGCCGATGAACACGGGCGCGCCGTAACGCTCCACCAACCGGGAGGCAACAATCCCGATCGTCCCGTGGTGCCAATCCGGTTGCACCACCAGCATCACCCGCGCCGCCTTCAGATCCAAATTGCTGGTTTGATACCAGGCGTGGGCTTCCTGCTCAATTTGGTTGCAAATTTGTTGGCGCTTCTGGTTGATTTCCTCGCACTGCATGGCCCGCTCCAGGGCCTCGCCATCGTCATCGGTGGTCAGCAGGTCGATCACCACGTCCGGCTGGTGAATCCGCCCCACCGCGTTGATCCGCGGCCCCAACCGAAAGCCGATCGCCTCCGGTTTCAGGGGGCCTTTGCTGGTGCTGGCCGTGGCGTTGCCGTCCGCTTGCCCATCGCCGGCCACGTTAATCCCCGCCACCTGTTGCAAGGCGCGAATGCCGGGAACCGTCGAAAAGGGCAGCAAACTGAGGCCCCGCCTGACCCAGCGGCGATTCACGCCGGTCAAGGGCGCAAGATCGGCGATCGTCCCCAGGGTGAACAGTTGCAACAGGGATTTCCACGGGGCCGATCGCTCCATCCGCTGGGCCAAGGCCACGGCCAACACGTAGGCCACACCGACCCCCGCCAATCCGGCGTAGGGCGAGGCCGGGTCGATCAATTTTGGGTTTAGGATTGCGTTGGCGGGCGGAATTCTGGGCGGCACGTCGTGGTGATCCGTGAGAATCACGGTCAACCCCAACTCCCGGGCCCGGGCGATCGGCTCGTAGGCGGCGATCCCGTTGTCCACCGTCAGGATCAGGCTAATCCCGTTTTGGTGAAACTCCTCCACGATCCGCTGGTTAATCCCGTAGCCATCGGTCATCCGGCTGGGGATCGAGGCGGTCACATCGGCTCCCAAATGGCGGAAGGCGCGGATCAGCAGGGCGGTGCTGGTCATGCCGTCCGCGTCGTAGTCGCCACAAATCCCGAGCCGATCGCCCCGTTCGATCGCCTCCGCCAACAGATCCAGCGCCGGGGCCAAATCGGGAAACTCCGCGATCGGGCTGGGCAGTGCCGCCAAATCCGGATCGAGAAACAACTCCGCCAGCTCCGGTGAATCCACACCCCGGTTAATCAGCACCTGCGCCAACAGCGGCGACAAGCCCGTGGCCGCTGCAATTTCAGCGGCGCGATCAGCATCTTCCGGGGCGATCGCCCAGCGCGTGGCTCTCATGATTTAGCTCCGGAATGTGCAGAAAACGAATCAACCCCTAGGCCATCACCATGCCGCCATCGACGTTAATCGTTTGACCCGTGATGTAGGCTGCCGCCGGGTCGGCCGCCAAAAAGGCCACCGTGCCCGCAATTTCCTCGGGCTTGCCGTAGCGACCCAACGGAATCGCCTTCAGGATCCCTTCGCTGTCCAAGCCTTCGGTCATGTCCGTGGCAATGAACCCCGGGGCGATCGCATTCACCGTAATTCCCCGCGCCGCCAGTTCCTTCGCCACCGTCTTCGTGAAACCAATCACACCTGCTTTGGCAGCGCTGTAGTTGGCCTGGCCCGGGTTGCCCATTTGCCCCGCCACGGAAGCGATGTTGATGATCCGGCCAGACTTTTGCTTCAGCATCACCTTGCTGACGGCCTTCGTGCCCAGAAACACGCCGGTCAGGTTCAGGTCAATCACCGCCTGCCAGTCTTCCAACTTCATCCGCAGCAGCAGCGTATCGCGGGTAATCCCGGCATTGTTCACCCACACATCGACGCGGCCCCATTTATCCAAGGTGGCTTGCAACAGCGCGTCCACCTCGTCGGGCTTGGACATGTCGGCTTTCACGGCGATCGCCTCGCCCCCGTTCCCGGCAATTTCCGCCACCAAGCTTTCAGCCGCCCCGCTGGAGGCCGCATAGTTCACCACCACCTTGGCCCCTTCGGCGGCCAGAGCGAGGGCGGCGGCTCGGCCAATCCCCCGAGAAGCCCCGGTCACAACAGCCACTTGGTTTTGCAGGCGGGTTCCAGTCACGGTTACAAGCTCCCAAAAACAGATTTCAGACAACAAAATTCAATACGAAAATCCACCCGTAGGGGCGCACCGCGTGCGCCCAGCCCCCACCCGAATTGATCGAATTGGAAGGCGAATCGCGTGTGCCCAGCCCCCACCCGAATTGATCGAACCGGAGGGCGCACAGCGGTGCGCCCCTACGGAAATGCGGGTCGGGTGATCGATTAAGGTTGGGTCGATCGCGCCGCGTAATGGGCCTGCACATCGGCGATCGAGAACAGCGCCTCAAAGGCCAAGCCCTGTTGCGCGTACAGTTCCGCACCGCCCTGAAGCCGATCGACAATCGCCACCACCCGATCGACCTGGTAGCCCGCTTCCCGCAGGCGATCGACCGCCTTCAGGGCCGACCCGCCCGTCGTCACCACATCTTCGAGCACCACCACCGACGAACCCGGCTCCAACGCCGGCCCCTCGATGTAGGCCATCGTGCCGTGGCCCTTGGCTTCCTTGCGGATGATCAGGGCAGAAATCGGGCGGTTTTCCAGCGCTGACACCACACTCACCGCCGACACCAACGGGTCAGCCCCCAGGGTCAACCCGGCCACCGCCGCCGCGCCCGTCGGCACTTGCCCCAGCAGCAACCGCCCCAGCGCCAATGCCCCCTCAGGATGCAGCGTCACCGGTTTGCAGTTGATGTAATAGGTGCTTTTTTGGCCCGACGAAAGGGTAAAGTCCCCTTCCCGGTAGGCGCGATCGCACAGCAAATCCAACAGGCGATCGCGCAATTCAGCCTCACCGGCAGTGGCGGCCCAGTTCCCAGCGGTAACGGTCATGGCGACAGATGGAGCGACAGGACGAAGCAAACGAATAGCAACAAAAATTGCGACTCCCTATCCTACCGCGCCGGGTACGCACCACCGATCGTCACCGGTTCACCGGGCGATCGACCCAAATACCCATCCCTGGGCGATCGCACCACCACCTCCGTAGGGGCGCAACGCCTTGCGCCCTCCGGTTCGATCGCCTCAGAGAGGACTAAGCGCAACGCCTTGCGCCCTCCGGCTTGCGGGGATTTAACCTGCATTAATCCGGCATCACCAGCCCCTTGCTGGCCAGCCACTCCGCGTTATACAGCCGCGACTGATACCGCGACCCGCCATCGCACAGCACCGTGACGATCGTGTGGCCCGGCCCCAGTTTTTCCGCCAGCTTCACCGCCGCCCCCACATTGATGCCCACAGAGCCGCCCATAAACAGCCCCTCCTTTTTCATCAACTGAGCCAGCACCGCCAAAGCTTCCGGATCCGTCACCCGAATCGCATCATCGATCGGCACACCCTCCATATTCGCCGTCACCCGCGAATTCCCGATCCCTTCCGTGATCGAGTTACCCTCCATCGTCAGCTCCCCGGTTTTCGCGTAACTATAGAGCGCGCTGCCCATCGGATCCGCCAGCACCATTTGCGCTTGGGGGTTCTGCTCCTTCAGGAACATCGCCACACCCGCGTAGGTGCCGCCCGTGCCCGTCGCCGCCACCCAAGCGTCCACCGTGCCGTCCGTTTGCGCCCAAATTTCCGGCCCCGTCGTTTCGTAGTGGGACTGACGATTTGCCAAGTTGTCGAACTGGTTGGCCCAAATGGCGTTCGGGATTTCCGCCGCCAACCGACCCGACAGCTTCACATAGTTATTAGGATCGCGGTAGGGCACAGCGGGCACGGTCTTCACCTCCGCCCCCAGCGTCCGCAGCAGGTCGATTTTTTCCTGGGACTGGGTATCGGGAATCACGATCAGGCACTTGTAGCCCTTGGCGTTGCAAATGTGGGCGAGGCCGATTCCGGTGTTGCCTGCCGTGCCTTCCACCACCGTGCCGCCGGGTTTCAGCAACCCGCGCCGTTCCGCATCTTCAATAATGTAAAGGGCCGCCCGATCTTTAACCGACCCACCAGGGTTCAAAAATTCCGCTTTACCCAGGATTTCGCAGCCGGTTGCGTCACTAAAGCTGTTGAGCCGGATCAGTGGAGTATTACCAACTGTCCCGACGAATCCATTTTTGATATCCATTGCTCGGGGTCTAACGGCGATTTGGTGACTCAATTTACGGTGAGTTTGACTCGTTTATTCACAGTACCGGAACTTGGGAATTGTACCTAGAGCCAAATCCTAGGCGATCGCCCCTTGATTGACCCACCCAAGTTATCCATGCTAGCGTCAAACGGCAGTCTGTCCAAATAACCTGTGATCCATGACACAGGTTTGAATCCACCGAGCCAACTCAAAAGAAATTCATCGAAATCTATCAGTTGCCCAAAGTCTTTAGGCTGATTCCACCTGAGTCTTCATGCATTGTCTCCATGCTTGGAATGACATGCCTAGAGCTATTGGTTTTGGTGATTGCAAAATCAATAGCAAAATGAAGAAACTTTTTGGCAATTCGTCAAAAAATTTCATCAGTCATGGTTAGCCAACCTCAAGGCAGACGTTTTTAGCTGAAGGGCAATTAGACCAAGTTTGGATTTTTTTGAGTAGACACTTGATTGGATTAAGTCGCTTTATGTCATTGATAAACGACATGGACAAATTGCAACTTTCACTATCTCGTAGTCAACGCTTAATCGATCGGCTCTGGTCTTTAAGTCCAATTGAAGCAGGGCGATCGAGCGGGGGAACCAGCCTAAATTTTGGGGCGAATCTTGTGCTGCAAGAAGGCTACTTCCAAGCCTAGCCCGTCAGCTAACCTCGTCAGCCAATGGAAGGAGAATCGGAAATGCTAGAGCAAATCGGAAACCTAGACGCTTGGATTGCCGGAATTGTCTTCATCACCGTCATTGTGGTGATCATGACGGAATGGATTCACCTCACGGTTGCAGCTTTTTTGGGAGCACTGGTGTTGGTGTTTGCCCACGTCATGAGCTTGAAAGAGGCGATCGGGTACATCAGCCAGAGCCATGGAACCCTCGCCCTCTTCTTGGGGGTCATGATTTTGGTGCGGGCCTTTGAACCCACCAAAGTTTTTGACTATCTAGCCACCCAAATGGTGATTTTGGCCCAAGGCAAAGGCAAAAATTTACTGTTAGGGATTGTGGGCATCACAACGCCCATTTGTGCTGTTTTGCCAAACGCCACCACAGTCATGTTGTTGGCTCCTTTAATTCCCCCATTGGCAGAAGAAGTGGGCGTAGATTTCGTGCCCCTTCTGATTTTGATGGTTTTTGTGGCCAACAGTGCCGGACTTTTAACCATTGTGGGTGACCCAGCCACCTACATTGTTGGGGACGCAGTAAATTTAACCTTCACCGAATACCTAACTCGCCTCAGCCTAGGGGGTGCTGTGGCGATCGGGGTGATTATTTTGCTGCTTCCTATTCTGTTCCGAACCACTTGGAAGAAAGAGCTGAAAAATCTGGACGACTTGCCCCATCCCAAAATTAATCACCCGCGCACATTAGCCTTTGGTGGTCTGATTGTGCTGCTCGTGTTGGTCTTTTTTGTGATTGGTGAGTCGTTGCCCATTCCTGTTTCTCCCGCCGCCGTTGCCCTCCTAGGTGCTGCGTTAGCCTTGCTCTTAGCCCATCACAGCAAAATTGACACCGTTAATAACATTTTGCGAGATGTGGATTGGAGCACATTGCTGTTTTTCATGTCCATTTTTGTGCTGATCGGTGGCCTGCAAAAAACTGGCGTGGTCAGTCTTTTGTCAGGAGCCTTGGCAGCCATGCTCGGAACCAATATTTTCTTGGGTTCGATCGCCCTGATTTTCTTTGTGGGCTTGGTGTCTAGCGTTGTTCCCAATATTCCTTTGGTCGTGGCAATGGTTCCCCTGCTCAAGGAATATGTGGTGAATGTAGGGATGGCTGGGCCAGAAATTTTGGCGCAGGATTATTCTGGGAGCTTTCCTCCACAAGTGTTGCCCCTGTTTTACGCAATGATGTATGGGGCAACCTTGGGAGGAAATGGAACCCTAGTTGGCGCTTCTTCTAACATTGTGGCGGCTGGAATTGCTGAATTGCACGGCAAAAGCATTTCTTTTCACCGCTTTTTGAAGTATGGAATTCCGGTGATGTTAGCCCAATTAGTTGCTGCTTCTTTGTATATGATGATTCGGTTTTTGCTACCGGGTCAGTCCTAAGTTTGTCTACTAACTTAAAAGTAACGAGTAGAATACGGGCTGGCAATTGTCAGCCCATTTTTATGATCATTTTGCTTACTTTTAGTATAGAAATTAGAGTGTTTATTTCGGTTTTAAATATGAATTTAAGAGCTAATCTAAGCCAATTAATATAAAACACATTACGTATTTTGACTTTAATGTTTTTGTCGTTTATTTAGGAAGTTTTGGAACTACATAGTTAATTGATTTGTCAGACGATTTTATAGTGCTATTGCTGTTCTAGTAAATGTTTCAGCGATTGAGATAGAGGTATTAAGTCCGTTTGTACAACATCCCAAATAACTTGGACATCAACACGATCATATTGATGCGCTAAAATGTCTCGCATTCCTGCCATTCCCTTCCAATCAATGCTTGAATGGGTTGCTCTAAACTCTGAAGATAGACGCTTGGTTGCTTCACCAATAATGATCAGAAAATAAAGAATGGCAGCTTGCTTCTCTCGGTTGGTAGATAGCTGATCTAGGCTGACACCAGCCATCGAGCACAAAATCTCTTCGATCGCTTGGAGAATATCAACGATTGCATCCCTATCTCGATTTCTGTCCATAAATCCACATCGCTGAATCTAGAATGTCATTTCTTCGACTTAAGTTATGGCTAGTCAGGACTTCCTTTAATAAGATCAAGTCAACGGATCGGTGACATAAGGCTTCTAATTCTATTGCCATTCTTGCTCGTCGCAGTAAGCTCATATTTGCGTTTGGCAGATAGCAAAATAAGAAATCTGCATCACTAAGATTTTTTCCATCAGATCGAAAATCGTCTCGCAAAATTGAACCAAACACGGCTAATTCGGCAATCTGCCACCGAATGCAGAAATCCTTGAGCTGTTCGGGGGTGATGGTTAGGCGATTGTAGACTTCTTGAATTGATATTATGTCAGTTTTCATATCATTTACTCTCTGAACTAGTGATAACAACTGGGACATTAACTTAGATCATTAATGGGCTATGAATTTTGAGGTGGCCTTGGTAGTAGTGGCTCAATCTGTCGCAAAACATCAGGCAATTTGACCTCAATGATGGGCTTCAGTCGCTCAAAGTCAATACCATCATAATCATGTACGATCACATCTCTTAAACCTGCCATCTCTTTCCAAGGAATATCAGGGTGAGCATTGCGAAACGTCATTGACAATCGTTTGGTCGCTTCGCCAATAACAATCAGACGACGAATGACAGCATCTTGATTTTTGACAGATTCCAGGAACTCACCCCAATTAGGGATATATTCCATGATTAACTGAATGGAGTCGGCAATATCCAGTAAAGATTGATCATCTCTAGATGCACTATTTTTGGGCATATAGAATCATCTCTGAATTTAAGATTTCTTGGCGGCGCAGCCAATTACGACTATTTTTAATTCCTTGTTTGCTAATCAAGTCAATTCTTCGATGGCAGAGCTTTTCTAGTTCTTCGCGCATCTGCATGATGTCGAAAAGGCTATGACTTGAAGACTGATTCAGGCTGTAAAGCAAATCAATATCACTGACATCATCTCCGCGATCGCAGAAATCGTCTCGCAAAATTGAACCAAACACGGCTAATTCGGCAATCTGCCACCGAATGCAGAAATCCTTGAGCTGTTCGGGAGTGATAGTTAGGCGATCGTAAATTTTCTGAATTGAGATTGCATCAGTTGCCATACTCCTGCTCCACTGATGACCGATTGCGAAGGCTGCCCATTATTCTAGCCGCGCTGATTGTCAGAGATGTGAGTACTACGACATTTCAGCGCAGACGATGGCTTGCGTGATGGGCAATGGATCGGGAGGGGTTTAGGATTGCTGGAATTCTAAGAGATTGCCGTCGGGATCGGGGGCAAAGATGGCGGCGCGACCGGAGGCGCTGGCTTGCCAGGAAATACCCGCTTCGGTGAGTTGGGTTTTCAGGGCTTCTAGGTCATCCACCGCGATCGCCAGGTGGGCATTGCGACCCCAACGATCGTCCTGAATCGTGTTCACCACCCGGGGCGCAACAATCAGGTGAATTTGCCAATCATCGATCGCATACCAAAGACCGGGAAATTTCAAGGGGCGATCGATCAATTCCAGCCCCAACAATTCCCCGTAAAATTCGGCGGCGTGATCGAGATCGGTCACATTCAACGCCACATGTAGCCCCCGGATTACCGCCACGATCGCCTACCTCCGAATGTCGTAACCAAACAAATTGGCATCCACTTCCATTAGGTTAATATCCGCCAAGCCGTATTCCGCCCAGCGCCGATCAACCGTGGCGGCCACCTCCGGATCGGATTCCAAAACCTTGCCCCACTCCCGATCGATTTCGGGATAAATCTTATCGGTGGCATCGATGCCCATCCGACTGCCGAGACCGGCTTTTTCGGTAGCGAAATCCAGCGAATCCAGGGGATTTTCCGGCAGGATAAACACATCCCGATCAGGGTCAACCTTGGAGCAAACGGCCCACATCACCTGGCGCGGATCGCGAATATTAATCGACTTGTCCACCACGATCACAAATTTGGTGTAGGTGAACTGGGGCAAGGCGCTCCAAAACGCCAAGGCGGCCCGGCGAGCTTGACCCGGATAGGCCTTGTCGATCGAGATGATGGCCGCCTTGTAGCTCAACCCTTCCATCGGTAGGAAAAAGTCCGTAATTTCCGGCACTTGCGTCCGCAAAATCGGCGTGTAAATCCGGTTGAGGGCGATCGCCATCATCGCCTCCTCCTTGGGCGGTCGGCCGCTGAAGGTGGTGAGGTAAATCGGGTCCTTGCGGTGGGTGACGGCATGAACCCGCAGCAGGGGGCCGGGAGCCGCCGGGCCGTAGTAGCCCATGTGGTCGCCAAAGGGCCCGTCGATCGCCGTTTCCGAGGGGTCGATCGTCCCTTCCAAAATCATTTCGCAGTTGGCCGGCACTTCCAAATCCAGGGTTTTGCACTTGGTCAGGTGTACGCCGGAACCGCCGTAGAGACCCGCAAACAGCCACTCAGACAAGTCCACGGGGATTGGTGTGGCCGCCGCCATCAGCAACAACGGGTCAGCGCCCAGGGCGATCGCCACCTCTAGTTTTTGGCCCCGTTCCGCCGCCTTCCGCAGGTGGCGCGCGCCGCCCCGCACCGACAGCCATTGGACGGTCATCGTGTTGTTCGATTGCCGTTGCAGCCGGTAAACCCCCACATTCGGGATCTTGGTTTCGCAATCTTTGGTAATCACCAGCCCGAGCGTCACCACATGGCCCGCATCGTCGGGATAGGGGCGAATCATCGGAATTTCGTTGAGATTCACCTCTTCGCCCCGTTTCACCACCTGATGGCAAGCGGGAAATAGGTCGATATCGGGCTTGGCGCGCAACACATCAAACAGTACTTTGCCAAACTCGATCGCCTGGGAAATTTTCTTGGGTGGCTTCGGCTGTTGCAACAGGGACAGCTTGCGGCCCAAGGTTTCCAGCTCCCCGGGCGAGTCCATGTTCATAGCCCAGCAGGTGCGCTCCACCGTGCCCAACAGGTTCACGGCCACGGAGCTAGGGCTGCCTTTGACATTTTCAAAAAGCAGGGCCGGCCCGCCCGCCGCCAGCATCCGATTGGCAATTTCGGCGATTTCCAGGTTGGGATCAACGGGAACCGTAATCCGGCGCAGTTGACCGCGCTCATCCAAAAGCTTCAAGAAGCCGCGTAGATCTCGGGGCATGGGGCGATCGCGTGAATTGTCGAAGGGGTGATGTAACGAACCGTAACGATTCCCATTATCCCGAAATTCGGCACTGACCCGCCGTCCCAAGGGCGATCGCCCCCGATCGAGCCAGACCCAATCGGGCCGGGTATGATGGCCTGCTAGTTCGATCGCCCGTCCATCGCCTGTCACCCGTGAATCAGCCGAATCTTCCGCCCCATCTCCAAGGTCTGACCCGCAGCGAAGTGCTGGAGCGCCGAGCCGCCGGCCAGGGTAATGATGCCCCCCTGAAAACCAGTCGCTCCTATGCACAAATTCTCCGGGAAAACATTTTTACCTTTATTAATTTTGTTTTCGTTGCCATTAGTGTTGTTTTCTTATTTTTAGGCAGTTTTAGCGATGCCATCCTGGTGGCGGCGGTCATTTTGAGCAGCGTGGTGATTAACGCCATTCAAGAAGTGGCGGCCAAGCGCAAACTCGATGAAATTGCCCTTCTAACCCGGCCCAAGGCCACCGTGGTGCGCGAAGGCCGTGAACAGGATATTGACCCGAGCGAAATCGTGGCGGGTGATGTTTTAGTGTTGCGATCGGGCGATCAAATTTTGGTGGATGGGGAGTTGATGGCCGGGGAAATCGCCGCCGATGAATCGCTCTTGACAGGAGAGTCAGACCCCATTGAAAAGGAAACCGGCAGCCCTGTTTTTTCGGGAACCATTTGTTTAAGCGGTAGTGGCTATTATTTAGCCCAAAAAGTGGGCCGCAACAGCTTGGCCCACCAACTCACTGAAAGTGCCCGCACCTTTCGCCAGATGCTCACGCCCTTGCAATCGGAAGTGAATTTGGTGATTCGGATTTTTATGATCATCGCCTGCTTTTTTTGGGCCCTGGTGGCGATCGGGTTCATTGCCAAAGCCATTTCCTTCAATGAAACGGTACAGCGATCGGCCGTGATTGCCGGTCTGGTTCCCAGCGGTTTGTATTTAACCGTCACCCTGTCCTATGCCCTGGCGGCGGTGCGGATGGTGGGCAAGCGGGTGCTGATTCAACAGGCCAACGCCGTGGAATCCCTGAGCAATATAGATGTGCTCTGTGTGGACAAAACTGGAACCTTGACGGCGAACCGAATTCAGCTCACGGAACTGTGGCCGATCGCCCCCGGCCAGGACTTGGCCACCCTGACTCAGCAGGTGGGAACCTATGCCGCCAGCACCCGTTCCGGCAACGCCACCAGCGAGGCGATCGCCCTCGGTTGCCCCGCTCCCGGCCAAGAACCGCTCTATGAAATTCCCTTTTCATCAGCCCGCAAGTGGAGCGCGATCGCCTTTGGGCCTGACCCGATCGCCCCGCAAACCGCCGGGCCCGTGGCGGGATATTACGTCCTGGGTGCGCCGGAAATGGTGAGCGTGGGCCTGGCGGAACCGCTGCCCCCGGAATGGCGCGATCGGGCCCAGACCCTGGCTCGCCAAGGATTTCGGGTGTTGCTGTTTGCCGTCAGTCCCACCATTCCGCCCAAACCCGCCAAACGCGACAGCGCCCCCCTGCCCCAGGATTTGCAACCCCTGGGCCTGTTGGTGTTTAGCGACGAGCTGCGCCCCAGCGTGACGGAAACGCTCCAAGGATTTGCCGAGGCGGGCATTCGGCTGAAGATTATTTCTGGTGACAACCCCGACACCGTGCGGGCGATCGCGGCTCGGGTGGGTTTGGGCGAAAATCTGTCGGCTGTGTCCGGAGCCGACCTGGCCGCCATGACTGAGGCGGAATTTGCCCAAGCCGCGATCGAGCATCAAATCTTTGGGCGGATCGTCCCGGAACAAAAAGCCCGCTTAGTCACGGCCCTGCGACGTGCGGGCAATTATGTGGCCATGATTGGCGATGGCGTAAACGATGTGTTGTCTCTGAAGCAAGCCAACCTGGGCATTGCCATGGAAAGTGGCAGCAAAGCCACCCGCAGCGCCGCCGATATTGTGTTGCTGGGCGACTCCTTCGAGACCCTGCCCTATACCTTTTTGGAAGGGCAACGGATCGGCAACGGCATCCGCGATGTGCTGAAACTGTTTATGGTGCGGGTGTTTTGCGTCACCCTGTTGATTTTGTGTACGGGGCAAGTGCTGGGAACCTTTCCGCTGCTGAATAAACACAGCGCCGTGGTGACGATCGTGGCGGTGGGGCTGCCCACCTTTGGATTTCCCCTGTGGGCCCGGCCCGGGAAACCGCGCCAAAAGAGCGTCCTCAAGTCCATGCTGAATTTCACCTTGCCTGCGACCTTGACCCTCACCCCGATCGCGGTGGCGGTTTACTTGGGCTATCTGGTCACCACCATTTGGAACGCCACCCAAACGGGCGAAGAGTTGGTGGTTTTGAACGATGCGCTCTTGGCCGTGCCCCGCAGCGCCCTGGTGACGCTGTTGGTAAGCTGTGGCCTGTTGCTTGTGCCGTTTTTGAAGCCGCCAGCGGGGCCTTGGGTGGCAGCGGAGCCTCTCTGTGGCGATCGCCGCTATTCCCTGCTGGCCTTGGGCCTATTGGGGGTCTATGCCGGTTTGGTGGCCCTGCCGGGAACGCGCGAGTTTTTTGAGTTGGCGCTGTTGCAACCGGTGGACTATTTGCTGATTGGGGCGATCGCCCTGAGTTGGTGTTTGCTGTTGCGATATATCTGGCGATCGGGATTGTTTGATCGATTCTTGGGCTTCAAACTCAGCGATTGGAATCATTAACAGATCCCTAGGGCGATCGCTGGGCTTTTTTGCGCCAACGGATTGCCGGAATTTCGATCGCCCAGTAGGTGAAGCTGGCCAGGGCGATCGACCCTAAAAACACCAACCCCAACCGTTCGCCATAGGCCACCAAGGGCGATCGATTCGTGATCAACGGGCCGATCACTTTCAGTAAGGGATAGTGCCAAACATAAAGACCAAAAGACAACAACCCGAGCAATTCCCAAGCCCGGAGCGGATTAGCCGCCATGGCCAATCGCGAGAGCGGCCGGTTGCGCCCAGAACTGAAATAAACCCGTCGTTCAAAGGCAAAAATAAACAGCCCCGTCGCCAACACCGTCAGCCCCGGAGCCACCAACAACACCCGATCGCTCCCTTGATATTTCCACCAGGCGGCCAACCCATAAAGCAACACCATCGCCCCGATCGCCCAGCCTTTCCAGGGCAACCCCAGAATCGATCGGCCCCAAGCCAGGGCCACCCAGGGCCGAACCGGTAACCGTTGCCCTAGCTCGATCGGGTCTGTTTGCCCCTCCGCCGGGTCGATCGTTGGAGGTCGGTTTTGGTGCAGCTTTTGCATCAGCGGATTCAGCCAAAAACCCACCAGAAAGGCATCTAAATTGGCCGGCAAAAAAGTATAGATATAGCGAATAAAATAGGGATTTCCCTCTGTGCTGCCCAATAATTGTTCAATTAACTCAAAAACTCCGAACCGATAGAGCATTAATCCACTGGTCACCGCTGCCATGGCCACCAGTAATAATTGCCCGGTTTTCAGCCAGCGCCGACTCGCCCAAAAAATAAGAGGGGCGATCGCATAAAATTGCACTTCCGTGGAAAGCGACCATAGGGGTGCATTAAACTCAAAGGGCAAAGAATGCTCATAGGTAAAAGTCAGCAACCGCAGCAAATGCCCCCAATGATTGGGTTGCCAACTGTGGGGATAAAACACCGCTGCCGATATCAAAATACAGGCATAGTAAAGCGGCAAAATTCGAGTGGCGCGGTTTTGAAAATATCGAATGATCCCAGGTCGATCGAGCCGATAGCGTTCGGTATAAAATCCTTTGCCAATTAAGTAGCCCGACAAGCAAAAAAACACCCGCACTGCCACGCCCCCCGGCGCAAACAGCAGCCAACTCCAATCCTGTCCAGCCCAGACCAAGCTTTGGGCCGGCGGGCCGCAGTGGGCCACAATCACCAAACAGCAAGCCACCCCCCGCAAGGTCAGCAATGCATCCCAACGGTTGGGCGGGCGCAAACCAGAACCATCAGCAACCATGGCCAAGTGCCGCCAGCAAAACACTACGGTAAAGTAACACTACGGTTCGCCGCTGCTCGCCCGTCGCGCCCGGTTCAGTCTCTTTTTTATTCCAGTCTCTTTTTCATTCAGTTTTTCCGGGGACAATTCACCCATGCCTGCCCGTTGCGTTCCTTCCCGCACTGAATTTTCCCTGAATGGACTGCTGCGATCGCTGCGGTGGGCAATGTCAGCGGGGGCGATCGCCCTGGTCTTGGCCAGCGCCGGGGAAGTGGCACGCGCCCAGTTGCCTTTCCTGGATAACCTGCCGATTTTTGATATCTTTTCGCGGCCGGTTAAGGATGAATTTCCGCCCAGTCCGCTGGAACTGTTAGAGGCGGATCCGCTGCTGCCGGAGTTTCCCATGAAGCGGGAACTGTCGCCCACGGAGCGCGATCGGCTGCGTTTGGCCCTCGATGAATTGAACCTCCAGGCGGCGGCCACCCTGCGGGCCGGCAAAACCCTAGAAGCCTTCGCCCTTTGGAATCGAGAACTGCGATTGCGGCGATTTTTGGGTCTGTTTGAAGAGTTGCCGGCCCTGGGACGGGTGGGCGAGCTGGCTTGGCGGGAAGGGGCCGTGGAAGAAACGCGGGTGGTGACCGATCGAATCAAGGCGATCCAAGCGGGGCAAACGGGCCCCAAGCCGGTTTTGCCCGACGAACAACCGCTGCCCATCCCTGAAGATCCGGCCCTGCTGGAGGCCCTGGGCTTGGCCTATTACCAAGTGCGTGCGCCCAAGTTGGCCTTGGCGGTGTTGGAACCGCGCCTGTTGATGGCCAGAACGGCCGACGATCCCACGGGAATTGAAAAATATCTGGTGGCGATCGGCCAATTGCGAGCCAGCCTGTTTGAGGATGCGGCGGCTGTGGATGCCTACCGGGAGCTGCTGGCGATCGAGCGGGCCAAAATTGCTGCGGGTCGTTGGGTGGCGGTTCCCGTACCGCCGGGCACAGAACCCACCATTCCGCTCCATCGCCAGGCCGAGGTGCGCTATGCGCGGGAATTGGTGATGTTGCTGAATCGATCGCGCCAATGGGATGAGGCGATCGCCGCCCAGCGCGACTTGTTGGGGGTCTATCAGGAATTGGGGATTGTGCGGCTCATTCCGCCCTTGATGAGCGAGTTGGCCGCCAATTTTGACCGGGCCGATCGTGTGGAAGAGGCGGTGTTGCAATATCGCGAAACGGCCGCCGCCGCCCGCTCCATCAAGCAGTTGGGCATTGCCCGAGAAGCGCTCGATCGCCTGGCCACTCTCTATCGCAGCCGCCCCGCCTTTGCCGACAAGCCCGATCTGCTCGCCAGTCTTTACATCAGCCTGTTGGAGTTGGCCCGCGAGGCGGCGGACGGCTACGGGATGATGGACACCTACGAAAAGTTGGGTGATTTGTTTGTCAGTTTGAATCAACGCGATCGGGCCCGCATTGCCTACGAACAGGCGGTGATTTTGGCGAAGCAGTTGCAACACCGCGAAAGCTATTTCGCCCGCAAGCTCCAAGACCTGGGCCCCGCCCCAACCCCCTTCAACCAACCGTAGCGGACGAAAACTGGCGAAAGGCTCCCATACAAATGTAGGGTGCATGGGAGAACGCTGGGAAATCAACAACAATTTGGGTTCATCTCCCATGCACCGCCACCTGTGACGCATCCAACGACCATGATCGGTTGGGTGGCAATCGGGCTGCGGTGCATGGGAGTACGAATTAACCGTTTCGTGACGATCAAGGGTTGCTCCCATGCACCCTACGGCTACGGTTGTCGGGGCGTGGGGGCTGGTGGAGCGGGTTGGTCAGGGAACTTGCATTTCACTTCGATCCCAAAGTCGTAGTCCATGGAGCCGCGCACCAAGAAGGGAATCCCACCTTGTCCACCAATTTTGACGTTGAACTTCACGGTCATTTCTTCAACGTTGGCCGCCGAGAACTGGCGAAAGGCTCCCATACAAATGTAGGGTGCATGGGAGAACGCTGGGAAATCAACAACAATTTGGGTTCATCTCCCATGCACCGCCACCTGTGACGCATCCAACGACCATGATCGGTTGGGTGACAATCGGGCTGCGGTGCATGGGAGTACGAATTAACCGTTTCGTGACTATTGGGGCTTGCTCCCATGCACCCTACGGGTTTTCGTGAAATTGCCGCATTGATCGCCTTCCAATCATCAATTTTCGGTGCATGGGAGAACAAATCAACCGACTCGTGACCATTGGAGATTGCTCCCATGCACCCTACGGGATTGGTGGGATTTGTAGGGTGGTGAATAATGGATGGGGTGATTTGTTGCGGGGATGGATGCGATGCCCAATTATCGGCGCTGGAGATCGGAGGGGGGCACGTACTTTTTTACGGTTGTCACCTATGGTCGCTACCCGTGGCTTTGTGAGCCGATCGCCCGGCAAGCCCTGCGCCAAGCCATTCGCACCACCCAAGCTGCCTATCCATTCTCGATCGATGCGTGGGTGCTGCTGCCCGATCATCTTCATTGCATCTGGACGCTACCGACAGGCGACGACGATTTTTCGACCCGGTGGCGGCTGATCAAAACTCGCACCACTCGAGTTTGCACCCGTCAATTACCGATCGATTTACCCAGCAGTCGATCGCGTCAAACCCGAGGCGATCACCCCTATTGGCAACGTCGGTTTTGGGAACACCAAATTCGTGATGAAGCCGATTTCCAAAACCACATCCACTACATTCACCAAAACCCCGTTAAACACGGCCACGCCATCACCCCCACCGACTGGCCCTATTCCACCATCCACCGCTCGATCGACCCGTAGGGTGCATGGGAGAACGCTGGGAAATCAACAACAATTTGGGTTCATCTCCCATGCACCGCCACCCATTCAACGACCATAATTCGGTTGGGAGGAAATAATAATCTCCATTCATCTCCCATGCACCGCCACCCATTCAACGACCATCTCCACGTACCACAACCCACCACAAAGAAACGAGCATCCCTGGTCTGTTGGGTGGCGATCGCCCTGTGACCCATCAGCCATTGCGGGGTGCTGTGGTTGTGTTTTCACAGGCTACACCTTGCACCGCAACCCGTGAGCCTAGATCGGAATTTCCACGGTGAACGTGGTTCCCTCCTGGGCCGTTGAATGGCAACCGAGCGATCCTTGGTGCTGCTCCTGCACAATCTGGTAGCTGATGGCCAAACCCAGCCCCGTGCCCTGGCCGATCGGCTTAGTGGTGTAAAACGGCTCAAAAATTTTCGATCGCAGCGCTTCGGGAATGCCCAAGCCGTTGTCCTGGATGGAAATTTGCACCCGATCGGGTTGGCTGAGGCGCGTGGCGATGTGCAATTGGGGCGCAAATCCGGCTCCCTCCTGGGCCCAGCGATCGGCCAAGGCATCGATCGCATTGCTCAACAGATTCATAAACACCTGATTGAGCTGATTGGCATGGCAAGTGACCGGAGGCAAAGGGCCATAGTCCTTGGTCACTTGAATCGCCGGGCGATCGCCCTGGTCAATCAATCGGTGATTCAAAATCATCAATGTGTTGTCCAGCCCTTCATGCAAATCCACCGCCTTCATGCTGGACTCATCCAAGCGGGAAAAATTCCGCAGCCCCAACACAATATTGGTGATTCGTTGGCAACCGGATTGTAAGGAGCCGAGCACTTGCGGTAAATCGGCAATGAGGAAGTCGAAATCCAATTCTGCCAGGCGATCGCGCATGGCCGGCGAAAGATTGGGATATTCCGCTTGATAGGCCTGAATAATGCTCACCAAATCCTGGAAATAGGCTTCCATGTGATACAAATTCCCCGCAATGAAAGCCGTGGGGTTATTAATTTCGTGGGCAATTCCGGCCACCATTTGCCCCAAGCTCGACATCTTTTCCGCTTGGATTAATTGGGCTTGGGCCTGGCGCAATCGTTGAAGGGTGTCTTGAAGCTTGGCGGTGCGTTCTTCCACCTTTTGTTCCAAGGAGAGATTGGCGGCTTGCAAGGCTTCGGCCCGGCGGTGGGCTTCCATGGCAATGCTGGCCAGGCTGGCGGCGGTGTTGATCACCTCCCGGTGGTAGGCCGTGGGCTGGCAGGGAAACCGGTGCGACAGGGCAAAGGTTCCCAACACCTCGCCGTTGGCGGCCAAAAAGGGCGACGACCAGCAGGCCCGGATGCCGTGGCTGAGGGCAAAGTCTCGAAAAGATGACCAAAGGGGGTTGGTGGCAATGTCCGTGGCAAAGACCGGCTCGCCGCGATAGGCCGCCGTGCCGCAGGATCCGGCACATTCGCCAATCATCAGCCCATCAACCCCTCGGGCAAATTCGCTGGGCAGGCTGGGGGCGGCCCCGGCACGCAGGCATTTTTGCTCGGGATCCAACACCAAAATTGAGCAATAGGCTCCGGGAAGTTCCTGCTCTAGCAGTTCACAGAGTTGATTAAAAACGAATTGCAGCTTGGCTCCTTGGGCGATCGAGCCGAGAACGCGGCTTTGGGTGTCAATCAAGGCTTCCGATCGCCGCCGCTCGATCGCCCCCGCCAGCACATTGGTCACAGCTTGCAGGAAGTAAACGTCATCTTCCGAGAACGATCGGGGCTGTTCGTGATGAATTTCCAGCAGCCCCAGCAGTTGATCGCGGCCCACCACGCCCAGCAGCAAACCGCTTTGGCTGTTGGCGGGCAAGGGAAGGGGAAAGTTCTGTAAATCGTGACCCAAGGGCACATTCGCCGCCAGCAATTGCGATTCCACACTGAAGAGCGACTGCACCAGGGGCACGTTAGCCACGGTCACTTCTGTGGGTTCGTTGGCGGCGGCGGGAATGGTGGCCACGCGCCGCAGGGATTGGCGATCGGACAATACGCGCCAAATGCTGCTGTAGGAGACTTTCAGCACTTCTGTCACCGCCTGCACGGCCCGCTCAAACAGGCGATCGAGCTGATTTTCAAGCAAGGCCCACTGGCTTAAGGCTGTGATCACCATCTGCGCATTGCGATCGCTCAAGCAAGAGTAGGTCGCGCGATCGGGAGCCATCAAAGGAGAGTGGATTGCAGGATTCGCAAAGCTCATAGGGATTAAATGCGGTGGAGTTTCGGTCAGAGTGCTAATGAAAATCTGTATTCACGAAAACGCTATTCACGAAAACGCTATTCACGAAAATGCCATCTACAAAAACACCCAAAAAACCAGTGAATCGCCTCGGGCATTCTTGTGCTTAATCGGGGTTTGAATCCTGTTATAGGATGGCTCAAAAACCGAATTTCAAAAGTCGGCATTGATACTCAATTTGCCCTAGCAGTAGGTTGGGTTGAGCTTTGCAAAATCCAACGCAATCCATGCAATCTTTGCAATCTTTGTGGTTGTTGGATGACCCTGCGGAAAGCAAGCCACGGGCCTCAAGCCAACCTACCAGTTGAGCAATTTTGACAATTTTGTCAGTCAGCCAGCCTGATGGGGGAGAGAGATGTGGGTGCGGGTCTTGAGGGGTGCAAGCGGCCACGTGGCGATCGCTCGCAAATCGCGTTGCTTGCGAACTGCGAACCAAGGGTCGGGATTGCCCTGATGGGGGCCTACGGTAGCGGCTAAAGGCGAAAAACTCGGGAATAGGCTCCCAAAAACGCGAAATTCCCGAATGTGAAGGGTTTTCATGACAAATTAGTTACGAAAACGACCTAATTCGGCTTGGTTAGCGAGCGATCACCTAACGAATTTAGGCAAACCCTAGGGACTGTCGTCATTTCCTAGGATCAGTCGAAAACGGTTGATTTTCCATGCCCCAATCGTCGTAACAAGGGGCTTAAGCCCCTTGTCCCCCACAATCTGACAACGGCGGAATCAGGGTTTCAGGCGATTTGATGACAGGCCCTAGCGATTGAGTAACCATTTTTGGATTAATTCCATCAGTTGCTTCAGGCGCATGGGCTTGCTGAGGTAATCGTTGGCCCCCGCTTGCAAGCAACGCTCCCGATCGCCCGGCATGGTCAGGGCCGTGAGCGCAATAATCGGCACGTCCGCCAGTTCCTCATCGTTGCGAATTTGCCGCATCGCTTCAATGCCATCCACCCCAGGCATCTGGATATCCATCAAAATCAAGTCGGGCCGCTCCAGGGTAGCCAAGGTCACGGCGGCGGCTCCGTCCCGGGCCACCAATAGCCGATAGCCCTTCGTATCCAAATAGGACGACACGGTGACGATGTTCGCTTCGTTGTCTTCCACCAGCAAAATCAAGGGCGCTGATGCGGGCCCCTCCAGCAGCGATGTGGTTTCCGTTACCTCAGCGCCTTGGCCGCTGACCGCTGCTGCTGGTACGGCCTGCGTGAGGGGCAGTGTGAAGAAAAAGCAACTGCCTTGACCCAAGGTGCTGGTGACGTTCACGATGCCTCCGTGAAGGTTCACAATCCGCTTCACCAGGGCCAGGCCCAGGCCGGTTCCTTCGTATTGACGGTTCAAGGCGCTATCCACCTGAATGAAGGGCTGAAAGAGCCGTTTCACGTTTTCTTCGCTGATGCCGATGCCGGTGTCAGTGACGCTGAACCGCAGGGCTTCGTAAAGGTTTTGGCCGTTGGGGTCGGGCTGGTCGATCGAGCCGTCCAGGTTGGCATAGCCCACCTCCAGCAAAATGGAGCCACCTTCTGAGGTGAACTTCACCGCATTATTTAACAGGTTGATCAACACTTGTCTCACCCGCCGTTCATCAATGCGGATGGGCGGAAAATCCCGGGGCAATTTGGTGCTCAGGCGAATTCGTTTTTCCAAGGCCTGTTGTTTCACAAAGGCCAAACTGGAATCGCAAAGGGGGCGAACTTCCACATCGTTGTAGGCCAATTCCACTCGCCCCGCTTCGATTTTGGCCAAATCTAAAATGTCGTTAATCAGGGACAACAAATGATTGCCGCTGCGTTCAATAATTTGCAGCACTTTGATTTGTTGCTCGGAAACGGGGCCAAACACATTCTCTTGCAGCCCTTCCACAATGCCCAAAATGGCATTGAGCGGGGTTCGTAATTCATGGCTCATATTGGCCAAGAATTCATCCTTGAGGCGGGTGGCGCGGGCCAATTCTTCGTTGTTGAGGGCAAGCTGTTGGTTGCGCTCGGTCAGTTGTGCTTGGGCGGCTTGCCGTTGGGTTAGTTCCTGTTTCAGTCGATCGACCAAAGTGGCTTGCTGAATGGCGATCGCCAATTGGTTAGCAATTTGTTGCAGCAACTGAGCCTCAGATTCTTGCCAAACCCGCTTTTCATGGCAAGCATGAACCACCAAAACGCCCCAGAGTTTGTTGGGTGCGGCAGGGGCAACCCAGCGGTGATCTTCGTGGGCAAAGGCTTCCTGCAAAATCGGAGCCACAATTTTGGATTGAATTTGGCCCTCTTGGGAATATTCCCGCAGACAATCGGTCCAGCGATCGTCCATCACGTCGGCCACAATTCTGGCCTTGCCTTGCCAATACCACTCCAAAATTTCCGAAGACCAAACTTCATCTTCCCAATGGCGATCCTTGAGGTGAACTAATCCTTCAAGGACGGCTTCTTCGACGATCGCGCTGCGGCCATCATCAAACAGTTGAAACACAATCACCCGATCGCACTGCATCACCGCTTGCACCTGCTGGGTGACGGTGTTTAAGATTTGGTGCAAATCTAAGGATTGCCGAATGCGTTCGGTAATTTGTGCAAGAACAGTTTGTTCCTGTAACTGGCGGCTGATGCGTAATTCGGCCTGTTGACGCACCTCCAGTTCTTGCTGCACTTGGTAATAGAGACTGGATTGTTGAATTGCGATCGCCAATTGATTAGCAAGCCGGTGGGCCAATTCCACCTCATCCGGCAACCAGTGGCGCGGGCGATCGCACTGATGAATGCACAGCAAACCCCACAGTTCTGAACCACAAAGCAGCGGCATCACCAAATTAGCCCGCACTTCAAATTGGGCCAGAATATCGCTGTGGCATTTGGTGAGACCGTTGTTGTAAATGTCATCCACCACAAAATAGCGACCATTGGCATAAAGCTGGGAATAGTTATCCCCAAAACAATGGTCATGAATACGAAGACTGAGGGCAGAAGAATAGGGCGGAATCACCGATTCGGCCACGAAGCAACCATCGTCGTAGTCTGTTTGGGGATAAAACTGAAAAATTCCAACTCGATCGGCTTGCAGCACGGCTCGAATTTCATTGCAAGCCACGTCAAAAATAGTTTGTAAATTCAAAGATTGCCGAATTCGTTCAGCAATCATGAGTGCTAAATGCTCACTTTCGGCTTGTTTTTTTAAGGTAGCCTCGGCCTGTTTGCGTCTCGTAATTTCCTGAGCTGTTCCCAAAATTCCAAAAGTTCGACCATGAGCATCTTTGAGCGGAATTTTGTTGGTTTCTAACCAAATTGTCGAGCCATCCACCAAGCCATATTCCAATTCACAGCGGAGAACAGATTCCCCCGATCGCAAGATTTGTCGATCTTCTTCTTGGATCTGTGCCAGAGTTGCTGGATTCCAAGGTAGTTGATCGTCTCCGACTCCAATTAACTCCTCAGCAGAATTTAGGCCAATGATTGTGGCGCTGTAGTTATTAATGCCTTGATATTTCAGGCGCTGATCTTTCCAAAAAACAGCAATCGGAACCGTATCCAAAATCCCTTGCAGGAGTTGTTGGGATGCATGACACGCACGCTCGGCCTGTTTTTGGGCACTGATATCACGACAAACGCAAATTAATAATCCATCGTCTGTGACGGTGAGGGATAAGCCCTCATCAAAGCTACTCCCATCGGACCGCTTGGCAATAGCTTCCCCTTGCCAAGCCCGATCGCGGATCAAAATTGGAAAAATGTCTCGTTTAAAGCGGTCTAATTCTGCCTCGCTATAGAGACTGCGCCAAGACTTTCCCAAAAGCTGCTCTGGGCTGTCATACCCAAACATTTCCAAATGGGATTGGTTGAGGTAAACGTAAGTATCTTCTTTGAGAATAGCGATCCCATCTTTGGCGCATTCAATGGCAGCTAATTGCTGCTTCAAAATTGCGTTTAGGTGTTGTTGGTCGCGCAGATCAAGGGAGAGATGGGAATATGACCCGGCGCATAATTCAGAAGATGCAGAGCAGGAAGCGATCAAAGACTGAGCTTGTTGAGTATATTGAGCAATCGGTGGCTGAGAAAGTTCAGGATCTGGCTTGGGTTCTGGCTCAATTTTTTGTTCGATCGCCTGTTTAACCAAACTGCGATGCAACAGCACGGCGGCCACTGTTTTGCGGAGGGCCAAACCGGTTAAATGCTCTTTAACTAAATAATCCATGGCCCCCAGTTTCAGGGCCTGTTCCGCCAAGGATTCTTGGTGGGCTTGAATCAACACAATCACCGGTAGTGGCAATTGACGTTTGATGCCCTCGTGGAGACTTTCGAGCACGTGAATGCCTGTGCGATCAATCAAATCTAACAGCACCACATCGGGCCGGTGCGATCGCCACCACTCAACACCCTGTTCCCGACTCGGCGGAACCAAAATTTCATATTGCCGATGGAAATCACTCTGCAAGATCGCTTGCAAATAACTGGTATAAACTTTTACTTCGCTCTTAGAGGCCCCAATTAATAAAACTTTTGTCGGTGATTGCATCGGCGGAGTAACAGCGGTATTGAGGCGTAGTTGGCTCATGGATCAAGATAGCGCGGTAATTTAGGGAGAGCGAGTTGATTGCGCTGAGGTTTGCGAAAGCCACACAGAGCAAAATCTTCCTACCCCAACCGAATCAGGCGAGCATAATGAAATTCCAAAAGACGTGGAAAAATTGAAAAAGGGTAAAAATTGTTCAAAACTAGCCCTAATTTGCTATTTGCTGCCCTCAGGATTCGTTCTCCTTATTTCTAGGATAGATGAATTTTGATGGATGATGATCCGTGAACAAGGGAGAATCAGGGTTAAATCAGGTATTAATTTACACAAGTATGGTTTTCTTGAATATTCGTTAAAAATTCGATTTTGAAGAACATGGTCGCGACTGAGTGACCATGTTCTTCAAAATCTTTCTGGATTAATTCCCGTGATCAGGGTTTTGAAAGTCCTGACCACAAAAAACTTAATGGGTGAAACCAATCACTCAGTCCCAATATTTTTAATAATCCCTGGTTTCTAGGCTAACAGGGCGAAAAGGCATTGTCTACCGTGGCGAAGATGTTATAGATTTTCAAAAATGCTTGTTTAAAACAATTAGAACTTGAAAAAAGTTGAAATACTTGAAAAAAGCTGAAATTATAGGCTGTCTGATTTCTATTCCTGGTTCTGGCTGCCGCTGACGGTGATTATTGATACCTCTCAGGAATCGCTGATGCCACCAAAATAGCCCAGCCCTGGAAGGCTCATTTTGAAAGCATGATTGACAAGCATTTCCCAGCCCCTGCTATGACTGTTTTCAGGTCGGTTAGCCAATCGCCCGGAGCAGAGCATACATAGCCGGAGCGATCGCCAGGGCTGGCAAAAACGAACCGACCCGAATTTGAGTCACCGCCAATAGGTTCAACCCGATCGCCACAATGGCCAAGCCGCCCACACCAGTGAGGGCCAACACCTGGGGATCGGTGGCTGGGTTGGGCACAAATTGGGTCAGCAAGCCCGCCGCCAGGGACAGGGCCCCTTGATAGATCCCCAGGGGCAACACTGAAAAGGCCACCCCCAACCCGGAGCTACCGGCCAGGGCGATCGCCGCCAGGCCGTCCATGGAGGCCTTGAGAATCAAGATTCGATCGTCGCCCGTGAGACCGTTGTTCAGACAGCCCACCAAGGCCATGGGCCCCACGCAGAACAACAAACTGGCAGCCACAAAGCCTTCGGTGAATTGACCGTCGCCCTTGACTTTGCTCTTGAGCCAGTCGCCCCACTGTTGCAAGCGGCGTTCGATCGCCAAGGCTTCTCCCACCAGACCACCCACCACCAGCGCCACCAGCCCCAACACAATCCCATCGATCGCAATGCCCTGAAGCCGGCTCAGGCTTTGGGCCATTTGCAACCCCACCAAAATCACAATTAGCGCCACGCCTTGGGTGACGATTTGCAGCATGTTGGCAGACCAGTAGTTGCGCAGTAGCAAACCCAGGCCGCTGCCAACCAAGATGGTGGCAATGTTGATGATGGTTCCGCTGAGGGGATTAAAGGGGGCCATGGGGCGATCGGGGAAGGTTAAGCGAGCAGGTTGAGAAGACGGGGGCGCGAACGCCGCGATCGCGCAACACAATCGACCAGCGTAGGGCCATTTCAGGCGATCGCAAGGGGCTGATTGGTGGGCTGATTGGGATCATGCTTAGGATTTGCTGGGGAGCCATTGGGCCGCGCCAGTGAACAGACCGGCTTTTGAATCTGTTCCTGAATCAAGTTTCTGAATCCCCTGAATTCAATTTCTGAATCATTTGAATGAGTTGCGAGCAATTTGGCCGCGCCAGCGGAAACACCGGCTTTTAAAATGGGCCAGGGAGCCAACTATCAACGCTGCCAATCTTTGTCATAAATTCTGATCATCCATGACCCCACTCAGCTCCTTTAATCCCCCACCCCGTCACTCACAGCCCCCCTTGGGCCGCCGTTTGTGGGCCCTGACCCTGGCGCTGGTGGCCGCCGTTGGCCTTTGGTTTAGTGCCAGCGCCCCTGCCGCCGCCACGGGGGTGTATGACATGCCGACCTTTGACCCGCAAACTTGGGTGCTCGATCGTGCCGATTTGTTCAGCCGCCTCACCAAAGGCAGTCTCGAAAAGTCCCTGCGCGATGTGGCCCAGTCCACGGGGTCAGAAGTTCGGTTTGTGACGTTCCGCCGCTTGGACTATGGCGAAACGATCGATAGCTTTGCCCAAGAACTTTTTGAAACCTGGTTTCCGGAAGCCGAAGACCAAGCCAACCAAGTGTTGATGGTGTTTGATGCGGTCACCAACGATGCGGCGATCGAGGTGGGCAGCAGCGCCCAAGCAACCCTCACCGCCGACATTGCCACCAGCGTGGCCCAAGAAACCCTGCGCGTGCCAATCCGCGATGGCAACTACAACGAAGCGTTCATCGCAGCTAAAGATCGGCTGGCCGTGGTTTTGGCTGGCGAACCGGATCCCGGCCCGCCGGTTGTCGTCAGCAAAATTTCCGTAGAAAGCACCTTCAAAAAGGCTGAAGAGACCGATCGCAATGGCTCCACGATCCTGGTCGTGGTGCTGTTGATTTTGGCCACCGTGATCCCCATGGTCACCTACTTCGCCTACGTGCGCTGAGGCCGATATTTTTGGGCCTGCGCTGGCGGAGATGTCTTCAGACCTAGACCTGAGGTTGGCTGAGTGCTTCCGAGTTGCCAGATTCTCTGGGGCCATGGCAAAAGCCATAACCTTGGCTATGGTCGTCTTTCAAGTCATCTCGCGTTGCGGGGGCTGGCCTGGGGCGGTCTAATGGGAGGGGCAAAAATTTCTGGCCCTTCCCTGAATCAAGACCAATTTCGCCGAAATTCAGGCACAATTACGGGCACAATTAATAAAACCATTAACACTCTTGATAGTAGTAATTCCTTCCGGTTAGTTCTGCTCATCTTTAGGCTCAGTTCTAGGACGCTTCCTGACCAATTCAAGGGGCACTGACCCATAGCCCGCCATCAGCCCGAATCAACACAGACCGGCTCGATCGGCTCCTGCCCTGGGCCAGATGCTTGCCAAATCCAATCGCTGATTACCCCCCATCCTGACTGCTCTCCCCCCCTGGGAACCTATGGCTAGGGTGATAGAATTTCAAATATTTGTTCGGGACAGCGCCGGAAAGCAGCCGCGCGTAGGTGTTGCAGCTCTCAGTGCAGCCCTCCAGTGATGAGCAACCCGATCTCAGTCAACGTTTTCCGACCGTTACCCACGAGGAGAAAAACTACCTATGCCGCAACTCGAGGCACCCGCTGCGATCGACTACCAAAGTGAAACCTACAAAGATGCCTACAGCCGCATCAATGCGATCGTGATTGAGGGCGAAGACGAAGCCGCCAGCAACTACGTGCGTCTAGCCGAGCTGATGCCCACCCATGCCGAAGAATTGGCTGACCTGGCCAAGATGGAGGCCCGCCACAAAAAAGGCTTCACCGCCTGCGGCAAAAACCTGAACGTGACTCCCGACATGGACTTCGCCAAGAAGTTCTTTTCGGATTTGCACGGCAACTTCCAAGTGGCGGCGGCCGGTGGCAACATCGTCACCTGCCTGTTGATCCAAGCGCTGATCATCGAAGCCTTTGCGATCTCGGCTTACAACGTCTACATCCCCCACGCCGATGATTTTGCTCGCAAAATCACGGAAAACGTGGTCAAGGATGAATATCTGCACCTGAACTTTGGCGAGCAATGGCTTAAGGCGAACTTTGAAAGCGCTAAGGATGAGCTAGAGCGTGCCAATCGCGAAAACCTGGCGATCGTCTGGCGCATGTTGGACGAAGTGGCCGCTGACGCACTGGTGCTGGGTATGGAGAAGGAAGCCTTGATGGAAGACTTCACGATCGCCTACCAGGAAGCGCTGCAAAACATTGGCTTCACCACCCGTGAAACCCTGCGAATGCTGACGGCCGGCTTGGCAGCCGCTGCCGCCTGAGGCGAAGGGCAGGCTTGGGGGGTTCCAGTTCACGCTGGGCCCCCCAGCCCAATTCCCGCCGCCCGATCGCTGTAGATTTGCGCCCAGCTTGGGGCCATGATTTTCCAAGACTGTTGCTGTGCAGTCTCCGACCTCGATCGTGATGATTTGGCGATCGGGGTCATGTTCTTGAACGCAGTCACCCCAGCCCCCGGGCCCATCCTGACAGGGCTTGCAAAAGGGCAGAACCAGTAAAAGGCCAAATCAGTAGCCAAAGCGGCTGATTCTGGCCCAAACCGCTGCTTTGATGGCTCTGTGATGGGCTTGTGCAATGGGTTGGATTCCTGCGCTTCCCTGTTCGTTCCCTTCGCTTCCTTATCCCCCTTCAACCCGTTTAGCAAAGAGATGTTTGGTCTTATCGGTCACTCCCCCAGCTTAGAAAGAACGCACGAAATCGCGCGCGAGTTGGGTCTTCCCGAATGTGCCGATCGGGATTTGGAGTTTTGGTGCAGTGCGCCGCCCCAAGCGGTCGATACCGTGCGGGTGAAGAGCGCCACTGGACAAGAAATCGAAGGTCAGTATATTGACTCGGGATTTTTGCCGGAAATGCTCACCAGCAATCGCGGGAAAACCGCTGTGCGCAAGGTGCTGAACGCGATGGCCCATGCCCAAAAGCTGGGGTTGTCGGTGACGGCGCTGGGGGGCTTTTCCTCGATCGTGTTTGAAAATTTCAATTTGTCTCAAACCCGTTTGGTGCGGAATGTAGAGCTAGACTTTGCTCGCTTCACCACCGGCAACACCCACACGGCTTACATCATCTGCCGCCAAGTGGAAGAGATGGCCAAGCGGTTGAATCTGGAACTGTCCCGAGCGACCGTGGCCGTTTGCGGAGCCACGGGTGATATTGGCAGCGCCGTTTGTCAGTGGCTCAATGCCCGCACAAATATCCAAGATTTGCTGTTGATTGCACGCCAGGAAGATCGCCTGCAAGCGCTGCGGGATGATTTGGGACGCGGCAAAATCCTGTCCTTGGAAGAATCTTTGCCCCTAGCGGACATTATCGTTTGGGTGGCCAGTATGCCCAAGGGGGTGGAAATTGATCCGACAATGCTGAAAAAGCCTTGCCTGATCATCGATGGTGGCTATCCGAAAAACATGGGCACCAAAATCCAAGCGCCGGGTGTGCATGTGTTGAGCGGTGGTATTGTGGAGCACACCCTGGACATTGACTCGCGGATCATGCGGGCGATCGGGATGGTGAACCCAAAGCGCCACATCTTTGCCTGCTTTGGAGAATCAATGCTGTTGGAATTTGAGAAGTGGTACACGAACTTTTCGTGGAACCGCAACCAAATCACGATCGAGAAGATGCTGCAAATTGGAGAAGCCTCGATTAAGCACGGTTTCAAACCCTTGTTGCTCGATCCTGTCGGCTAAAGACCCCATGCGCCAGCTTTGGGGCCCCGTTGCCCACCGGGGCCCCTGCCGAAGTTGGCAACCACGACCGTTGCGCGATCGCGCCTGTGTTTGACCTATGGCTACTGCAAATCGAAAACCTCTGTATCTGGACTTTGAAAAGCCGCTCGTGGATCTGCAAGAGCGCATTGAGCGGATCCGTCGCCTCGCGGAGGAGAACGGGGTGGATGTGAGCGATCAAATCCAGCAGTTGGAGGAGCGATCGAACCAGTTGCGCCAAGAGGTCTATGGTGGTTTGTCGGCGGTGCAGCGGTTGCAAGTGGCTCGCCATCCCCGCCGCCCCAGCACCTTGGACTACATCAACGCCATGACCGATGATTGGCTGGAGTTGCACGGCGATCGGCGCGGGGGAGATGACCCGGCGATCGTGGGCGGTGTGGCCAGCTTGGATGGGATGCCCGTGGTGATTTTGGGCCACCAAAAAGGCCGCGACACCAAAGACAATGTGGCCCGGAATTTTGGCATGGCAACCCCCGGCGGCTATCGCAAGGCCATGCGCCTGATGGAACATGCCGATCGATTCGGAATGCCGATCATTACCTTTATTGACACGCCCGGTGCTTGGGCGGGGGTCGATGCCGAGCGGCTGGGCCAAGGCGAGGCGATCGCCTATAACCTGCGGGAAATGTTCCGGCTCAATGTGCCCATCCTTTGCACCATCATTGGCGAAGGCGGCTCCGGCGGGGCCCTGGGAATTGGCGTTGGCGACTGGCTGATGATGTTTGAGCACTCGGTCTACACCGTGGCTTCACCGGAAGCTTGCGCCTCAATTTTGTGGCGAGATGCGGGCAAGGCGGCCCAAGCGGCCGAAGCCTTGAAGATCACGGCGCGTGATCTGAAGGATTTGGGAATTTTGGATGAAATTTTGTCGGAACCTTTGGGCGGGGCCCACTCCAACCCGCTGGAAACGGCCGAAACCCTGAAGCAGGCGATCGTGCGGGCCTTGGAACAACTCCTGAGCCTGTCGCCCCAGGCCCGGCGCGATCGCCGCTATCAGAAATTCCGCAAAATTGGTCAATTTACCGAGGGGCCGATCGAATCGCTGGTGACCTCCGCTTCGTAGCCGTTGCCGTGGGCAGATCCAATTAAGCGTCTGTACCCGATCATAGAAATGAGCATCCTGTATTTTTCCCGTGGGGATCAGTCTCGCAGGGGCCTTGGAGGTATCTATGAGCGATGCGACCAGCGGCGCGATCGACCGTGCGATCGCCCCATCTATGGAGTTTTTTGATGGGGTGGTTGAAGATCCCAGCAACGTGAGCCTGCGACGGGATCCGACCACGGGCGCAAAGATCGTGATGATGGTTTTTGAGCAACTGAACTGCATTGAGCGCTTTCGGGCCGTGACCAATCGGTTTTCCGGGAGTCTGCGCCTGCGAGACGAGGAAGGCGACATTTTGGTAGAACCTTCCAGCGTGCGGTTTATCTTCGGCGGGCCCGAAGGCGATGATTTTGAACGGTTTGAATGTCAATTTCGGATTGAAATCCCGGAACAGTGGGATCGGTTCATGCGGTTCATGAATCGCTAGGCCGATGCCAATGGAATGGGCTATGCCCCGCGCTAGGCGATCGCCATGGCCGGCGATCGGGTGGGTGAATCAACGGCTAATTCACGGCTAATTCATGGGGGCTGATCGACAAATCGACAATGGATCGACAATAGGATGAGTCGATCTTTAGGCATGGATGATGCGTTCTCGGGATCTGAGTCCTTCAAAGCCACTCAGCCAAAATCACTCCGATCCGTTGCGCCAATCCATCCATTCAGATCCCGCGTTTCTACCGTTTTTCTGGCGAAGAGTCCCCCATGAAAGTTGCAATCACTGGAGCAACCGGTTTCGTTGGCCGTGCCTTGGTGCAGCGGTTGAATCAGCAAGGGGATTCCCTGGTGCTTTTCAGTCGCGATCGGGCAAGGGCGGAGCGCTATTTTCCCCGATCGGCCTTTCCCAACCTGTCAATTGTGGGCTATGAACCCACGGCCGCTGGCGATTGGCAACAGGCGATCGCGGGGTGCGATGGGGTGGTGAACCTGGCCGGTGCTCCGATCGCGGAAGGCCGCTGGACCACGGCCCGCAAGCAGGAAATTTTAGACAGTCGCCAACTGGGAACTCGGCGAATTGTGGAGGCGATCGCGGCGGCCAATCCCAAACCCGCCGTTTTGGTGAATTCCTCCGCGATCGGGTTCTATGGCCCCAGCGAAACGGCCACCTTCACCGAGGCCAGCTCGGCCGGCCAGGGCTTTTTGGCCCAGGTTTGCCAAGCTTGGGAAGCGGAAGCCCAGGCTGTCACGGCCCAGCAAACCCGGTTGGTGATTTTGCGCACGGGCATTGTGCTGGGAGATGGAGGTGCTTTGGGCAAAATGCTGCCGGTGTTTCGGGCCTTTGCGGGCGGCCCCTTGGGCACGGGTCAACAGTGGTTTTCCTGGATTCACTTGATGGATGTGGTGAACCTGATTGAGCGATCGCTCAAGGATCCCAGCTTCAGTGGGGTTTATAACGCCACCGCTCCCAAACCGGTGCGGATGGGGGAACTGTGCCAGGTGCTGGGCAGTTTGCTGAATCGCCCCTCTTGGTTACCGGTGCCTGCCTTTGCGCTGGATCTATTGCTGGGGGAAGCGGCTCAGGTGGTGTTGGAAGGTCAATGTGTGCTGCCCGATCGGGCCCAACAGGCGGGCTTCCAATTTGACTATGGGGATTTGTCGGCGGCCTTGCGGGCGATCGTCTAGGGCTTGCCGGGGACGGGGGAGCCAAAACGGTGGATGCTCCCGCTGCCCAGTGGCTCCTGTTCCTTGCTGGCTCAGAGTCTCCGGCATTTAGACTTCTGGCTTTTTCAACCTTGTTTCCGGTTTTGGTTGCAGCCCTATTGCCAGCCCTATTGCCAGCATTAATATCTTTGGCATCCGTCATCTCGCCCGCCCCCCTCTGCCATGTCTCCTCGCACGCTGGATCTGAGCGATCGCCTCTATGACTATTTGTTGGCCGTGTCCCTGCGGGAAGCGCCAATTTTGCAGGAACTGCGTCAGGTAACCGCTCGCCACCCCGCCGCCCAAATGCAAATTGCGCCGGAACAGGGCCAGTTCATAGCCCTGTTGGTGCAACTGATTGGGGCTGAGCGGGCGATCGAGGTGGGAACCTTCACGGGCTACAGCACCCTTTCGGTCGCCTTGGCCATGCCCGATCGGGGGCGGATTGTGGCCTGCGATGTGAGCGCCAACGACACCGCGATCGCCCAGGAATTTTGGCAGCGGGCCGGCGTTTCCCACAAAATCGATCTGCGAATTGCGCCGGCCCTCGAAACGCTCGATCAATTGCTGGCGGCCGGTCAGGCAGATTGCTTCGATTTCGCCTTCATTGACGCGGACAAGAAAAATTACCCCAACTATCTCGATCGCTGCCTGGCCCTGGTGCGACCCGGCGGCCTGATCGCCATTGACAATGTGCTGTGGGCCGGGCGCGTGGCCGATCCCACCAACCAGGAAAACAACACGGAAGCGATTCGCGAATTCAACGCTCGGTTGCACCAAGACCCTCGGGTGGATCTAAGCCTCGTCCCGATCGGGGATGGGATGACCCTCGCTCGCCGCCGTCCCTCCCCAAATCTGGCAAGCTAGACATGGGCCGCCCCTTGGAGGGGTTAATCAACAGCCCAACTCGATAGATCCTGTCCATTGCTTCATGACCGCTTGGTTGCCTTTGCCATGACCCTGCCCCTATCCCTCCCGATCGCCCTTGGCCTGTTCGTTGGTTTGCCCCTTTTGGGTCTGGCGTTGTATTTGTGGTCTCCTCGGAAGTACCAGTCCGCCAACTCCGTCGCCAACGCCTATGACGAGTGGACCACAGACGGCATTTTGGAATTCTATTGGGGTGAGCATATCCACTTGGGTCACTATGGCTCTCCCCCACGCCGCAAGGACTTTTTGGCGGCCAAAGCGGATTTTGTCCATGAAATGGTGCGTTGGGGCCAGCTCGATCGCCTGCCAGCCGGCACAACCCTGCTGGATGTGGGCTGTGGCATTGGCGGCAGCAGTCGCATTCTGGCCAAGGACTATGGTTTCCAGGTCACAGGCATTACGATCAGTCCCCAGCAGGTGGCCCGGGCCCAATCCTTGACCCCGCCGGATGTGACAGCGCAATTCGCGGTGGATGATGCCATGGCCCTGTCGTTTCCCGATGCCAGCTTTGATGTGGTTTGGTCGATCGAAGCGGGGCCCCACATGCCCGACAAGGCCGTTTTCGCCAAGGAACTGCTGCGAGTGCTCAAGCCCGGCGGAATTCTGGTGGTGGCCGACTGGAACCAGCGGGACGATCGACAAGTGCCCCTCAACGGCTGGGAGCGCCCCGTCATGAAACAACTGCTGGAGCAATGGGCCCACCCGGCCTTCGCCAGCATTGAAGGCTTTGCCGAAGACCTGGCCGCCACGGGCCTCACGGATGGCGATGTGATGACGGCTGATTGGACTCCTGAAACCTTGCCCTCTTGGCTTGACTCCATCTGGCAAGGGGTAGCCAGACCCGCCGGCCTGATCAAGTTTGGTGTTCCGGGCCTGGTGAAGTCTTTGCGGGAAGTGCCCACCTTGCTGCTGATGCGTTTGGCCTTTGGGGCCGGGCTTTGTCGGTTTGGCATGTTCCGAGCAGTGCGGGCGGCGGCTCCGGTTTCGGCTCAACCGGCCACGACTGCCACCGCTCGTTAAGGCAAAAGGCTCGCTCAAGTTGATCGCCCCAATCGATCGCCCCAATCGATCGCCCAATCTGACGTTCCTTGCAAGTCATGCTTTTTCCCAATCCTGTGCCGAGTCCCGCCGGGTGGCAACTGTTTCGCTGGCTGTTTGATCCGCTAACTTTTCTGGATCAATGCACCGATCGATGGGGGTCAACGTTTTCCCTGGGACTGGTCACCGGGTTGCGCATGACCCTTGTGGCGGATCCAGAGGCGATCGCGGATGTGTTTTCCCTGGATCCCAACCACATCGAAAGCGGTTCCATGAATTATCTGCTGGAGCCGCTGGTGGGTCTCAATTCCCTGCTGTTGTTGGATGGTAATCCCCACCGTCGCCATCGCAAGTTGCTGTTGCCGCCGTTCCATGGCGAACGCATGACAGCCTATGGGCGGTTGATTTGTGACTTAACCCGCCAACAGGCGGCGGATTGGGGATCGCAAAAGGTCATTGCTGGGCGCAAGGTAACCCAAGTCATTACGCTGAAAACCATCCTGAAAGCGGTGTTTGGGCTGGTGGATGGCGATCGCTATGGCCAAATCCAAGTTTTGGCAGCCAAAATTCTAGACCTGCTGGGATCGCCCTTCACCTCTAGCCTGTTGTTTTTGCCGTCCTTGCAGCGGGATTGGGGGCCATGGAGTCCTTGGGGCTATTTTCTGAAGTTGCGGAATCAGCTTGATGTCTTGCTCTATGGGGAAATTGCCGATCGCCGCGCTGAGCAAGTCCAAGCTCAACAGGACGCTGCTCAACCGAACCCAGCCACCAATCGGGGGCCGAGCGATCGCACCGATATTTTGAGCTTGTTGTTGGCGGCTCGCGATGAAGCGGGCCAGCCCATGAGCGACGAGGAAATTCGCGACGAATTAATGACCCTGCTGCTGGCCGGCCATGAAACCACCGCCACGTCCTTGGCTTGGGCCCTGTGGTGGGTGACGCAGTTTCCGGCCATGGGCGATCGAATCCGGGCGGAAATTGCCGAACTGGGGCCGGATCCGGAACCGATGGCGATCGCCAAACTGCCCTACCTGAACGCTTTTTGCCAGGAAACCTTGCGCCTGTATCCCGTGGCCCTGATTGGCAGTCCGCGCCGCTTGCTGAAGCCCACAACGATCGGGCGCTATGACTATCCCGCCGGGGCCATTGTCTCGCCCAACATTTACAGCGCCCATCGTCGGCCGGATTTGTATCCCAACCCAACCCAGTTCCAACCCGAACGATTTTTGGAGCGATCGTTCAGCAATTCAGAATTTTTGACCTTTGGCGGCGGCAGCCGAAGCTGCATTGGCATGGCCTTTGCCCAGTTTGAAATGAAGCTGGTGTTGGCAACGCTGCTGATGGACTGGTCGGTGGCCTATGCCGGGGTGTTGCCTCCCCGCCCGGCCCGCCGAGGGGTGACCGTGGGGCCTGATGGGCCGCTGCGATTGCGGATGACCCGGCGCGATCGGGTGGCTCCTGCCCCAGTGCCCAAGCCCCAAACGGTGGCCTAGGGCTGATCGATCGGGCGGTGAATTATGGGGCCGCGATCAAGTCGGCCCAAGCAAACCGGCCCAAGCCAGCCAGGCCGTGCCATAGGCCGCCTCCGTCTGCTTTGCCGATCGCACGGGGCAACCCAAATGGCGCGATCGAATGGCCGTCCATACATCATTTTTTGCCCCACCGCCGGCCGTCTGCACCAATTGCAGCGGGCTGGCTCCCAATTGCTGAAGTAACTGATAGCCTTGGGACTCAATCCGGGCTAGGCCTTCCAAAATACCTTGCAAAAAGGCGGCGGGATCCGCCGGTCGGGGCGTGAGGCGCGGTGGCAAATGGGGATCACAAATGGGGAAGCGATCGCCCGGTTCCAGCAGGGGGTAATAGTCGAGGGGGCTGGGCTGCTGGGGATCAATTTGGGCAGTGAGCCGTTGTAACTCTTGGTCAGAAAAAAAGTGCCGCAACACCCGGCCGCCGGCATTGGAAGCCCCACCCACCAACCAGCGATCGACCGAGGGGGGGCTAGCGGTCGTGTTGCCACTCCCAGGGGCCAGGGGGGCCATGGCCAAGCGGGCCATTAACGATCGCCCCAGAAAGTGGCTATAGACCCCATGGGCGCGATCGGCCACGGGCTGCTCGCTCAGTAATTTAATCGCTAGGGTAGACCCCAAGGACGTGACCGCCTGGCCCGGTTCCTGGACTCCGCTGGCCAAAAATGCCGCAATGCTATCGGTAGTGCCGGTGCAAATTTGGCAATCGATCGGGAAATCCCAGCGATCGGCCCACAGGGGCAAAATGGTTCCGATCGCCTGGCCCGGTTGTGCAATCTTGGGCAGCGATGGCCCAATATCCAAACGGCGCAACCATTGGGGATAGGTTTGGCGGATGGGGTCGCCACCTAACTTCAGCGCGTTGTGATAGTCCGTGATGCCAAATTGACCGTGCAGTTGGGCCCCGAGCCAATCCGCTTGATGGAGCAATTGGGGTGGATCCACCGTGGGCCACTGACCGCCATATTGCGTAGCTCGCCACCATAGCAGCTTGGCTAGGCTGGAGGTGGCGCTGTGGGTGACGTGATCTGCCGGGGCGATCGCGGCAATTTGGGGCAAAACGGATTGGCCCCGATCGTCATCGTAGGCGAGAGGATCGGTCAGGGGATGGCCCTGGCGATCACAAAGCAGCACGGTTCCCGAAGTGCCATTGATGGCGATCGCCCCCGTTTGTTGCCGCACCGATCGGGGCAAATCCGCCAGCAGCGCCGTCAATTGCGCCAGCCAATCCGCTGCACTCCCCGATCCCGTCCCCGATGCGCTTACCTGCGCTTGGGCCACCACGGCTCCCTGTCGATCGACCACCATGGCTCGGGCCCCGGAGGTTCCAAAGTCAATGCCCATGGCCAACTGATTAGCCCATTGTTCATCAAGGCCCCAATCCTGACCCATCATTCCTGCCCATATCGCTAGTTAGTCAATTGCCAATTAACTTGCAAACTAAGATTGCAAATTGCTCGTAATTGCTTGTCGTTGAATCACTGGTTAACGTTGAAGCTTGATTGCTGCCTTTGCCCGATTTTGCCCCTATGCCCCAGCCGATCACGACTTCTGCCACCTCACCCCAGGAATTGGTGAAAACCCAGCACGACTTTTTTAAGTTGGGCTACACCCGCGATGTGGATTATCGGCTGCGGCGGCTTCAGGATCTGCGCCGGGCCATTGAAGAACAACAGGATCAGCTCCTGCGGGCCCTACAGGTGGATTTGGGCAAACCTCCCTTTGAAGCGGTGCTGGCGGAGTTGGAATTTTGCCTGCTGGAAATTGACCACGCCCTCAAACATCTGCGGAGTTGGACTAAGCCCCGATCGGTCGGGTTGCCTGTCACCCTCTGGCCCGGTCGAGCCAAGGTGCAGCGGGAGCCGTTGGGTGTGGTGTTGATTATGGGGGCCTGGAATTATCCGGTGCAGTTGACTTTGGGGCCGCTGGTGGGGGCGATCGCGGCGGGCAACTGCGCGGTGATTAAGCCCTCAGAGGTTGCCCCCCAAAGCTCCCGGGCGATCGCGGATTTAATTCGCCGGGCCTTTGACCCGATGTATGTGGCGGTGGCGGAAGGGGGAATTCAGGTCAGCCAAGCCCTGTTGGAAGAACCTTTCGACCATATTTTCTATACGGGTGGCCCCACGGTGGCCAAGGTGGTGATGGCCTACGCAGCCCAGCGACTCACACCGGTCACCCTGGAGTTGGGGGGCAAAAATCCTTGCATTCTCGATCGCTCGGCTGACTTCCCGATCGCGGCCCGGCGAATTGTGTGGGGCAAGTTTTTCAACGCAGGACAAAGCTGCTTGGCTCCTGACTATGTGTTGGTGCCGCGCGATCGGGAAGCGGAGTTTCTGGCGTTGGCCCAAGCGGCCATTACCGACTTTTTTGGCCCCACCCCCAGCCTCAGCCCGGATTTTGCCCGGATTGCCAATGACTATCACCTAGAACGGTTGTTGCGGCTGATTCCCGGCTCGGGCCAGGTGGTGATCGGCGGGGATGCGGATCCGCTGCAACGCTACTTGGCCCCGACCCTATTGGCGGCGGTGCAGTGGAGCGATCCCGTGATGCAAGAGGAGATTTTTGGGCCCATTTTGCCGGTGTTGGCCTATGACCACCTGGACGGGGCGATCGCCCAGATCAACGCCCGGCCCCATCCCTTGGCTTGCTATGTGTTTGCCAACGATCGCACCATTAGCCGGGCGATCGGCCGGGAAACCACCTCGGGAGCCCTTTGTGTGAATGATCTGTTGGTGCAAGCCACCGTGCCCGATTTGCCCTTCGGCGGCGTGGGAGCCAGCGGCATGGGGCGCTATCACGGCCGGGCTGGGTTTGAGCTATTTTCCTATCAGCGCAGCCACCTGTGGCGATCGGCCAAGCCGGAATTTCCGATGCGCTATCCGCCCTACGACGACAACAAATTATCCTGGCTGTCGCGATTGCGGTCTTAACCGTTCCTTAAGCCCAAAGAAACCCTAGGGGACGATCGTGATCGTGATCACCCCCTGTAGAATAGGAGGCTGCAAGTTAGCCCAACCCGCTCCTAAATCACCCAATCGCAGATCCTCAGTGATTTGTCGCGATTTTGGCTGGCAACTTTGGGCCAACCCCTCGCTTCGTCAACCCGCAGCGAACTAGACCTTTCCTATCTGCCAACCGCACACTCGCCCCATGCCGAAGGTACTTGTCTCCGACCCGATCGACAAAGCCGGCCTCGACATTCTGTCGCAAGTGGCCCAAGTCGATGTCCGCACCGGCCTGCCCGAAGATGAGCTGGTGCAAATCATCGGTGAATATGACGCGCTCATGATTCGATCGGGTACTCGTGTCACTGCCCGTGTGATCGAAGCCGGCCAAAGCCTGAAAATTGTTGGCCGCGCTGGGGTCGGAGTCGATAACGTGGATGTGCCCGCCGCCACCCGCCAAGGGGTTGTGGTTGTGAACTCGCCGGAAGGCAACACGATCGCCGCCGCCGAGCACGCCCTGGCCATGATGCTGTCCATGTCGCGCTACATTCCCGCCGCCAACGAATCCACCAAGGCCGGCAACTGGGATCGCAAGAACTTCACGGGCGTGGAAGTTTACAAAAAGACGCTCGGGGTTTTGGGCTTGGGCAAAATTGGTTCCCATGTGGCCTCCTGTGCCAAGGCCATGGGCATGAAGTTGCTGGCCTATGACCCCTTCATTTCCAAGGAACGCGCCGAGCAGTTGGGTTGTCGCTTGGTGGATTTGGACTTGCTGTTCCGTGAGTCGGATTTCATCACCCTGCACATGCCGAAAACACCGGAAACGGCCAACCTGATTAATGCTGAAGCGCTGGCGAAGATGAAGCCCACGGTGCGGATCGTTAACTGCGCCCGGGGCGGCATCATCGACGAGCAAGCGCTCTACGAAGCCCTGAAGGAAAATCGGATTGGCGGCGCGGCCCTTGATGTGTTTTTGGATGAGCCGCTGGGAGATTCGCCCCTCAAGGGCTTGGGCAAGGAAGTGGTGCTGACTCCGCACTTGGGTGCTTCCACCGAAGAAGCCCAAGTAAATGTGGCGATCGACGTGGCGGAGCAAATCCGCGATGTGCTGTTGGGGCTGCCAGCGCGATCGGCCGTGAACATTCCGGGTCTTTATCCCGATGTGATGGAGCAACTGCGGCCCTACCTGAAGTTGGCGGAAACCCTGGGCACTTTGGTGAGCCAACTGGCTGGCGGTCGGGTGGAATCCCTGACGGTGCGCCTGCAAGGGGAATTGGCAGAAAAAGACAGCAAACCCATCACGATCGCAGCCCTGAAAGGTTTGTTGTCCCAGGCTTTGCGGGAACGGGTGAACTACGTCAACGCCAGCATTGAAGCCAAGGAGCGGGGCATCCGGGTGATTGAAACCCGCGATTCTTCCGTTCGGGATTACACCGGCTCGCTGCACCTGTCGGCGGTGGGTTCGTTGGGCGAGCACTCGGCCACGGCCACTCTGCTGAGTGACGGGGAAATTCACATCACCGGAATTGATGATTTCCCGATTAACGTCACCCCCACCCGCTACATGCTGCTGACCAAGCACCGGGATATGCCGGGGATCATTGGGAAAATTGGTTCGCTGCTGGGGAGCTTCAATGTGAACATCGCCAGTATGCAGGTGGGCCGCAAGATTGTGCGCGGCGATGCGGTGATGGTGCTGAGCATTGATGATCTGCTGCCCGATGGCCTGCTCGAAGAGATTGTGAAGGTTCCGGGTATCCGCGATGCCTTCACGGTGGTGCTTTAGCGATCGCTCAGATTAGGGTTCAGATTAGGGTTGGGAAACCCAACCCCTACGGCGGTGGCAATGACGACGGATCCTAGGCTTCTTTGCTGAAAAACTATCCGGAGCTAATGACTGGAGGGCTGAAAACCACTCCATGTAGATGCACCCCGATTGAAACCTCGATTGCTGGCTGGCCCAGCTCGAGGTTTTTTCTTGCGCAAAAATCGGCTGATCACAAAAATCGGCTGATAAGTAGATCGATGGGCTAACCCATGAGTCAGCCTATGAGCAAAATTAATGGTCACTCCCTGACAAAAAAACTAGGCGATCGGGCCTGACCCTGCTACCATACGGCCTAAGTTTTGTTACAAAGACAACAGTTTGCTGGTCGCATCTTTATTGATGCTGCTCACCGAGTCTGGCTGAGTCTAGCTGGATAAAACCTAAAAGGGGTCGGCAATTGGTCGGAGCAACGGCAAAACCGGATAACCGATTAAGCGCGATCCATAACGTTTGCAAGCTGTCCTATACCCATTTGGCTTCGATCGCCCGATCGATCCCAATCATTTCACTGTGGTATGAGCCTCAAGCCGGAACCACTGCCGAAGGGAGTTTCACGCTCAAGGCTTTTACGCTTTCGTGCATTGGTCTAAGATTCCCTTCAGTTTGAAGCTCAACCAGTTCAACCACGTTAACGACCAGCAAACCTGAAACCGGGAGGCAAACGTGCTGCGTTTGGAACGCATCCAAAAAATTTACCCAACGGGCCAAGTCCTGCGGGATGTGAGCTGGGAGGTCAAGCCCGGCGATCGGGTTGGGTTGGTTGGTGTGAATGGGGCAGGTAAATCCACCCAACTCAAAATCATCATGGGTGAGATTGAGCCAACGGCCGGGCAAATTATTCGCCCGGCTGATCTGCGCATTGGTTATCTCAACCAAGAGTTTGATGTGGATCCTTGCCGCACGGTGCGCGAAGAACTGTTCTCGGCTTTCACGGAAGCTTGCGAGGTGCAGGATCAAATGCACCAGGTGCAAAACGAGATGGGCGCGGCGGATCCCGATCGCCTAGAAGCGTTGCTGCGCGATCTCGACCACCTACAACGCCGGTTTGAAGCCCTGGATGGCTATGGCCTAGAAGCCCGGGTCGATCGACTGTTGCCGGAGTTGGGGTTTGAGCCGGACGATGGCGATCGGCTGGTCAGCTCCTTCAGTGGCGGCTGGCAAATGCGGATCTGCTTGGGCAAGGTGATGCTGCAAGAGCCGGATCTGTTGCTGTTGGACGAGCCGACCAACCACTTGGATCTCGAGTCGATCGAGTGGTTAGAAGGCTACCTGAAGCAACTGGGCAAACCGCTGGTGCTGATTTCCCATGACCGAGAATTTCTCGATCGACTCTGCACCACGATTGTGGAAACCGAGCGCGGCGTGTCCACCACCTACTTGGGTAACTATTCCCAATACCTGACCCAAAAAGAAGAAAATCGCAGCGCCCTCCAGGCGGCCTACGATCGCCAGCAAAAGGAACTAGACAAGCAACAGGCCTTTGTCGATCGGTTCCGGGCCAGCGCCACCCGCAGCACCCAAGCCAAGAGCCGCGAAAAACAACTGGAAAAAGTGGAGCGCCTCGAAGCGCCCGTGGCTGATGTGCGCACCCTGCGATTTCGGTTTCCGCCCGCCCCGCGCAGCGGTCGCGAGGTGGTCAAAATTGAAGACCTGACCCACGCTTGGGCCGATAAGATCCTGTTCCTGGGTGCGAACTTGACCGTGGAACGGGGCGATCGAATCGCCTTCCTTGGGCCCAATGGTTGCGGTAAATCCACCCTGTTGCGCATGATCATGGGTCGGGAAGCCCCCACCGAGGGAACCGCCCAAATTGGTCAACACAACGTGATCCCCGGGTATTTTGAGCAAAACCAAGCCGAAGCCCTGGATTTACACAAAACCGTCATTGACACCCTGCGGGACGAAGCCCCAGACTGGAAAGAGGAAGAGGTGCGCAGCCTCTTGGGCCGTTTCCTGTTCAGTGGCGAAGCGGTTCTCAAGAAAGTTGAATCCTTGAGTGGGGGCGAAAAGGCGCGTTTAGCCCTCGCCAAAATGCTCGTTCAGCCCGTTAATCTGCTGATTTTGGACGAGCCAACCAACCACTTGGACATTCCTGCAAAAGAAACCCTCGAATCAGCCCTGACGCAATTCGATGGCACTGCCTTGATCGTGTCGCACGATCGATACTTTATTTCGCAAGTTGCCAACAAAATTGTGGAAGTTCGTGAAGGCGAACTGCGCGTTTATCAGGGCAACTATCGCTACTATCTCGACAAGATTGCCGAGGAACAAGAGCAAGCAAAGTTGGCAGCCATTGCCCAAGAGAAGGCGGACAAAGCGGCCGCCAAGCGCGAGAAAGAGCGCGAAAAGCAACGGGCCAAGCAGGACGCGAAAAAAGCAAACACCGGTTTGTAAATACCTTGTAACGTCTGGGATGCGCCACAAACCATCCCAGGCTTATAGGTTAAATCTCGGTGCTATTATGGCGGGAAAATTAAGCAAATATGAAGAGCAATCAGAGTATGGTGGAGTCAACTGTCTCCCCTGTCGTGCTGATCATTCTTGACGGCTGGGGCTACCGCGAAGATCGCAACGGTAATGCGATTGCCGAAGCGAAAACCCCGATCGTTGATAGCCTTTGGGCAGCCTATCCCCACACACTGATCCGCACATCAGGTAAGGCGGTTGGACTGCCCGAGGGGCAAATGGGTAACTCCGAAGTGGGCCACCTGAACATTGGTGCGGGTCGGATTGTGCCCCAAGAGTTGGTTCGCATTTCCGATGCCGTTGAAGACGATTCAATTTTGAGCAATCCTGCCCTGGTCGCCACCTGTCAGCAGGTTAAAGCCAGTGGCGGCAAGCTCCATCTGATTGGCCTTTGTTCCGATGGGGGTGTGCATTCTCATTTGGATCATGTGGCCGGGTTGCTGAAACTGGCAACGCAACAGGGAATCACGGAAGTCTGTATTCACGCCATCACCGATGGTCGCGACACCCAGCCCAACAGTGGCATTGAGTTTCTGACTCGACTGCAAGGGCTGATTGATGACGCGGGGGTGGGTCAAATCACGACGGTTTCCGGGCGCTACTACGCGATGGATCGCGATCGCCGCTGGGATCGGGTGCAAAAGGCCTACCAGGTGATGGCCACGGAGGGTGAAGTGGATGGGCGATCGCCCGTGCAGATCCTTCAGGACTCCTACGCGGAAAAGGTTTTTGATGAGTTCATTCTGCCGGTGCGGGTGGCTCCGGGGGCCGTGGCGGCCCAAGACGGCGTAATTTTCTTCAATTTCCGTCCCGATCGGGCGCGGCAGCTCACCCAAGCGTTCATGGATCCTCAATTTGATGGGTTTGAGCGCGAACTGGTGCAACCGATCCATTTCGTCACCTTCACCCAATATGATCCCGAGCTACCCGTGGCCGTGGCCTTTGCGCCGCAGGATCTGAAAAACATTTTGGGTGAGGTGTTGGCGAATCATCGCCTTCGCCAGTTTCGAGCTGCCGAAACGGAAAAATATGCCCATGTCACCTACTTCTTCAATGGTGGTTTGGAGGATCCCTTTGAAGGGGAAGATCGGGTGCTGATCCCGAGTCCGATGGTGCCAACTTACGATCGCGCGCCGGCCATGTCTGCGGACGCGGTAACCGATGCGGTGGTTTCCGCCATTCAAAAGGAGGTCTACTCCTTGGTGGTGGTGAACTATGCCAATCCAGACATGGTGGGGCACACCGGACAGATGGAAGCGGCCATTCAGGCCATTGAAACGGTCGATCGCTGTTTGGGCCGGGTGTTAACGGCGGTTTCCAAGGTGGGCGGCACGGTGCTGATCACCGCTGACCACGGGAATGCGGAATACATGTTCGATGAGGCGGGTAATCCCTGGACGGCCCACACCACCAACCGTGTCCCATTCATCGTGGTGGAAGGGGAGCGTCGAAAGGTGGTCGGCCATGGCTGCGATGTTCAGTTGCGGGATGATGGTTGCTTGGCGGATATTGCGCCGACGATTCTGCAATTGCTGAATTTGCCCCAGCCCTCTGAAATGACGGGCAAGTCGATCGTGGCTCCGGCGGCCTATGAAGCCAAGTTGAATCGCACGCCGGTCACGGTAGGCGTTTAGACCCACGGGGGCCGCTGGGGGTCTCCATCCGGCTGTAAAATGTTGATTCCGCTATTGCTGGGTACAATCCTGCGTTTCCTATGTTGACCACGATTTTGGAAATAATCTGGGCCCTGTCTGCCCTCGGTTTGGTGGTGTTTGTGCTGTTGCACAGCCCCAAGGGTGACGGTCTCGGCGGCATTGGCGGCCAAGCTCAACTGTTTTCGAGCACCAAGAGCGCGGAAGCCACGCTAAATCGCATTACCTGGACGCTGGCTTTGGTGTTCATGGGTTTGGCGGTGGTGCTGAGTGCCGGCTGGCTGAAGGGTTAGGGGCGATCGCCCAATGGGTGGGGTGTCCCGCAACCGACAACGATGGCAGAGCGCGATGGTCTATGGGGCGATCGCGCTCTGCTGTGTTTTGGGCGGTTGGGTCTGGAGTGGTCTGGGAATTTGGGGGCTAGCCGATCGAGGGGGGGATTCGCTCGCCCAAGCAACGGAACCGCCGCCGGCCCTGCTCTCCCAATTGCCGCCGCCCCAGGTATACCCGTTGCCAACCCGTTTGCAACAGTGGCGCGATCGCCCTGCGGCCCAATCAAGACTTGTTCCGCCGCGTAACGGGGCCGGGGATGACTTCGACCCAGATTCCTCTAGTCCAGATTACTTCGACCAAATTGAACCCTCGATCGTGGGTCACCTGATCTGGTCGCAGTTTCCGATCACCGTTGCCCTTGCCCCCACACCGCCCCGCGCGGCAGCTTGGCGCAAGGCCGTGACCCAGGCGATCGCCGATTGGCAACCCTATCTATCGCTGCAACTGCTGGACGCTGGGGATTCAACCCCGGCCGACATCACCATCGCCCTGGGCAATCCCACCCTGCGCAATGCGGCCGGTTTGCCCCGAGCCGCCAACGCCCGCACCACCTATGAGTTCTATTGGGATCTACGGGGCGATCGCCCCCGACTGGCCCACCGATTTACGATGCTGTTGCGGGGCGATCGCGCGTTTGCTCAACTGTTGGGCACGGCTCGCCATGAGTTGGGCCATGCCCTGGGAATTTGGGGCCACAGTCCTAATCCCCAAGACGCGCTTTATGCCGCCGCCGTGGCCAATCCGCCCCCCATTTCCGATCGGGATCTGAACACCCTAGTAAAAATCTATGAGCAACCCACCCGCCTCGGTTGGCCATTAAACTAACGTCAGTTCGGGATAAGGGGAGCGGAAGAAAGACGGGGCTGGTTAAGCTGAGGCATTAACAAAAAAGCCCTCAACCCAACCCCGTCATGCTCAGTCTAGAAGCTCTGTTCTGCAAAATCGACGATT
>NZ_JACJQD010000010.1:0-219124 GCF_014696485.1 Limnothrix sp. FACHB-1083 | reverse complement strand
AGAGATTGGAGAACTGTATCGAAAGCGCTGGCAGATTGAGTTGCTATGGAAGTTCTTAAAGATGCATTTAAAATTAGATCAGCTCATTACGAAAAATCAAAATGGCGTAGCAATACAGATCTACATGGTCTTAATTGCTTATGCCATCTTGCAGTTAATAGAATTGCCGCAATTCTATAGTCAGACGCTACTAGATAAATTGCGATATTTGCAAGTTGTACTCGGTCGCTATGGCTCAATCAGTCATTGGAGCTATGATTTACTGCCAGAAACTCTTGTTGCCTAGAATATGAAGTTTTGTGTTTAGATTCAACACTTCTGCCGCTACAGTGGATTGCCTTATCTGCAACAGTTGGAAAACTGTCCGATATTCGAGATTTTTGCTTCGGCACTCAAGAAGCAGAATTCCTTGAATTTCCTGCATATAGGACAATCGAATCGCATATTCGTCATATTAACAACGAAGCAGAATTCATAAAGTGTATTAAGCAACTGACACAAGGCTACCCAGCTACTAAATTATTGGTTTTTTGTAATGCGCGACGGGAATGTGAACGTCTAGCTAATATTCTTCAACAAGGAAAGAGCCTAGGCATAGAAGTTATTACTCACTATTCTTCACTATCGGCTGAAGTTCGATTGGAAAATGAACAAAGGTTTTCAAAATCTAAATCCCATACAATCTGTTTTTCTACTAGTACATTGGAATTAGGGATCGATATTGGTGACATCAATGCTGTTATTCTCTGGGGCCTACCCAACGGAGTAGAATCTTTCCTGCAGCGAATTGGGCGTAGCAACCGTCGAGAAAACCAAACAAATGTTATTTGTTTAGTCACTGGCAAGACTTCAAACTATATTGAGGAAACCCTGAACTTTCTTGCATTAATTGATACTGCCCAAAAGGGTCAGTTACCACAACGCTCTCCATACGAATTATATGGAGCAGTTAGTCAGCAATGTCTTAGCATAATTGCTTCTAATCAAGGATGTTTTACTCGAATTTCCGATTTGCACAGCCTACTTAAGAATCAAAGGTATCTCGATAGACCGAAGCTGGAAGCGATTCTCGATAAGCTCTCTGAGAGTAAATATCTGCAAAAGCATGGCTTCAAAAATCGATATGGTGCAGATGAAAATCTTTACAAGTTAAAGGATTCTCGACTAATCTATGGGAACTTCAGTGTTGGCTCTCGACAGATTGAAGTGCATCATGGCTCAAGGTCTTTAGGAGAGGTTCCAGTTGATAACATCCTAAGAATTAGACCAGGTATTTTTGTTCGTTTTGCAGGACAGCTTTGGAAAGTCATTAAGGTTTCTATTCAAGCGATTTCAGTTGAGCCTAGTCAATCAACAAGCAATGCAATCGATTTTTCATATTCAGGAAGAGGATTAGGAAGCGATTCTTTTTTGTGCAATCAACTATGGTCGTTGATTCACGAGGAAGGCATTCAGGTTAACTTATTATCTCCTTCTTTAAGGCAGAAAGTTCACAAATGGCTAAATAAGACTAGGCAAACTTTTCACTTCAACACAATTCCTTACACACAATCATCTGAAGGAATTCGATACTACACATTTGGTGGTTACTTAGTTAATAAGGCAATCGGAATCTTCACTCAAAAATCGGATTTTAAAGCCAGTCCAATTTCGCTATTAACCAACTCTCGGATTAACTGGAATTCAATTCCAGTCAACCCTCAAGACTATGAAGCCGTATTTAATCTATTATTTGAATCCTCAGAGCAATCTATTTATCAACACCTTCTACCCGAAGAGTTCCAGATTCATGAATTTATGCAAGCCTGGTTGAAGGATGCTACTGTTTATGACATCCTTAGCAGGTTATCTAAATCTACAGCAATTCAAGTTTCTAGCTTTTGGAGTATGTGACCATAATCCCTGAGCAAGTAGGGCAAGCGTTTCCTACCACTATCTAGCCACGTGGTATCCAGACTCAAAACAGTAATTGCCGCTTGCCACAATGCGATCAGACTGCTTTAGCGATGCGTTATTGGGTGTAAGTGGGTATGAATCGCCCTACTGGCTACTACTGATTTCTACAATCATTTCGCCTTCTTTCAATTTTTCTAAAGCCCTTGGCAAAGTAATTGAGAGAATTCGATGTAGATTTCGGTTTGTCACATTGCCACAAGTTAACCAAATAATTTGAGGAGGTATCCCCAATCGACAGACAAGATCAACAAAATCACTGTCTTTTGTCATGATGATCGCATTGGCAAGCCGTGCCGCCTCGAAAATTTCCAAGTCTTTCGCATCGCGTAATCCAAGATCTCGCAAGGCCGAAGCTTCCACTGCAAAATTGCTCAACAGCCAGCTTGCCAAGGTTGGGGGCAATTGAGCATCAACCCAGATCCTCATGCAGTCAACCGAGAAAAATCAGTACGCCGTGCCGCAAACAATAGGCAAGCTTGAATATCGGCCATTTCTAAATCTGGAAAATCTTCTAAAATCTCAGAGAGATTAACATTTTCCGCCAACATTTCTAAGATATCGCTCACCCGAATTCTCATGCCTCGGATGCAAGGACGGCCACCACATTGACCAGGGGTTTGGGTAATGCGAGACAGTAAATTATTCATTGAGTTCATGGGATAGATAGTATATGAGCAATATCTGTCTATACAATATCTATATATAATCTATATATAGTAGAAAAATTTACGCCGCTGCGATCGCCCTATTACAAACGAAAATCATCCATTCTCAAAAGCTGCTGGTAAATCGCGGCATTTGCATTCATTACGACGTAGAAGACCTTGAGCAAGATGTTCAAGATCTGCGCGATCGGGGCTGGCGATAATTTTTGCCCGTGATCCTGTTGTTTTTCAAAATCTCGCCCTTGGTCTATTCGACCTGCCATGAGTGAGATCCACAAAAATTCAGCTTTCGCGATCGCCCTTGGCCATGTCCATCGCCCGATCGGGTCGCGATAATAGGACAATAGCCGTTCGACTTGCCCCGCCCGATCGTGCGTCTTCATCCCGACACCGTAGAAACCGTCAAACAACGAGCCGACATCGTAGATGTGGTCTCGGAACGGGTCGTGCTGAAAAAAAACGGCAAAGACTTCAAAGGCCTCTGTCCCTTCCACGACGACAAATCCCCCAGCTTCACCGTCAGCGCCACCAAAGGATTCTATTACTGCTTCTCCTGTGGGGCTGGGGGCAACGCCATCAAGTTTTTGATGGAGCTGGACAAGCGATCGTTTGGTGACGTGGTGTTGGATTTGGCGCGGCGCTACCAAGTGCCCGTGCAAACCCTGGAACCGGAACAACGCCAGGAAATTCAGCGGCAAATCACCGAGCGCGAACAGCTCTATGAAGTGCTGGCCGTGGCGGCCGGGTTCTATGCCCATGCCCTGACCCAACCTGTGGGGGCGCGGGCCATGGATTACTTGCTGGAAGAACGGCAACTGCGCCAGGACACGATTCAGGCGTTTAATTTGGGCTATTCGCCGGCCGGCTGGGATGCCCTCTATCGGTACTTGGTGGATCAAAAACGCTATGCCGTTTCGCTGGTGGAAAAGGCGGGGTTGATTGTGCCCCGGAAGGCGGGCGGTGGCTATTACGATCGATTCCGCGATCGGCTGATGGTGCCCATTCGCGATCCCCAGGGCCGGACGATCGGCTTTGGGGGGCGGACGCTGAACGGCGATGAGCCAAAGTATCTGAACTCGCCGGAAACGGAGCTATTTGACAAGGGCAAGACGCTTTTTGGGCTAGACCAGGCCAAAACGGCGATCGCCAAAACCGACGCGGCGATCGTCGTGGAAGGCTATTTCGATGTGATTGCGCTCCATGCGGCGGGCATTGAAAACGCTGTGGCAGCTTTGGGCACGGCCCTGAGCTTGGCCCAGGTGAAGCTGCTGACGCGGTTCACGGAATCGAAGCAAATTATACTGAACTTCGATGCGGACTCGGCGGGCCAAAAGGCGACGGAGCGGGCGATCGGGGAGGTGGAAGGGCTGGCTTACCGGGGCGAAATTCAACTGCGGGTGTTGAATTTGCCGGGGGGCAAGGATGCCGATGAGTTCCTGAAAACCTACAGCCCGGATCATTACCGCACCCTGATTGCCGATGCGCCCCTCTGGCTCGATTGGCAGCTCGATCGGGCGATCGGTTCCCGGGATTTGCGCTTAGCCGACCAATTCCAGGCGGCCGTGGGCGATGCGGTGAAGCTCCTGAGCCAACTGCCCAATCCCGCCACCCGCAGCCACTACATCCGCCGCTGTGCCGACCTGCTGGGCCAAAAGGACAGCTACTTCACGCTGCAATTGGAGCAGGACTTGCGATCGCAGGTGCAGGGCCAGCGCTGGCACGGGCGATCGGCCAAATGGCAACGATCGGGCGATAGCAGCCTGCGGGAGTCGGCGGAGGGACAGCTCTTGCGGATTTATTTGCACCGTCCCGATCGTCGCCAGCAAATCTTGGCCATTTTGGAGGAGCGGGAGTTGGAGTTTGGCCTGTCACACCATCGTTTTTTGTGGCGGCAGATTTTGCAGCTCCAGGATCAATGGGGTCAGGAGGCGACTGAATTGGCGATCGAGTTGCGATCGAATCCAGACCTTTCCCATGAGGATTTGGCCATGGTCGATCGGCTTTTGAGCTTAGATGAACGTACCCTTTTGGATCTCGATCGCCCCGGTCTGACCATCCGCGCCGCGATCGCCACCCTCGAAAGCCTGCAATGCGCCAAGCGTTGCCGCCACCTGCTGGATGCTTGGCTCTCCCATTACCTGCAAGCGGAAGTGGCTGCCGAAGCGTTGCGGCGGGTCTTTGCCGGTGAACCCCCGATCGGCTCCGGAAACGATAAGGTGATTAGTCTGCGGAGTGGCGGCGGCGGCGGCGGCGGTGGTGGTGTGGCCGGCAATTTGGCCCTGGCTCCCGACCCGATCGACCTGGAGCGCCTTGAAGAAAATCTCAATCGCGCCTACGAACAGCAACAAACTTTCCACGATCTTTATTATCAAGAACGCCGCTACTTACAACAACTGCAGCAGGAACGATTCACCACCTTTGAAGATTTGGCGCAAAATCCTAGTGATGGGTCAATTTCGCCACTTAATCAATTGTTTTGAGTGGAAATCAAGCAATTTTAGAAAATCCCGAGTGAAAGCTATATCCTAAAAAAATGTCTGAATCGCCAAAACCAATGCACGGCTAGCCCAAGCGATCAACAAAGACAAGTGCATAAAAACAAGGGAGTTCAGACCCTTGATCCTATAACGATTGGCGCTTTGGTAATCTTCTCAAGCTGCTGCTTAAAGATCCTGACCGATTGGGTTTCCTGAAACCAGCCCCTCTGGCATGAACATTGATTGAATATTCAATGAATTCAGGAAACATTTCAGGGGGTTAAGTTGTGTTCCTGGCTCTGCTAAATTGTGATGTCAGTACATCATCTCTTCCCGAGTTTTACCATCTTGCGACGTTAGAGTAACCTGGGGAGACACCTCCGCGATCGATAGTCAGTAGGTCAGTGAACCTAGCAGGCCAATCAGCAGGTCAATCAAACGCCCAATGATGCGCATCTTCAAGGCTTGGTTTCAGTGGCTTCAGCGCCGCTTGCTCTTTAAGCGTCAATCGGGCGCGATCGCCCAGGCTAAGGCAGTTTTGGGCTATGATTCAACCTCCATGGCTCCAGAAACCTAGGCCGCGCGATCGACCGCTCTGTTGGGTTCTCCTTTGTCAGAAAACTCCACCTTTGCCAGCTATCCTGACCTAATCCACACCACTCCTAAGCAACCAACTTTGAAGCTGAATTCATCTGATCACGCTGATCACAATCTCAATCCCGATCGCGTTCCATCCTCGGAGTTGGACATGGATTTGCCAGCCAGTGACGTAGCCCATGATGGTCATGGGCTGTTTCCCCTTCCCACTGATGAAGAGGAACGATTACAAGACCTGCTCGACTATCAAATTTTGGACACGGTTCCCGAGCGTCAATACGATGATTTGACCAAGATTGCAGCCCAAATTTGCGGCACTCCCATTTCGCTCATTAGCTTGCTGGATGGCGAGCGGCAATGGTTTAAGTCTCGTCATGGAATTGATGCCACACAAACTCCACGCAGCCAGGCTTTTTGTGCCCATGCGATTTGCCAGCCCGATGAAGTTTTGATTGTGGAAGATGCCCTGGAGGATGGACGTTTTGCCAATAATCCCCTAGTGCTGAACGAGCCAAAAATTCGATTCTATGCCGGTACGCCTTTGGTTACGACCAATGGCCATGCGATCGGGACATTGTGCGTGATTGACAAAACGCCCCGACAGCTAACAGCCCAGCAAATAGAAGCCCTAGACGCGCTGGGTCGTCAGGTCATTGCCCAATTGGAGCTGCGGCGAAAAGCAATTCAACTGGAAGCGGAGGTGAAGCGTCGCCAGGAAATTGCCCAAGTCGCTACCGAAAAAAGCAAAAAGCTAGCCCAAGCCCTTGAGAATTTACAAAAGGCGCAAATCACCTTAGTTCATGCAGAAAAAATGTCAGCCTTAGGGCGTTTAGTGGCGGGCGTGGCCCATGAAATTAATAATCCCATTAACTTTATTCACGGCAATCTTCATCACTGCCAAACCTATCTAGAGGAACTATTAAACTTAGTGAGCCTCTATAAAAAACATTATCCCAATCCCCACGAGGACATCACCACAGTCCTTGCGGAGTTGGATTTGGAATATATTACTGAAGATTTTGCGCCCCTTTTTAGCTCTATGTTCGTGGGAGCTAATCGCATTAAAACTGTCGTGAATCTCTTGCGCATGTTTTCGCGCTTGGATGAGTCAACGATTAAGTTTACTGATTTGCATGAAAACCTTGACGCGACTATTAGTCTGATGGGGGTTCACTTAGCCGGAAATGGCAAACGTCCATCCATTCAAGTGGTGCGCGATTATGGGGATTTGCCCTTGGTTGATTGTGCGATCGGGCAGTTAAACCAATGCTTTATGCAAGTACTTTTAAACGCGATCGAAGCGTTGGATCAGGGTGTGGGCGACAGCTACCCACCGGATACCCTGCCAACCATCACCGTGCGCACTGAAACCGTTGAGCCAGACCGCGTGCGAATTGCGATTTCAGACAATGGCTTGGGGATGAGTGACGAATTACGCCGCCAAGCTTTCGACCCGTTTTACACCACAAAATCAGTGGGTAAAGGAATCGGTATGGGGCTAGCCATTAGTCATCAAATTATTGTGAACTTGCACGGGGGAATGTTGTCCTGCTTGTCGGAGCCAGGCAAGGGAACAGCCTTTATTATGGAAATTTATCGATCGTTTCCGGCTCGTGAATCAGAGTCCTAAAACTTCGAGCTAGCTACTTTTTTGCCAATCATTTGATCATTTTAGACAAATTTTTCTAGAAATATTTTGGGGTTCGAGTGCTTGAGCATTAACTCCTAGATCCGGGGCGCAAAATTGCTCAAGGAATCGATCGTCATGGCCGGTGAAACCGATCGCTCGGTGGCAGCAGGACTGGAAAAATATTGCTCGATCGGGATTTTCACCACAAATTGGGTTTGTCCCTGCTCATTCACCTGATACCAAAGTTCCCCGTGATGTCGTTTCACAATGATTTGGTAGGCATTCGCCAGGCCCATTCCAGTCCCCTGCCCGATCGGCTTGGTGGTGAAAAAGGGGTCAAAAATCTTATCTGCTAACGCTGGGTCAATCCCTGAACCATTGTCAGTAATTTGAATTTGCGCAAACCGTTGCAAGGTCAAACCGTTGGCATGTTGCTGACAAATCAGGCGTGTTTCCACCTTCACCATGGGCACAAACATTTCTTGCAATCGACAGCGTTCCTCAATAGCATCCAGCGCATTGCTAAACAAATTAAACAGCGCTTGATTCAGCAAACCGGGATAGCATTCCACCGTGGGAATATCGCGATCGTAGGCGCAATGGGACTGAATCACTTGACCGCAAGTGGACTCTAGAAATCGCTCAGTTAAAATGCTGAGTGTGCTATTAATTCCGTCATGAATGTCAACGGATTTGAGTTCCGATTCATCCAATCGCGAAAAATTGCGCAACAACAACACAATTTCACGAATTCGATCGGCTCCGTTTTTCATAGATGTCAGAAGATTAGGAAAATCAGTTTTTAGAAATTCAAATTCCACTTCCGAGAGCCACTGAGCGATCGGATCCACTGGATTAGGATAATGCTGTTGATAGAGGTCAAGTCCTTGAAATACTTGATGACTATATTCTTGAGCGTGGGTTAAGTTGCCATAAATAAAGCTCAAGGGATTATTAATTTCATGGGCAATGCCGCCAACCATTTTGCCCAAAGAAGCCAACTTTTCGGACTGCACCAACTGAGCTTGGGTTGCTTGCAGTTGATTTAATGTTGTGGCTAATGATGCGGCCTGCTGTCGTGCTTCTTGTTCAGAAGCTTGTAGGGCCAAAGCAGTTTGTTGTTTTTCTTGTAATTCTTCCTGCAATCGGTTCATCAACTTACTTTGACGCAGGGCAATTCCCAATTGCAAACTCAACTGTTGCAATGCTTCCACTTCCAAATTGTCCCAAGATCGTGCCCCCTGACAGGATTGGGCAATCAATAATCCCCAAAGATAAAAATGAGCCGGAGTAATTGCTTGATCACCAAGGTTTTCCTGCCAATCTAAATCACTAGATTCTGATTTCCATAAAATTGGGATCACTAAGTTGCTGCGCACTCGCAAACTACGCAAAAATTCTCGATGACATTCTTGCAAGGGGCTGGTTTCAATGTCTTCAATTATGCAAATGCGTCCTGCTTGATATAGAGGAGCATGTTTTTCTTGAAAACAAGGATCTGTGAAGGATTGTCCCAACAGGCTCAAACTAGGATCCGAAACAGATTCCGCCGAAATTGCACCGCTGAAGTCCTCATTGAGCTGAAAAATCAGCACCCGATCGACCTGCAAAAATTCTCGAACATCTTGCACTAGGGTTTGAAACAGGGGTTCAAAATCCGCCGTTGTCCAAACACGCTGCAAGGTTTTAGAAAAAATTTGTTCACAGGCCAACCGCCGCGCCAAAGACTGTTCAATCGATTGGCGTTCCTGAATCTCTCGCATCAGTTGAGTATTTTTGGTTTGTAACTCAACGGTGCGATCGGCAATTCGGGCCTCCAAATTCTGATTGATTTGGGCTAATTCTTGGGCAATAAGCTCCCGACTGCTAACCTCCTGCTGCAATTGTTGATTAATTCGCTCCAGTTCGTCCGGACTGCGCAGCGACAAAAACTGAGGCAATAAATTCACCAGGGAAACGGCCGTGTAGCAAGAAATTAAAGCTGTTAAAGCTTTTTCAATTCCCGCTAGCCAATAGGCCCCATACCACAGAGTCCAAACTTCCAGCAAATGACCTAAGCCACATAGGATAATAAATGCCCCGAACATCAGAAAAATACTGATAGGCAAAAATTTCCGACGCTGATAGGCAAAGTACATCAGCATGGCGGGAATCGAGAAATAGGCGATCGCAATTAGTGAATCACTAACCACATGCAGCCCCACTAAGGGCGTTTGCCACAAATAACAATGACCATGGGGCATATAAGATTGGCTGCCCAAAACGATCGCTTCAAAAATTTCCTTGATTTTTTGCAAATCCATTGAAGGTACTCGCTGTAGCGGGAGATGGTCACTATGAGCAGGAGATGAAGTTTCTGGTTTCGAGAATTAGCAACACTTAAGCTGCTTGATCCATTTAAGCATCCTAACAAAAAATGAAGTTTAAATAATTATTAGCTCATTGCTTGTTAGCCCCCCATCTTAGCTCAGTCCTCAGAAAATGAGAGGAATAACGGGAGCAAGGTCAATATTACCAAAAACCTATGTTGTATCAAAATATGCAAAGCGTCAAAATTATGGGCAGCCAAAACCTAGGTTGGCCTTTGCCATGGTGATTTGTTATGGTGAATCCTGCAAAGCGTCTTCATTATTTTAAGAGGATGTCTGGGAAGTCAAAATTGATACATTGTGGGTCTTCCCAAGCAGCAAAGATCAGGAGTCTAAGTTTCTTGATCCCATGCCTGTTACTGCTTAGTTAGCGTTCCAATTCACTGCTCAGACATCCTCTAAAAACACAATTTTGCGCATCGTCGTTCGTTAAAATCAAGTGATTAAAACAAATGAGAACTGTTCAAAAACAAATTCAATCATTTGCAAGATTGAATATTTGTGATCAGAATTAATTCTAGACAAGTTCAGCTTGCTTGACATCTAAACATCGCAACTTAAGGTCACAACTTAAGCTCAAAGGAGCTGAAATGGACAAACTCTATAGTATTTTCGACGTAAGTATCCATTGAGATCATCTATTTTCACAGGCGATCGCCCTGTCTCAAGGCAGCGATCGCAGCAGAATTCCCCGAAGTTAGTTGTAAGGTTTGGGGGCTGAATGGCCGAAATTCCAAGAGTCTATAAACGATATCGCGGCGTTATGTTAAGTCCTCAAGGTTGGCAACGCTTGCAGTCCGCAGAGCAAATTTCTGCAACCCAACAAAACCAGGGAAAGCCCTACACCTTAGAACAGCTCAGTTGCTTCACTCAATTGAGTCCTAATACCTTAACGAAGGTGCGCCGTCGCGAAAAATTAGTGGATTTTCAATCACTCCTTCTCTATTTTCAGGCTTTTGGTTTAGATCTCAGCGAGGGAGACTATTTAACTTCTATGCAAGTTCGCAATCTTGAACGCACCAAAAAATCAACTGATTGGGCAATGCAAGTGGCTCCACCCCGGGGGCAGTTACCGATCGACTCTCCGTTTTATATTCATCGACCCCCCCTCGAAAGTCTTTGTATTGAAGAGGTGGTTCAGCCGGGATCACTGGTGCGAATCAAGGCTCCTCGGCAATATGGCAAAACATCCCTAATAGCACGTACCCTGAGCGAAGTTCAGCAGCGAGGATTTCGGACAGCAGTTGTGAATTTACAGGGAGCCGATCGGCAAGTTTTAGGAGACTTAGACTGGTTTTTAAAGTGGTTTTGCGCCAGTGCAGCCAAAAGCTTGGGGCTAGCCGATCGCCTGGCGGATCAGTGGGATCCGATGTTTGGGGTGAGTTATGCTTGCTCAGAATATTTTGAAAACTATCTATTGGCGGAATCGGATGCGCCATTACTCCTAGTTTTAGACGAGCTAGATCGGCTTTTTGGGTATCCCGAATTAGCGACGGACTTTTTCGGCTTATTGCGATCTTGGTATGAGCAGGGGCGCTATGGTTTGGAAAATCGAACTATTTGGCATAAATTACACATTGCAATTATCCACTCCACGGAAGTTTGGTTGCCCTTAAGTCTCAATCAATCGCCGTTTAATGTGGGGCTGTTGTTGGAGCTGCCCGCATTCACCTGTGAACAGGTGGTGACCCTTGCCCAACAATATCAACTAACAGCGGCCAAAGAATACGGCCATGCCATTTTCACGTTTTTAGGGGGGAATCCCTTCCTATCTCAAATTGGCTTATTTTATTTGGCGCATCAAAAACTTTCCCTGGCGGATTTGCCGCAACAGGCAACGAATCCCGATAGCGTTTTTAGTAGTTACTTACGCCGCTTGCTGAAGCTCCTTGAACAACAGGAACTCCTAGAAACTATGCAGCAGGTGGTGCGATCGCCCAAGGGGTTAGAACTGCCCCACACGCAGGCCTTTCGACTCCAGGGATTAGGGTTGGTTACTTTTGATCAGCGCTTGGCGTTTCCCAGTTGTGAACTGTTTCGACAGTTTTTCCTAACTCTTTCATGACATGATCAACCCTGCCTCTCCTTCGGATTTTGTCTATCAGGTGGGGGGCAGTGTACCGCCCCGATCGCAAGCCTACGTGAAGCGCCAAGCGGACGACTACCTCTTGCAAGCGCTGCTGGCGGGCGAGTTTTGCTATGTGTTCAATGCGCGGCAGATGGGCAAGTCGAGCCTGCGGTTGCGCACCATGATGCAACTGCAACAACAGGGCATTAGCTGCGCGGCGATCGACCTGACGGCGATCGGGTCGCAAAAAATTGAAATTGAGCAGTGGTACGCGGCGATCGCAGCCATGCTGAGTAAACCCCTGCCGTTGCCCTTTGATTTGCGGTCTTGGTGGAAGGAATATGCCTATTTACCTCCGGCGGCTCGTTTGGGGGAATTTATTGACGCAATTTTGCGATCGGGCATTACAAACCGCCTAGTTATTTTAATTGATGAAATTGATACGATTCTGAATTTAAAATTTCCCACGGATGATTTTTTTGCCCTAATTCGCACCTGCTACAACCGTCGTGCGGAGTTGGATCTTTATCAAGGATTAACCTTTGCCCTGTTTGGAGTCACCACCCCCGGCGAGCTAATTTCTGATAAAAGTCGAACACCCTTCAACATTGGCCAAGCAATTCAATTAACAGGGTTTCAGCACTCAGAAGTTAGCAGTTTGGCGGCGGGGTTGGTGAATGTGGTTCCGCAGCCAGAGCGGGTGCTTTGGGAAATTTTGCGTTGGACCAATGGGCAACCATTTCTGGTGCAAAAAATTTGTGCGTTGGTGTTGCGATCGCGCCAATTATCAGCGGCCATGCCCGCCGCAGCGGTTGACCAAACTACCGCTCGCGCGGCCGATCGCACGGATGATCGCGTGGCTGACCCATCCGCCGATGCTAATCCGCCTGCCCAGTTTTCGCCCAGGGCCTTTGTCGATCGGCTGATTCAAAGCCAAATCCTGAACCATTGGGAAGCCTCCGATGAACCGGAGCACTTGAAAACCATCCGCGATCGACTGCTGTATGACGAGCGATCGGCCGGGCGACGGCTGATGCTCTATCGCCAAATTTGCCGCGCCGAACTGAGCGCCGATCCACCGCCCCACCCACCGGGCCAAGCCACCGTGCCCCTGGTGCAGTCGGATGGGTCCGCGGCCCAAACGGAATTGCTGTTGGCGGGAATTGTGGAAAAACGGGATGGCTACCTGCGGGTTAAATGTCGCATTTACCGGGAAGTCTTTAACCTGGCCTGGGTCGATCGACAGTTAGACGACCTGCGCCCCTATGCCGCTTGGCTGAATGCTTGGGTGGAATCGAACTACCGCGATGCGTCCTATCTGTTGCGGGGCAATCCGTTGCGGGAAGCCTTGGATTGGATGCAAAAGCGCAGTCTCGATGATTTGGACTATCGCTACTTGGCCGCCAGCCAGGAACTGGAGCAACTGGAAATTCAGCGACAACTGGAACTCGATCGCCTGCGGGAGGCCGAAGCCCGTTTGGAAATTGAGCAACGCAGCGTCCAGCGCCAACGCCAACTGCTCGTGGCCCTGAGCATTACCCTCGCCGCTTCCTTGGTTTCCGGTGGCATTACCCTGTACGCCTACCAGCAGGCCGCCATCAGCGACGTGCGATCGACCATTGCCGCCTCCCGAGGGAGTTTTGCCTCCGATCAACGACTGGATGCCCTGTTGCAAGCTTTGCAAGCACGCGATCGCTTCCAACAATTGCGCCTTGTGCCGGCCCAAACTCGCCAAGAACTGAAGCAACGCACCCAAAGCGTTTTGGAGCAGGCAGTTTATGGCGAAAACGAGAAAAATCAGCGCTTTGCTCACCCCGGCGGCGCATTGGCCGCGGAATTTAGCCCCGATGGTCAATCGATCGTGACCACTGGCACTGATCGCACCGCCAAGGTGTGGCGCTCAAACGGCTCGTTGGTTCATACCTTGGAGCACAGTTCCTTGGTTTACGATGCCACCTTCAGCCCCGACAATCAAAAGCTGCTGACCGCCTCCCTTGACGGCAATTTGCACATTTGGGATCGCAACTCCGGCCGGTTGCTCAAGAAATTCACTGCCCATCAAGGGGGAATCTGGTCCGTGGACTGGAGCCAAGATGGGCAATGGATCGTCTCCGGCAGCAGCGACCTGACCGCCAAAATTTGGTCAGCCACCACAGGCAACCTGAAAACCACCTTGCGGGGCCACAAATCCACCGTTTGGTCCGTGGCCTTTCACCCCAACAGCCAACGGGTAATCTCCACCGGCATTGATGGGCAAATGATCCTTTGGTCGATCGCGGGGCAACGCCAACGCCAATTCAACGCCGGAGCCAGCGCCGTTTGGGATGCCATTTTCAGCCCCGATGGCAACTTGATCCTCTCGGCCCACGCAGACAATCAATTACGGCTGTGGCGGGCCGATGGCACACCGGTACGCACCATTTTGCGCCATGAGGCAGCGGTGATTAATGTGGCATTCAGCGCCGATGGCCAACGGTTTGCCTCCGCTTCGGCCGATCGCACCGTGCGCCTGTGGGAAACGGCCACCGGTCGCCTGCTGCGGATCTATCCGGGCCATGCGGCCACCATCCGCGGTCTTTCCTTCAACAGAGACGGCAAAACCCTGGCCTCCGTCAGCGAAGATGGCTTTTTGCGGTTTTGGGCCACCGAAAACGCCTTTTTTGAGCAATTGCAAGACCACCCCACCACCGTTTGGCGGGTGAATTATGCCGCCAAGTCTTCTCCCTTGTGGCCACAAATGACCACCATCACCGCCAGCGATGTGCGTTTTTGGCAACGGAACGGGCAGCCGGTGCGGGAATTCACCAACCTCAGTGAGGGAGAGCTATACAGCCTGGCCCTGCACCCCACTCAACCGCAGTTTGTGGCGGGGGATGCCAACGGCAAGCTGACTTGGGTGGATGTGACCACCGATCGCCGCCAATCCATGACCGGCAGCCAGTCGCCGATCCATGGCGTGGCCTTCAGTCCCGATGGGCGCTATTTGGCAGCGGTGGGCGACGATTTGCACTTCAACCTTTGGCGGCATGAGAACAATGGGCGCTATGTGCAGTTGCAACGGTTCCCGGCCCACAAAGCCCGCATTTGGGATGTGGCTTTCAGTCCCGATGGTTCCTATGTGGCCACCTCCAGCACCGATAGCACCGTGAAGCTTTGGACTTGGGCCGATCGCGCTCGCAGCCGACTTCAGGAACAACCGGCCCAAGTGCTGAAGGGCACGGGCAGCGGCATTTGGGGCTTGGCGATTCGGGCCGACAGTGAACAAATCGCCGCCGCCAGCCGCAACCAAGAGGTGCGGATTTGGAACCGACGGGGCGAGCTGCTGCGCCGAATTCCCACCCAAGGTGATAGTGGTCTGACGCGGGTTGCTTGGAGTCCCGATGGGCAGTTGCTGGCGATCGCGAAAAACAACAGCGCGATCGAACTGCGATCGCCCGAAGGCAAGCTGATCACCACCCTCAGCGGCCATAGCTCGATCGTCAGCAGCGTGTCTTTTAGTCCCGATGGGCAACAGCTCGCTTCCGGCAGCGAAGATCGAACGGCAACCCTTTGGAATTTGTCCCAAGTGCGATCGCTCAATTTTGTGGAATATGGCTGTCGATGGGTTGCCGATCGCTTGCAACATGGGGCACAGGATTTTGATTTACCCCTATGTCGGCCTTATTTGGATTTCAAAAGTAAAAGGTAAAAAGTAAAATTTGAAAGGCAAAAATAAAAGCAAAAGGTGATCAGACTCTCTCTAAGTAAATGCCTTAAAAGCAAATATCGGAAAAGTCAAAACTACTGAATTTTGGGTCTCATTGATCGACAAAGACAAGGGGCTGAGATCGACAAAGACAAGGGGCTTAAGCCCCTTGCCCCGATGATTGGATGATTACCGGTGAGTTGCTTTTCAGACCGCCTCTAGCGGAAAAGTTGGCGAATTTGTTCACGGGTTTGACCACTGCGCACCCGGCGATCATAAAGCATTTGAATTAAATCCCGATCGAGCGGTGAAAAATCCTGTGTTTCCGTCCAACCTTGATAAAACGTACTGTCGCGATAGGTTTCCGCATCGTTCATCAAACCCAAAGATTGGGTCAGTTCTTCGCGAATCAGGTGCGATCGCTCCCGTTGAGTCACCCCCGTGGTGCTAATTAAAATTTGGGCCCGCTGAATTTCATTGCCCGTCCACCAAACCCGAAAAAATCCCAAGTTTCGGGGCACATAGTGGGGGTCATATTTCGGAAAATCCGCTTCCGGCACAAAGTAAATGACGACATTGGGATTTTGGGTGGTGAAGCGAATCCGAATTGCGCCACCCAATAATTGATTGAGATCACCCACAATTCGATCGAGCGTTTCCCGATCGGCCGTCGTCGGTCCACCTCGCACCGCCAACCGCAAATCGCTCGCCCACTTGCGAATGTAGTTTGTATCAGGATTATTGGAAAATTCGTTTCCAAACGCCACTTCCATGAAATAGTCCAAAGCGGCCCGAGAATAGCGCCGATCGCTCGATCGGCGCGTGCTCATCAGCCACTGAGTAAGCGGTTGATGGGGTTGATTCTTGAGATATTGTCGATCGTTGGGCTGATGATTGGGTTGATCATTAATTTGATCGCCCAATCGGCCAATAAATCGGCCAACAAACTGATCAGCAAACTGGTCATTAAGCGGATTACCAATGAGCTGATTACTCGCCAAGACCGATCGCCCCGAAACCGGATCAACGGTTGTGCGGCCCCAAGAACCCACCCCCCACAACAACATCGCCAACCCGATCGCCCCCCATAGGGTATTTCGGGGGATTGATCGACCCGTTGATCGACGCTTGGGTTGAATCTTGGATCGACTCTTGGATCCACTCTTGGATTGACTCTTTCGAGAACGGGGACGATCGCTCATAGCTGTTGGCTAACTTCTTGTGCCCATTATTGAGACCTAGATTGAAACCCAGGCCGAGACCCAAACGCATGGCGGCGGCAGCATCCGACCAACCGGCAATCCCCTAAACCGCCCCCAAAACTGCCCCCTAAACTGCACTGAGACCAAAATAGGTCGGCTCATTGCCGGGTTTCCACTTGATGTTGCAACCCAAGCTGGGAATTTGGGGTTCCGGAACCGGTTCCCCCGCCCAAACGGCCGCCAACGCAGCCCGCAAATCTGCCCCATCATTGGGTTCTGGGTTGCCGGGGCGGCTGCGATCGAGCTGGCCACGATAGACCAAAGCGCGATCGCGATTAAACACAAAGAAATCTGGGGTGCAGGCGGCCGAGTAGGCCTGGGCCACCGCCTGAGTTTCGTCATAGCACAGGGGGAAGTTGAATCCGCAGTCCCGGGCCCAGTCCGCCAGCTGATCGGGCGCATCATCGGGATAGGCCACCGCATCGTTAGCGCTGATGGCAATGATCCCGGCGCGATCGCCCCAATCTCGACCCAACCGGGCCAACTCCGCCTGAATATGCTTGACATAGGGACAATGGCGGCAAAGAAACATCACCAACAGCAACGGGCGATCGGCCACCGTTGCTAGGGAAATGGTCTCGCCCGTGGTCACCTCCGGCAGGGCAAAATCTGGAGCCAGAGTACCCAATTCCAACATCATTGAAGCGGTTAGCACCATAACGGCTTAGTCTCCTGAAATAGGCAATTGATTAACCAGCTTGGGTTAACCAGCTTGAGTTAACCAGCTTGAGTTAACCGGCTTGGGTTAACCGGCTTGGGTCAACCCGCGAACGAAGAGGGGACGAAGCCTAGAATAATAGGCGCTTCATCCAGTCCCGAGAAATTGCCCGATCGCCAACCATCATTTCCACTCCCCTACCTCAGGATCGCCTCATGTCCTTTCGCGTGCTCTCGCAAGTTTGGCCCTGGTTGAGAGTTTGGTTGGGATTCACGATCGCCCTCGGCCCAGTCTGGATCGGCGGCCCAGCGCTGGCCGACGTGGTTCCGGCTGATGACGGATTGGGAACCCTCGTGGATCGCCCCAATGATCAACAGTTCAACATCACGGGTGGCAGTCGATCGAGCAGTGGAACCAACCTCTTCCATGGGTTTGAGCAATTTGACCTGGAACCGGGCGACAGAGCCACCTTCATCATCGATCCCAGCATTCAGAACATCTTTGGCCGCATTACCAGTGGCGATCCCTCGGTGATTGATGGTCTGGTGCAAATGAGCGGCGGTTCCGCCAATCTTTATCTTTTAAACCCGGCGGGCATCGTCTTTGGCAGCACGGCCCAAGTGAACGTACCCGGCAGCTTTTATGCCACCAGCGCCAACGCTGTGCAATTTGGTCTCCAGTGGTTCAACGTCTTTGAGGGCAATGACTTGCGGGGATTGAACGGCACGCCTACGGCCTTTGCCTTTTCGCCGTTCCTGGCGGGGTCGATCGTTCACGATGGAACCATTCAAGCGAATCAACAGGTGGCTCTCCTGGGGGGAACCGTGCTTTCTACGGGATCGATCGCCTCAGGGGCCAACGCCGTCACGGTGGCCGCCGTGGAGGGCGATCGGGTGGTGCGCATCCAGGCGATCGGCAACATTCTCAGCTTCGACATTGGCATTCCCGGCCTCAGCAGCCCCAACAACAGCCCCATTCGGCCCGCTGATACGGGATTCTTTGCACCCCTCACCCTGCCAGAGCTGCTGAGCGGCCCCGCTGAAAACGTTGCCACCAGCATTGCCGTGGGGGACGATGGAACCGTGCAACTCACCCGTACTGGCGAAACGGTGACTCTGGAGCCGGGCGCGGCCTTGGTGACGGGGTCGGTTAATGGCCAAGAGGGGGGCGCGGGTTTGCAAGTGTTGCGCGATCAATCGCCGTTCCCTTTGCTGCCAAGCGTTCCCAATCGTCCCGGATCTCTCGATGAACTGGGCGATCGGCTACCCCCTAACAACGCCCAAGATATTGCCAGCGACTTTGAAGCCGGAAAGTTTGACCCGCCCGGCCTGCAAGGGGAGTTTGGCGATCGGGACTTTGGCCCCATTGGCCCGGGGGGAGAGGGGAATCTAGCCTTTGATCCGGGGGAATTCGGCCCCGATTTCCCTCTGGGACCCGATGGAGAATTTGGCCCAGAACCTGGAGAGTTGGGGCCCGATGGCAAATTTGACCCCAGCAAACTGGGCCCCGAAAGTCTCGCCATGCTGGCTGACATTGAGGCCAGTGATTTAGCCCTGGATGCCAGCCTAGGCGACACCTTCGTTCAGGGAAATTTTGACCTGGGCTTGGATCAACTGGAAAACACCTGGACGCAGCAAATTGAGACCTATTTGGGTAGTTCAATTTCCAATAACCCCGTCAGCAGTGCCTCTTTACGGGAACTGTTGAGCGACATTCGACAACAGACCAACAGCCAAACTGCCTTGATCTACGTGATGTTGCAGGAACAACAAACGGATCTGGTGGTGATTACCAGCAGCGGGGAACCGATCTACCGACGATCGGGCGTGGGCCGGGCCGAAGTGTTGGCCGCCGCCGATCGCCTGCGCCAAGCGATCACCAATCCTGTGTTGCGCCGGGGCAACGCCTACCGCACGGCAGCAGAACAGCTCGATCGCTGGCTGATCGCCCCAATCGCCCCAGAACTGGCCGCCCAAAAGATCGATACCCTGCTGATCTCCCCCGATGTGGGCCTGCGATCGCTCCCCTGGGCCGCCCTGCATGATGGTCAACAATTTTTGGTGCAGCGGTTTGCCTTGGGCATGACCCCCAGCGTTAACCTAACCGATGCCCGCTACGTCAGCCTTCGAAATGCGCCCATTTTGGCCATGGGAGCTTCCGAATTTCCAGCGGGGTTAAATCCCCTGCCTGCCGTCCCCATGGAACTGCAAACCATTGCCCAAGAACGGGCCCAAACCACCACCTTCTTGAACGAAGCCTTCACGATCGCCAACCTGCAAACCCAGCGCCAACGGCAGCCGGCCCCCATTTTGCACCTGGCCACCCACGGCGAATTCAAACCCGGCCAACCGGTGAATTCCTACATTCAGTTCTGGAATCAGGAGCGCCTGACGCTTGATCGACTGCGGGAACTGAGTTTGAACAATCCCCCCGTGGAGTTGCTGGTGCTGAGTGCCTGTCGCACGGCCGTGGGTGATGCGAATGCGGAGTTGGGGTTTGCAGGGCTAGCCGTACAGGCGGGGGTAAAATCTGCCCTCGCCAGTCTTTGGTATGTGAGCGATGAAGGAACCCTGGCCCTCATGAGCGAGTTTTATCGGCAACTCTCGATCGCCCCCACGAAGTCCCAAGCCCTGCGTCAGGCCCAAATGGCCATGATTGAAGGACGAGTCCGCGTTGAAGGGAGCGGCCTCACATCCAGCGCCCGGGGGCCAATTCCGTTGCCGTCGCTGCCAGATAATTCCGGATCCCTGGCTCATCCCTACTACTGGGCTGCCTTCGTGGCGATCGGCAGTCCTTGGTAAGCCAGATTGGCAAAACAAACTGAATGGAACGAGAAACTTAGGGCTGAAACTTAGGGCTGCAAGGCAGACCACAAGGCAAGTTAACGGAGCAGCAAGCTGACGGGCTTAACGGTCTTCTGGGCAAAAACTCATCATCGCACTAGTCTATGGATCCAGGTTGCTGGGGATTGAAATTGAAGGGGATTGAAATTGCAAATGAACTCCTAACCCATGGCCCAGGCAAACAACCGAAGCTGTTTGCCTAGAGCCGAAATTCCGCCCATTGATGGCAGGAAGGATGTTAACGTCATCCCTGAATTCAGAGTCAAATTGAGTAGCCAGGTCGCTCGATTCTTCACCTCCCGATCGCCCGTTGGAATCATCCCCATCACCGAGGGCTGCCGGGCGATCGCACGAGGAGTTTTCCGAGAATCGCAGGGGCCCTAAGCCTGGCTACTGACCATCGAGAAAGGGCGATCGCTCGGGGCCGCCTCCTCTGCTTCATCGAAAATGGTCAAATCCGTGGGTTTGCAGCGGGCTACCTTCACCGCAATGCCCTGTGCTCCTTCGATTTCCAAATCTTCCACATAACCGGCCACCGATGCTTTGGCTGTGGACTCCAAGCTAAAGGGACCAAAGTAGTAGGTACACCGAGGAACCTGGGTCGTGATTTCGACCCAATAGGCCAGGCCCAGGGCATTCATTAAACGGGCAGAGAAGTCTTTCATAGGCGCTGTGGCTTGCGGGCGCTATTCAAAGTCAATTGCTATGGATGTACGGGAAAGACGCGGACTGCAACAGACGACACTCCGGTCAGTGTGGAGGAATGTGGCTTTGAGGAAAGCGCAATAGGATACAGAATCACGCTCGATGGGGGCAGTCACATCGAAACGGTTGGTCTCTCGATCGAGATCTTTACACTTCGTTATACTCTGCTTAGCCCATTTTTCCAAGCACTGTCCGAAGGAAAGTTATGGCGATTCGTCAAGGAAATGGGGATCAGTAAAGACTGGAGGGCGATCCCGGCTGATCCGGTGATGACTCCGGTTGCTAAGCTCCTGCAGCGTAGCAAAGATTTTTGGTACTGATCAAAAACTGGGTTTGGCGCTTCGTCCTTCTTGATTGGGTCAGAGGCTGGGTTGAAGTGGAATCCATGGGGGGCGATCGCCCGGATGTCCGGTGGCGCTGGGTGATTGGATCCACAAACTTGCAACCTCTTAGCGTGGCCAATGGTTAAATTAAGGCGGCCCAGAGGGCTTGGAGCTTGAGTTGAATTTCGGCTAGCTCGCGCTCGGGGTCGGATCCGGCCACAATGCCCGCGCCCGCAAACAGCCGGGCCCGATCGCCCTGGATTAGGGCCGATCGAATCCCCACCGCAAATTCCGCATTCCCCATCGGATCGAGCCAACCGATCGCCCCGGTATAGAGCGATCGCTCAAAGGGTTCGTAGCGATCGATGGCGGCAATGGCGGCCGATCGGGACAAACCCGCCACGGCCGGGGTGGGGTGCAAGGCCGCCACCACATCCAATGGATCCACATTGCGCGGCAACCGGCCACAGATTGGCGTTTGCAGGTGTTGAATATTGCTCAATTTGCGCAGGCTAGGCTTGACGGCCACCTTGGGATGGGCCCCCAACTGGGCGAGGCGATCGGCAATGAAATCCGCCACCAACCGGTGTTCGTGCAGTTCCTTGGGGTTGTTGAGCAGGCGATCGCCCCAGGCTCGATCGAGTTCCGGCGTAGTGCCGCGCGGAGCCGACCCGGCCAGGGCTTCCGTGACAATCCGGCCGTGGTCAATGGCCACCAAGCATTCAGGGCTGGCTCCCAAGAAGGTTTGCCCCCGATCGTTCCCCACCGCAAAGGTGTAGCAACCGGGGTGACGGTGGCGCAGGTTATGGAGCAACAGGGCCGGATCCAAGGGTTCCGGGGCTTGCCAGTCGATCGCCCGGGCCAGCACCACCTTGCAAAACTGCCGATCGGCAATATCTTTCAGGGCCGATCGAGCCGCCGCCAAAAAGGCCGGATCATCCGGCGCGGCCAGCTCCCACCCACCGGACTGGTAACGGGCTGTCCTGGCAGTCAAGCTGGTGCTGCTGCTGCGCCACTGCAACAGTCGATCGAGCGGTTGCCACAGTTCCCCACAGAGCTGATCCAAATCGGTGCAACCATCCACCCAAGCATTAGCCGTGAATGTGGTGATGGGGCCCTGGGCGGTGGTGCGGCGAACCACTTGCCAGCGGGGTAAAAAAATCAACGCCTCCCCAAAGGGACTGCCCAGGTCGCGCGGTTCATCAAGAAAGGGAAACGCACAAAGCAGCGACGGAATCGATCGGGTCGAGGCCGGGCGATCGCCCTCTGCCATGCCATAGGCCCGTTCGCTCGCACGCAACAGGCCATGAATCTTTCGAGCAAAGGCCTTGGTTTTTGTGAACCGATCGCTCCCGGCCACCGCCAAGGCCACCGTGCGATCAAAGGCAGCAATTGCCGATCGACGATCGGGTTTTTCAAAATAAAAACTGAGGCAATCCGCCTGGGAAAACTCAGCAAAAACTTCCAGGGGATCGAGCGCCGGAATTTCAAAAGTTAAACGCACAATTTGCGATCGAAACGATCGCAAGAACTCGTCCCGAGCTGCCTCAAGTATGCAATAGAGGCGCGTTGGTGAGAGCAAATCTGTTTGCTGACCCAGTGCGCTTAACATTAGAATTCAGATTTGATTAAAGGCTGTAAAAAAAATTAATTATCGTCCGAACTGCCGCAATGCTTCGACTACTGGTTATCTTAATCGAGTTTCCTCAATAATACCCGCCCCCTAAGGCGCATCTGGTAAATTTGGCATGATTCAGCAGTCACCCGATCGCTCTGCCCGATCGCCCTGCCTGAACCACGCCTGAATCCTGCCTGAACCCCCTTGGGCATTGGTGAGGCCGCTCTGGGCCTGTCGGCTGCCCAAGCCACCATCTACCACCGTTGACTGTCGTGATCGCCCTATGACTGCTCCCAGTCTTTCTGCCCCACCCAACAGCCCGCCCGAAGCGCCCTCCCGCCGTCAACTTTGGAAGGCGGCGATTAAACTGCCCATGTATACCGTGGCAGTGATGCCGATTCTGTTGGGATCCGCCACCGCCGCCTTTGAAACCAAACGGCTGAATGGGGGAATTTTGGCCCTGTTTTTAGGGGCGGCCATTGCCATTATTGCTTGGTTGAATCTAACCAATGATGTGTTTGATTCTGATACGGGCATTGATGTGAATAAAGCCCATTCTGTGGTGAATTTAACCGGTAACCGATCGCTGGTTTTTGCGATCGCCAATCTATTCTTAGTGGCCGGAATTGCATCCATTGGGGCGATCGCTTGGCTCCAACAGGATTGGACGGTTTTGGCAATCATTTTAGCCAGTTGTGTTTTGGGCTATAGCTATCAAGGGCCGCCCTTTCGCTTTGGCTATTTAGGGTTGGGAGAACCCATCTGTTTTGTCACCTTTGGGCCCATGGCCCTGGCCGCTGCTTACTATAGCCAAACCCAAAGTTGGTCGCTGTTGAATTGGGGCGCATCCGTCTTTATGGGCATTACCACCAGCCTCATTTTGTTCTGTTCCCATTTCCATCAGGTGGCGGATGATTTGCGGGCGGGCAAACGATCGCCCGTGGCCCGGCTGGGCACGGCTCGATCGGCCGCCCTGCTGCCCTGGTTTTGTGGCACAGCCTTTGGGGTAGTGGTGGCGGGAGTCCTGTGGGGGGCTTTCCCCCTTTGGACGTTGCTCACGGGTTTGAGCTTGCCGATCGCCCTGCATTTGTGTCGGCATGTGGGGCAACACCACGACCAGCCCGATCGGGTCAGCAACAGCAAATTCATCGCCGTCAAATTTCATTTTTGGAGCGGTTTAGCCCTCAGTGGCGGTTTTCTGTTGGGGGCTTGGTTACAGTAGTGGCCAACCCCCCGGCCTAAAATCAGGAGGAAACTGGTGCGATCGAATCGCTTGAATGTGCAATTTCGATATTACGAACGCAACTTTGTGCGTCCGTTACAAACCAGCTATGGCAGTTGGGCCAAGCGCGAAGGAATTGTGGTGCGGCTGCGAGATGAAGCCGATCGATTCGGTTGGGGAGAAATCGCACCCTTGCCTTGGTTTGGCACTGAAACCCTGGAGCAGGCGATCGCCTTTTTACGATCGCTGGATGGGGAAATTTCACCGGCTCAACTGTGGCAAATTCCAGACACTTTGCCCTGTTGTCAATTTGCCCTGGAATCGGCCTTCAAAAGCCTGGCTAACGATCGGGAACCGGCCCCCTTTACCCTCCCGCCCGATCGCTTGGCGGCCCTGTTACCGGCCGGTGAACGGGTGTTGAGCAGTTGGCAAACTCCCTGGACAGCCGGCCATCGCACCTTCAAGTGGAAAATTGGCGTTTTTGCCAGCGAATTGGAATGGGGCTGGTTTGCGCAATTGTTGGGGAACCTGCCGCCGGAGGGCCGGTTGCGACTGGATGCCAACGGGGCGCTCACGGAGGCCGCCTGTCGCGGCTGGCTGGAACGGTGCGACGGGGCGGGCGATCGGGTGGAATTTTTGGAACAGCCCCTGGCCCAGGTGGCTCCCATGCAGGCGATCGCTCCCCATTTCCGCACCCCGATCGCCCTTGATGAATCGGTGACCCAGTTCAAACACCTGCAAGCCGCCGTCCAAGGGGGCTGGCGCGGTTTGTTTGTTCTGAAACCCAGCATTGCCGGATTTCCCAGCCGCCTCCAGGCCACCATTCAAACCCGCGGCCTCGATTGCGTGTTTTCTTCGGTGTTTGAAAGTTTTGTGGGCCAAGGGGCCGCGCTGCGGTTGGCGGAAGTGGGGGCGCGGCCTGGGGGCACACGGGCCTTGGGCTTTGGGGTGGGCAGTTGGCTGGATCCCTTGCCCCCTCGCTGGTTGGAAGGCCTATGGAACCGGCGATCCTAACGCCCGATTTGGCCTGGGCCGCGCCCGATCGCTGGCTGGCCACATTGCGCGATCGAACAGCGGCCGGCTGGCTGTGGGGCATTGAGGCCGAGGCGCTGCTGCGGGCCACGGAGGAACGAGCGGCGGCCCTGGCGCGATCGGGCTGCGGGGGAACCCAACGGCGAATTTTGCTGTTGGAATCGGAGCCATTGCCCTTTTTGGCGGGATTTTTCGCGGCCGTTGCCCAAGGCTGCTCCGTTTTTTTAGGCAATGCCCAATGGAGCGCCGCTGAACGAACCCAAGTGCTGACTTGGTTGCAGCCCGATCGACTCTGGGAAAACCAGGGCGAAACCATCCTAGATAAGCCCCCGGGCGATCGTGCTCCCTTGCCCCCGACGGCGGAACCTTGGATTGGGCTACCCACGGGCGGCACATCGGGCCAAATCCGCTTTGCACTGCACCAACCCCGATCGCTGGCCGCTTCCGTGGCCGGCTTTTGCGCTTATTTTGTGGAAGATTGGCCCGGCCCCCAAACCCACAGCACCCTTTGCACCTTGCCCCTGTGCCATGCCAGCGGGTTAATGCAGGTCTTGCGTTGCTTTTGGGGCGGCGGCCGGCTAGCCCTGGCCCCGATCGCCCAAGGATTGCGCTTGGGGTCGATCGGGTTTTTGTCCCTGGTTCCCACCCAGCTCCTGCGGCTGCTGGGGCCAGAAACCCCGTGGCTCCAGCAATTTCGCGTGATTCTGTTGGGGGGCGCGCCCGCCTGGCCGGCCCTGTTGGATCAAGCCCAAGCGGTGGGGGTGCGGCTGGCTCCCACCTATGGCTCCACGGAAACCGCCTCCCAGGTGGCCACCCTGCGGCCCGCTGAGTTTCTGGCCGGGGCCCGAGGGGCAGGACAGGTGTTGCCCCATGCGACGGTGGCGATCGAGTCAGACTGGGCCCACGATTCCCTTGGGAACAGCTCAACCCTTGGCCGCGTGGCGATCGCGGGGAATTCCTTGGCGGCCGGCTATCTGAGCGCCCCAGGGTTTACCCCTCTGGACACCACCGCCACGGGACAATTCCTGACGGATGATCTGGGCTATTTTGACGGGGCCCAACGGCTGCATTTGGTGGGCCGCGCCAGCCACAAAATTATCACTGGGGGCGAAAATGTCTATCCCGCTGAGGTGGAAGCAGCCCTTTGGGAGACGGGATGGGTGGTTGATGTGGTGGTGTTGGGGTTGCCCGATCGGGAATGGGGACAGGCGATCGGGGCGGCCTATGTGCCGGTGAACGCCATGATCACGCCCGACCAACTGCGATCGGCCTTGGGCGATCGGCTCAGTCGCTACAAAATTCCCAAACGCTGGCTACCCCTAACCCAAATTCCCCGCAACGCCCAAGGCAAGGTCGATCGGCTGGCCTTAACCGCACAGTTTCGCCCATTCGGTTAAGCCAAGCCGGTGGACTCGCCTGCTCGCCACAGCCAAGGATAACCACGGGATTCAGGCGAATCAGAGAAATTTCGAGGAAGATGATTAATGAGCACTTAATCTTCCCCTTCTCCTGATCATGATTCATGTTCAGTCTCGTTGTGCTGGGTTTGGCCTAACCCATATGGGTCTTGTTTTGGGTGGTTTGTTGGCAGGGGTGACGCTCGGAGCTTTGCCGGGCTGGGCGATCGAGCCGCTTCAGCCGATCGCCCGCCGGGCCAATCCCACCCTGAACCAAACCCAGCGGCAACCCAAACAAACCAGACCCCCCGTGCGGGGTGATCGACCGATCAATGGCCGCGGGCGTGGGGCCGGGAGCTATAGCGGTTGCACCATGGAGGGGGCGGCGGATCCGGCCAAGCTGCTGGTGGCACTGGTTCCACAGGTTGTTTGGGAAAATGGGGAAACGGTGGTTTTGGGCGAAACCCGCCATGCTCAGGCTGGGTTGTGGTTTTATGTGGGCTATCCAGCGGGCACGGTGTTGGAATGGGAATTGCAAGATGCGGACGGTTATGCCCTGGATCAGCAACGCCTGGTGATGGGTTCCCAAGCGGGGCTGTTGCGATTGCCCCTATCGCCCAACGGCCCGGGCCTTGCCCCTAATCGTTTCTATTCCTGGTATTTGCGGGTGAACTGTGCCAATCGACCCGAGGAATCGGTGGACTTTGTGGCGGGCACGATCGTCCATGCGGCCAATGCCAAAACGGAATATTGGTTGGATCAGCTCGATCGGCTCTTGAGTCCCGGTGGCCAAGGGCGATCGCCCCAATTGATAGAACTCTTGGATCAGGAGGGCTTTAGCGATTTACGCGAGGCCCCCTTGGCCGCGCCGCCCCAGCTAGCGCCAGTCACCAATTAGGACAAAGGCGGCCCAATAGTGGGGATCGGCGGCGAGGTCGCCTCGATCGCTCAGCAGCTTCAACTTGGCTTGCTGGAGGGCGCGGGCTTTTGACAGTCCAGCCAGCCACCCCCTGTAAAACTCGCTAAAAAGCCGATTGGCCGCATCATCGGCGGGAATATTCCACAGGGAAGACACCAGACTGCGCGCACCCGATCGTACCGCCAACCCTGCTAAACCCAAGGTTTCGTAGCGATCGCCCGTGGCCGTTTGGCAAGCGGACAGGGTGAGCAAATCCAGTGGTTCCGATCGTTTGGCCCGGCGCTCCTTCAGCAACTGATCCAAGTCCTCCATGTTGAGCTTGCCTTCCCAGGTCAGCAAGAAAGTGTTATCGCGCTGGGAACTGAATCGCCCATGGGTGGCCAAGTGCAACACGGTGATCGGTTGGCTGACCAAGGCTTGGGTCAAGGCCGTGGGCGTAAATTCCTGATTGAGCAAAGTTTGCCCCTTCAGCAGTTTTCCCAACTGGGCAAGCTGTTGGGGCACGGGAGCCAGGGCCGGCAAGTCCTCGTGCGATTCGGACAAGCCAGCCCACAGGGCCGGGCCGCGCCGTCCCCGATCGGAGGCTGGATCCAGCTTCACATCAGGGGCGATCGACAAGGCAAAGGATTCCACCAAATAGCGCTCCCCATCAAACAAGGCATCGATCGGCAAGTTCCGCAGAGAAGGATCCAACACACAAACCAACAGGTTAATGCCCGCCGCCGTCAGGATGGGGCGATGGGGTTCCAAAATCCAGCGATAGAGCTGTTGGCTATCCGGTTGTAAGGCGCGGCCCCTGCCCATTTTTCTGAAGTTGAGGGCGAGGCGCTGAAGGAGCTTGTCCAAGTCAGATTGGTTGATTGGCTGGCGGTGCAGGTTTTGGCGTTCTTGGCCCGTTTGGGGATCCTTCCAACGCACCAGGGTATCGATCGACCGGTTGGCCGATCCCGAGGCCAAATCCGGCGGCAATTCCGTGATGGCCACCACCACCACCGCCGCCCGTTCATCGGTAGTTGAGTCAGCCAACTGGAGCAAGTCCGATGGGGCGGGATTGTCGAGGCGACATTGCAGAAAATTCTCAATCCGTTGCAGTTGCAGATTTTGGAGCTGTTGGCTGGCTTCAATCCGATCGCTGGTTTCAGCCGAAGCAAACAGCAGTCCCATTTGTTGGCGATAGAGCGGCTCGGCGCGATCGAGCCAGCCTTGCACCCCTTCCGTATGCAGTCCCGGCAGCCGCACACTCAGGCCCGCCAAACTGGAGCGGGCCGCTTGGGCAGCTTCAGCGGCCAAGCGGTAAGCAGCCAAGGCCTCGCGGGCTTGGCCCAAATGGTGAGCCATCCGCCCCAACAGCCACAGGGCCTCATAGTTCCATTCGGGCCGATCGAGCGATTCCCATTGCTCAAGGGCCGATCGGGCCGCTTGGGCCACCCCTGCCCGATCGCCCCCTTGCGCCAACACCTGACCGCGCAATTGCCAAGCCCAACCCAACAGGGCCCGATCGCCCAAGGATGTCGCCTGTTGTTGGGCCCGTTGCACCAGGGACAACACCTGCGCCATGGGCATCGGTTGGTTTAATTGGCTTAAGGCCCGGGCCGCCGCCAACTGCAACGCCACCGTCGATCGTCCCCCTGTCCAGCGCTGGGCCGCCAGTCGCAATTGTTCCGCCCACTCCGACGACTCTGGCCGCCCGCGTTCTGTGGCCAATTCCAATCGCCCAACCATGGCCGATCGCCACAGGGTTGGATCGGGCCCCAGAATCACCGCGTGATAGTGCTCGATCGCGGTTTCAGCCCAAGTGGCCTGCTCGGTGGCGGATTCGCCCATGGTCGCCCGCCGACTAGCGATTTGGGCCAAAGTCAATTCCGCCGCCGCGCCCAAAACCGGTTTCGCCTCGATCGCCGCCTGCCAAGCCTGTTCAAAATCCTCCGCCAACAGTAACGCCAGGGCCAAACGATGTAGCCCCCGGGCCCGAACGGCGATCGCCTCCGGTTCCCGGGGTGGCTCCTGTTGCCAGTGGCGCTGCAAATCCCACAGCCGCACCAAGGCCCGGCGCTGGTTGCCGGCCCCCTGCCAAACGGCGGCCTCGTCAATTTGGCTGTTCAGGGTTCCCACGGGGTCGCCGGCCGCTTGGTATTGCTGGGCGGCCATTTGAAAAGCCTGTTCCGCCACACTCCACTGCTGTTGGAGGGCGGCGGTGGCTCCGGCCGCTCCCCACAGCCGAGCGGCCACGGCCGCCGACAGACCCCCCGCAAGGGCCGATCGCCCCCGATCGACCCAAGCTTGGGCCGCCGTGGTTTCACTGAATTGCAAGTGGGCCCAAGCCAGATAGCTCGCCACCAGCCCCAGGGTTTCCCGATCGCCCCGTTGCGTTGCTGGCTCCAGTACCGATTGCCAAAGGGCGATCGCTTCCCGGTAGCGACCCTCGTAATAGGCTTGCCGGCCCGCTTCGAGCAAATCATCCAGCGCTTGGGCTTGGGCCCGTTCTCCGAGACCCGACAGGGCGATCGCCCCGCCCCAACCCAACAAACCCAAGAGCGATCGCCGAGACCAGGATCGATTCATGGTTCAGCTCCCCAACGGCAACTCGATTCACCCCCCGCCCATTGCACCGGAGCACCGGCCATTAACTGAATTTGTCCGGCTTCTGTCCTTTGCCAATGGGTGGCTTCCAAGATTGGCTCCCGCAGCGGAGGGGTAGCTTCGGCTTTGGCGGTGGTCGTTGGGGCGATCGGGCGCAAATCCGCCGTAAAGGGCATGGCTTCCAGGGTGGCCGCTTCGATCGGGTTTGGTGCTTGGCCGGCCCGCCCCAAGGCAAAAAACTCGATCGCCCTCGGATCCGATCGGGGGCCGCAGGGGCTGGTGGGTTTGGGGGGCACACCAACCGCCGTCGGCAGGGCGATCGCCCCTCGGGCCGGGTCGGGGTTCAGCACCTCCAGTTGCACCGTGCCGCTAAATTCTGGCCCCCGCGCCGAGCTAGCCGTAATATCACTGCGATCGGTCAGCGCTTCCCGAAAAGCCGTCCCAAACACCCCTTGGGCCCGCAAATTCACCCGCCCGCCAAAACTATCCACCGAGTTCGCTGAAATATCACTGTTTTCCAGCGCCACCAGCGTGTCTGTGTCGATCACAATGTTGCCGCCCGTGGCTGACCCCTGAGCATTGGTGCTGATCAGCGATCGATCCCGCAATTCGACCCCTTGGCTATCAATTTGGATACCGCCGAACGCCCCCGATCGCGTTTCTGCCGAGAGATGTGCTCCAGTCATTTGCAGCTGGTCAACCGCGAGGCCCATGCGCCCCGCTGCTCCTGTTCCTGCTGACCCCACTGCCAAAGTTGTTCCCGACTGTAAATTGATTTCTTGGGCTTTTATATTTAGGCTCCCACCTTCTCCAGTTGATTCAACATCAGCTCCTACAAAAATGCCGCTGAAAGAGCCAAGATTTCGCCCCACAACATTTTCACTAAATAGTTCTTGTCGAACAGAAAATCGGGGATCGAATCCTTCCACTAAAACTTGGTCAGCGCTGATTATAATGTCACCGGCATGGCCTGCTTTTGTGGTTGTGGCAATTGCTTGTCCACCACTCAGAAATGATAAGCGATCGGCTACAAGATTAATACTGCCAGCATCCTGATTAGTTAACGTTTGGGTATTAATCACTGCTCCATTGGAAACAGTCAATGACTGCGCTTCAACTTGGATTGATCCACCACGTCCAAAGCTATTTTCTTCTGAAGAACTAATAATTGCACTAGAAGATAAATCGGGGCCAACTCCATCAATTGTCACGTCTCTGGCTACTTGAATGCGAATACTTCCAGCGTTGCCGCCTCCATCTGTTCTCGTAATGATCAATCCACCATGATTGACCAATAGAGACCCTGCGCTAATTTGGATGCTTCCTCCTTCTCCTTTACTGGTTCTTGAAGCAGAGCTGTAGAGTCCACTAGATTGTTGGAAAATTAATTTTTCATTCTCGGAGAATACAATTACTTCGTCCAATTGACTCACGCCAGAAACGGTAATTCCGTCACTAACATGAATTAACAAGTTTCCAGCATTGCCAGTTCCGCGAGTGGTGGCAGTCATGAGCCCCCCATCACGGAGTGTTAATGAGCGAGCTTGGAGATCGATCGTGCCGCCATTTCCTGTAGAGTCTTCTGCACTTCGACTGTAGATACCACTAGACTCACGATCAACGTCCTCAGCACGGGCATCAACTCGCTCGATTACGACATCCCCCCTAGCACGAATCGTAATGCGTCCTGCATTGCCTTGACCGTCGGTATTGGCTCGAATTGAGCCACCATCTGCTAAGTGAATTGAGCCAACTTGAATATCAATTAAGCCACCGTTGCCCGTGCCAGAGACTTCAGCTAAATTCAAAACACTGCTATAAAGAAAGGGATCTTCGCTAGTGCCTGCGACCGTTAATTGATCAGCGATTATTCTTAAGTTCCCGGCATTGCCAACTCCTTCAGTGCCAGTATAAACACGACCGCCATTCAAGAGCTGGACTAATCGAGCCTGAATGGTTGTATTGCCCGCATTTCCCATAGCATCTGGATCAACAGCATTTGAAAAGAAGGTGAGTCCTCCATCAAGGGTAATTGTGTCTGTTGCGCGAGCGCGGATATCTCCACTGATTGGCAAGTTATTAAGAGGTACTTGATCAGCAGTTATTGAGCTAGGTTCTACACTATCAACTGATGCGGGCGCACGAACTCCCGCAAAAACTTGAGAACCGGAATTCAGCAAAATATTGTGACCATCAAGTTCCACTGTGCCACCCTGAACAGGATCTCGAACGTCCAAAAGGGCTCTATTCGTTAATAGAATGCTCGATGGTGAAATAACAGCTTGACCATTGCCGATCGAGCCGAAATTTGTGGCTTGAATGGTGGCAATTGGTGTATTCAACGCTAGGGTTGCATTGGGAGGGCTGGCGATCAGTTGCAGGCGACCACGCGGCGCAATCAACACACCACCATCCAGCTCGATCGCCCCGCCAAACAGGCCGATCGCCTGACCCGGTTTAACTTCTAACCCCGTGGGAGCCTTGGGATCAGCCGATCGCGCCTCCACTCGAATCGCTCCCGGCGCAGACCCGTATTGCAACCCCACCGGCACGCTCATCGACAGCAACGGCCGACCCGCCGGATCGTTAATCCCAAAACTCAGCCCATCGGCAAACACCAGGCGATCGGCTGTGCTGGCAAAAAACGATCCGCCCAGATCTAGGCGAGCATTGGGCCCAAACAAAATGCCCGCTGGATTGAGTAGGAAAAGATTGGCTGCCCCATTGGCCCTCAGCGTCCCATCCAGAAGCGATCGCTGGCCGCCAGTCACTCGGGCAAAAATATTAGCCACGTCGGCGGCATTGTTGAAGTGAGCCAGCCCGCCCGTGGGAATCGAAAACTGCTGAAAACTGTGAAACAGGTTGCTCCCGGCCCGATCGCCCCCCTCGATCGTCCATTGGTTGGGTTCTCGTTGCTGCACCGTGGTTGAAAGTTGACCATCCGGGGCGATCGACTCAGCAACCGCAGCAGTGGCCAAAAAACCTGCCATCAACCCATGGGTTACCATAACCCCCACTCCAACCAGGGAGATGGTGCGGCAGTTTAGCGCTTGTAAACCCCAAATGTGTGCCATGGAAGCCCTGACGAAACCAGACACATTTTATCGAACCCTAGCGAGCGGGCACGAATTACAACGACGGTGCAGTTAAAGTTTCAATAACTTTAAAATCCCCCAGCACCACTTGCGCCATGAAGGTTTCCCCAGGGTTTGCAATGAGATCAATTGTTAGACCTGTGTGGATCTCTGGGGTGGCCTGCTCAACAGCTTGTCCCAAATGATCCAAAAGTGTGAGTTGCAATTCGTTGGGTAAAAGCATTTCCACATCCAGATTTCGCAGCTGAATGGTGATGTCCCACAGCCGGAGACTCTCAGGCAAGTTCTCGGGACTGCTTGCTTCTTCCTCGGTGAGTTCATGGTGGCCAATGTCCACACTCAGAAGAATTGGCTTTTCCAAATTCTTGATCACCAGGAGTTTCGCCCCTGTGATTTTCGGCTGTTTTCGGTAACCAACTCTAAAGGAATCTGGCTCTAGGATCTCTTGTAATAAACTGCTTAGGCTCTGCCAACCATGCTCGAATTGATTTTCGAGCCAAGGGATCATGGAAACGGCCGGTTTGGCTCCCGTTGGTTGGACTTCTGGATAGAGTTCTGGATCCGGCTCTGGGTTTGTTCTAGGATTAATTGCTGGGTTAATCTCTGGATTGATCTTGGAATCAATTTCTGAGCTGACTACTGGATTGCTAGTTGAAACACGCTGTTGACTAGTTTCAGAATTTACAGCGCGAGTTTCTGCAACCTTTGCATCCCACCACTCCAGGAAATCATCTAAAGATTGGAGTTCTGATAGCCAAATTTGTTCTCGATCAAACAAGGCCGATGTGGGTATAAAACCAATCAAAGTGGCTTCGGGGCGATCGCCTGTCTGCAAATCCAAGCCAATGGCAAAGTAGCCTACTCGATCGGCTTGGGATTCCAGTGCAATCTCCAAGGAATCAGCCCCCGGAAAAACCGGCCGACATTCTACTCGACCGACTTCCTCGATCGCCAAATCTGCCACATCATCAAATCCTCTAATTACAGGATCCCAGCTCTCGCAATTCTGATGGGAATGGGGAATTTGCAGCCAGTGCAACCAATCGCTGAGGGCTAGGATCGCCAACGTGTTGTGATAGATCACATCACGCTGGTCTGGATGCGTTGCGGCCTTGGCAAATTGTTCAGCGGTGGCTCGGTGTTTGGCGCGCAAGGGAATTGTAATTGTTTCGTGAAACTGGTTGACTTCTGTGGTTTGAGGATTGGGTGAAGTGGGGTCAAGGGTCATGATCTATTTGTCCGTCATTGGAGGATTAACCAACTCAATTTTGATTGAAATTCAAGTTTGTTTCAGGTTGATTTCAAGTGATCTTCAATGGCTAATTCTGATTGACAATACCAATTTTGAAAAACCAAAGACCAGGGATGGTAGTCCCCAATTTGAGTTGATCAATATTTGGTCAATCACCAATTAGAAGAAGCAATTGAAAGAGGCAACTAAAAATCTAAAGCCACCTGAATCGAGAATACTGTCTCCTCTTAGAGGGGTTTTGCTAAAGAATGGGTTTGACACTGAAAGAGTGACAAGAATGATAAAAATGAAGAGAGTGGGTGTATTAGGAGATGAATCTCTAGATTTAATGAACCAATTCACGAGGAGATTTTTCTTGAAAAACTAAGTTCAAGGAAATTTCTGCGTAAATTAAGCTATTCATCGGGCGGTTGGAGCGACTGCCTAAAGCGCCGAACCGACTCGAAGAATTGATCTTTATGGCGAGTGTAGATGGAGCTGAGTGTATTGGCATTGACGGATAGTTCAATTGCCAATTTCCGCATACTCTTTCCTTGGTTTTTAGCATCAATCAGTTGTTCAAGGCGGATTGATCCGAGAACCACTTTTTGGAGCAACCCATCGGGATCTTGAGCTTTGTAAAGTCGCCAAACTTCCGATGGATCCAGCTCTTCTTGGGCCATGAGTGCTGACCAAGGGGTCATATCGGCGGGTAGCTCACCCTGCTCATCCAGGTTTTCCAGATCTACACCGACTGCAAAGGGTGTGCGCACGCCGGTTAAATCTCGAACAGCATCCTTAAACAAATACTGAAGTTTGTTGTTCAGCCAGGTCATGACTTCACCCCGATCGGGATCGTACTGTTTCTTTTGAATGGCTGTGGGTAGCCAATCGAGCAAGCGACAGAATGCCTCGCGATAAAACTCCCCGTAACGAGGGTGATCTCGATAAACCTTCTGGGTATTTAGAGAGCGCCGAAGCCGGTTCGATTCACAAACAAGTTTCACCACCTGTTGGATCGCTTTTCTGAACTCTAGACTTTGGGGTGGTAGACTTTGGGTCCGCAGCACCAAGGCCTGGAGGGTTTGGTTTAATTGGCGATCGCGATCGGGATCGGGGGATCCTGGCGGTGGAGGCTGAAAGGTGAATCGCACCACAGACGAAGACCTGATAGACATCGATGTTGAGGCCGGCAATCATCTTTCTATCGCAGCGGTCACCAAAATTTGTGCAAAGCGTTGGTGCAAAGCGTTGAAATAAGTTGCGTTTAGTTTACGGCCGGGGAAGCTGGCGGGGCGATCGGGGACGGTGCATTACTGAGCAAATCCTTGGCGGTGATGCCTTGGCCTTCGGGGCCGAAGTACCAGAGAGCGGCGGCGGCTTCCCCTTGGGTGATCGGTTTTTTGGGTTGCAGAAGGGTGGTGAACCCAAAGACCCGGCGAATGTTGGAGAGTTCGCCGTTCTCGCGATCGGCCGCGATCGCCCGGAGGGTCTGGGCATCTACCTTGGTTGCGTCCAAAAATCCCCAAGCCTTTTGCACGGTTTCCACGGTGGCCGGCGGCAAGGGACGACGCAAATCGAGGGGCACTTTCCACAGCACCATGGCTTCTCGCGTGAGGGGCCCATCGGGGCTGAAGGTGGGGCTGTTGTTGCCGGTTAAGCGACTGGGAATAATGCCCGCTTCGGCTAAGCCTTGGATGGCGGCGAAGTCTGGATCCGTGGTGGGCACATCGGTGAAGAGGGGCTGGCTGGTGGCACTGGCCGATCGCACCTGCCAGGCCGGGCGGTTTTGGAACAGTTGGTTATTGGCGCTCACGAGCCAGCGGGCAAATTGCCGCCGGGTCACGATTTGGTTCGGATCTTGGAGACCCTGAAGGCTGTTGAGTTTGCGCCAATCTTGCCAATAGGGTTGCAATTCCTGAGAGAGGCTGGCGATCGGGCTGGGTTGAGCCGTGGGGCTGGGGCTGGGGGCGATCGAGCTGGCGATCGGGTCAGGAGTCGGAGCGGTCAAGCTCGGACTCGGGCTGGGTTGAACGGTGGGGCTGGGACTCGCTTGCAAGGCCGGGTCGGGCGCGAGGGATTGCTCCAAGGCGCGGCTGGCTGCACCATCGTCGGCACAGCCGCCCAAACCCAAGGGCACTAGGCCGCACAGCAACCCCACCATGCCCGCCATGCCGAATCTCGACTTGGCCGATCCTGACATCCTCAATCTCGACATACCCGATCTCGACTTGGCTGATCTCGATTTGGCTGATCTCAACGCAATCTCTACGCTATGCCAAATCTTCGAGGGTGTGGCATTGGGCCCGATCGCGCAGCAAATGATCGCAAACCACCAACGCCACCATCGCCTCCACCATCGGCACGGCCCGGGGCAGCACACAGGGATCGTGGCGACCCTTGCCCGCCAGCACCTTGGCTTCCCCGGTTTGGTCAACGGTGTTTTGGGCCTTGCGGATCGTGGCCGTGGGCTTAAAGGCGATTCGGATCACGACCGGTTCGCCGTTGCTGATGCCGCCTTGGACTCCGCCCGATCGATTCGTTGTGGTTCGCAGTTTGCCCGCTTCGTCCGTGTAAAACTCGTCGTTGTGTTCGCTGCCCTTCAGCAACGTGCCCGCAAAACCCGATCCCACCTCAAACCCTTTGGTGGCGGGCAGGGACATCACCGCCTTGGCCAGATCGGCTTCCAGGCGATCGAACACGGGCGAACCCAAGCCCATCGGCACATTCCGCACAACGCATTCCACCACGCCGCCGACGGAATCACCCTCATCGCGGATTGATTCAATCAGGGCGATCGCCCGTTCCGCAAAGTCCCCATCGGGTGATCGCAGAATGTTGCTTTCCACCTGTTCTGTGGTCACGGTCAGCGGATCGATCGCCGCTTCGAGATCCTTAATCCGCTTCACGTAGCCGACGATTTCGATGTTGCCAAACTCCCGCAGGATCTTCTTAGCGATCGCTCCGGCGGCCACCCGCCCGATCGTTTCCCGCGCGGACGATCGACCGCCCCCTTGCCAATTACGAAACCCATATTTCGCGTCGTAGGTCGCATCGGCGTGGGACGGGCGATAGGTCTTGGCCATCTCGTCGTAGTCCTGGGGCCGGGTGTCCTTGTTGCGCACCAAAATCGCGATCGGCGTGCCCAGGGTTTTGCCCTCAAACACGCCCGAAAGGATTTCGCACTGGTCGGTTTCCTTGCGGGGCGTGGTGATTTTGCTTTGGCCGGGCCGGCGGCGATCGAGTTCCACTTGAATTTCTTCGGCCGTTAGGGGCAACCGGGGCGGGCAACCATCGATCACAACGCCCACCCCACCACCGTGGGACTCGCCAAAGGTGGTGATCCGAAACAGATGTCCAAACGTGTTGCCCATGGTGACTTTGTGTGGTGCGGCGGTGCGATCGGCCTGTGGAGTGGCGCTGATTAGTCGAATTTGTATCCTATCACTCGCCTCCGCGTTCCCAGACTGTGGGCCGGAGAGGATGTCTGAAAAGCCACAACTAGCTGGTGGGACCCATCGATCGGCACAGACAAGAAGCCCCATCGATCGGCACAGACAAGGGGCTTAAGCCCCTTGCTCCCCCACGACGACTAGCGTTGCTGGGATGAATCAAGTGGCCCAAAACCCTGTTCCTGAAGCCAGCGATCGATATCTGCCAAAACCCGATCGGGAATTTCCCAAGGAAACAGGTGTGCCACGCCGTCATAACAGTGCCACTGGCTGTGGGGTAAGCCGGTGGCGGTTTCCAGGCTGGCGATCGGGGTGATGTGGCGATCGCCCGCTCCAGCCATCACCAGTGCGGGGCAGCGAATTTTGGCCAAATCCGCCCGGCGATCATATCCAGCCTGCAGCGCCTGACGCAGCGATCGGGTGGCCGCCCCTGAGGTTTGCAACACATCCCACACCGCCGATTCAGCCAAGTAGCGATAGGTTTCGGGGGTGTGGCGTTGAATCAGGTAGCGCAGGAGCGATCGCTCGCCAAATTGCCGAATATTCCAAGCCCAACCGGGCCATACCCCATTCAACAGAGCTGCAATCAGGGTGTAGGTCAAGTCCCATCGTTGGCTGGGCATGGGGGCGCTGCGGGGACGGGCCGCCGTGGCAATCAGAATCAGCCCTTGCACTCGATCGGGATGTCGCAGGGCCAACTCCAGGGCCAAAATTCCCCCCAAAGACCAACCCAAGACAAGGGCTTGGTCAATTTGGAGTCGATCGAGCAGGGCCACCAAATCCGCAATGTGGGCTTCCATGGCAAAGTCACCCCCCGATCGACTGCGGCCATATCCCCGCAAATCCGGCGCGATCGTCCAGAATCGATCGGCCCAATGGCGCGTAAACACTCGCATACTGCGCCCAGAGCCGGGGTGACCATGCAAACACAACAGCGGCAGCCCCCGGCCGCGGGTTTCCACATGGAGCGCTTGCGGGATGGTTTGAGGAATTGCTGGGGCCTGTTCAGAAGCAGCCAACGGTTGATCAACCTCATTACCATAGGAACATCGATATTATGATTCGTAGTTCGATGGCCGAGTTAGATCGTCTAGTTCGGTTGAGACCGTCGAGTGAGATTGCTGAAGTTTTGGATCGCCGGGTTCATCGCCCGATCGCAGGCGGCCCCGCCTGTTCAATAAACAACGGCCAAGACCAGATATGACCCACCTATGACTAACGCTGATCGATCGCCCTTAGCCAATCCTGATGCACGCGGTTCCGACTCCCGCTTCATCGATGTGCCCACCCGCGATAATTACGATCGGGATGCGGTGCAGGAAATTTTGCAACTCGCGATCGCCCGTCGCCAAGATATTGAGCAATATTCCCGCAGTCAGCTTCTGGAATTGGCCGATGAAATTGGGATCGATCGCACTGATTTGTATGCAGCCGAACAGCGTTGGTTGGCTCAAAATGGGGATCGATCGCAACGCCAACAATTCGTGGCCGCCCAACGGCAGCGCCTCAAGTTAAACCTCGGTAAATTTGGCATTGTCAACGGTTTTTTATTACTGATTGACTTGGTTTCCTCGGGCCATTTGGGCTGGTCGCTCACCTTGGGTTTGGGGTGGGGAATGTTCATTGCCCTGGATGCTTGGAAGTCTTTGCAACCGGATACGGAAGACTTTGAAAAACGGTTCCAAAAATGGCAACTTCAGCAAAAAACCGTGGATGACTGGGATTAAAGCGACTCCAAATTCTGGCTGAATTCTGGCTGAATCTCGGATCAATTGGAGCTACTGAACCTGAATTTTAACTAGGCGGTGACCACCTGAATTGGCCCCTCGATCGCGCTGTTGAAAAACTGGCGCACATAGGGATTATCAGTGGTGTCAACTTCCTGGATTTTCCCCTGCCAACGAATGCGCCCATCATACAAAAACACCACCCGATCGGCTGTGCGGCGAATGGTGCTGTCCTGGTGGGTCACGACCACATAGGTTGAGCAAAAATTGACCTTTTGGCTCAGTTCCCGCATCAGGTCTTCCACAATTGTGGAGGCGATCGGGTCAAGGCCAGCCGTTGGCTCGTCATAGAGCAACACTTCGGGAATAGGTGTGCCATCGGGAGCAGGATTTTCAATGATGGCGCGGGCAAAACTGACCCGTTTTTTCATGCCGCCCGACAACTCCGCCGGGTAGCGATCGGCAATGGCCGGCAACCCCACCCGCTCCAGGGCGCGATCGACCAATTTTTGAATTTCGTGCGGGGGCAACTGACCCGCCTCCAGCAAGGAAAACCCCACATTTTCGCCCACCGTCAGGGAATCAAACAGGGCGGCTTGCTGAAACACCAACTTGATTTCTACCCCCTCCGGTTCGTGGCTGTCGCCCAGCAAGCCTTGGCGAGGTTCTCCTAACAAATAAACCTCGCCTTCGTCGGGTTCCAACAGGCCGCTAATCACCCGTAAGATGGTTGATTTTCCTGTGCCGGAGGGGCCAATAATCGCGATCGCCTCGTTGGGATAAATGGCGAAATCCACTCGATCGAGAATTTTGCGATCGCCCAGCGTTTTGCTGACCCCACGCAGTTCCACCAAGGGGCGATCAAGGGGCAGCGGGTTCGCCGATCCGCCACAAACCAGGGATTGAGACATGGCTGGAATGATTGGGTGATTGCTTGCTGTTTTGGATCCGATCGATCGTCGCTCATCCAAGTCTCCCTAAGCTAAGGAAACCTTGCAGAGCAGTTCCATGCCGTTTTCGCTTGAAGTAGCCGTTAATTGCCCATCCATCGACTCGATCGCCAACTGAGCCACCCACAGGCCCATCATCGGTGATAGCTGACTGTGGGCCGCCATCGCCCGCAGATCGGCCACACTGTGGGCAATGGACATTCCCGGATCCATCAAGTCGATCGGGTCGCTCCAGGTTTCCAGCGCACAGGTGGTTTGGATTTGAATCTGAACCGTCTGCTCAATCACGGAGGTGCGCAGGGTAATTGGCCCCTTGTCGCCAATCTGGGCAAGCTGTGTGATCAAACCATCCACCACCAATGCCAAGGCCTGGCGCATTCGTTTGGAATCCACCCACACATCCACCTCGGGCGGTTCCTCAAAATCCAAGCCAATGTTGCGGTTTGCCGCCTGTAAATAGGTCAACCCTTCCACGTCATCCAAAATGAGGGACAGGGCAACAACCTGAAAATCTGGCTCAATGGCTCCGCTATTAAATTTGGACACTTCAATCAGGCGATCGAGCAAATTCACCATCCGTTGAGCCGCTTGGTTGGCATCGGCCACGCACTGGTGTTCCTCCTCCAAGTCATCACACAGATCGTTCAAAATCATTTGGTGCAGCCCGATCGCGCTGCTCATGGGCGATCGCAACTCATGGGCTGTCCGGGCCAAAAATCCCGCCTGAAACGCACCCCACTGTTTCGCCAAATGATAGGCAGCAGCTAAGGCTGAAGTGTCCACACTTGGCGGGCTGGTGTTTTGGACTTGATCGATGTTGGATGGCTCGACGTTGGGTGGATCAGCATCCTGGGCATCGGCATCGGCACTGGCATCGGCAATTTCAGCATCTTTTTCGGCATCCAGTGAGTTGGCTGCAACCTCAGCCATTTCCGCATGGATCCCAGAATTGGTTCCCGCCGCGATCGGCTGCATGGGCGCGACTGACAAAACTTGCGATGCGGTTGTTTTTGGTGATGATGCCGGACTGGTTGAGCGTCGCAGCGCCCCATAAAACCCAATGCCGATCCCTACGATCAAACTCGTCCAGTCTGGCCAACTCATGACTGCGCTTTCATTCCGCTAGTTGAACTAGGGCCGATGCAAATGCTCAAATCCAGTGTTTCGGCCTAGGGTTGCAAGTTGGTGTTCCAAATTCCAGGGTTCACCAAAAATTCACCGGCAGTTCACCAGAGATGCAAATCTAGACCGGCCCTCGCTGGGGCTTTGTGGAGGGACCACATGGGCGATCGCCCCATCCGCCCGCCTTGGTTTTTGAGACTCCGCCACAGCGTTGATGCCTAGCATTGCACAGGGATCTTGCAGATTCATAGGATTTTCGCCCATAACTCACTGCCAGTCCCCAGGGGCGATCGAGCCTTCAATCGAACTTTAAAGGGAATTGAAATGCTCCATGAACGACTCCTGGTCGGGATAGATTTCGAATACCCGATCCATACTTGTCAGGTCAAACAGCATCTTCACTTGGTCATTGATTGAGCAAAGATAAAGCTTGGCTCCGGCCGATCGAGCCGTTTTCAAGGCTAAAACCAGGGCCCCCAGCCCCGAACTATCCATGAAAGACACATCTTGAAAGTCAACCAGGATATGTTGCATCCCTGATTGAACCTGATCGCTCACTTCTTGACGGAAGGGGCCAGCTTGTTTGCCGTCCAAAATACCGAAAGGCTGCACGATGCTTAGGCGATCCATTGCTGCTATTTAGGAATTGACACGCTAGGGACTTCAAACGATCGATCTGGGCCAGGGGAGCAAACACCGGCTCGATCGAACCAGAACCTGCACCCGCTGCCAGAATTCTCAGAACAACCTGACTAAGACAGACTAACTGACCCGGGCAGATTGATCAGTATGAACTGGTCGGCATGAACTAATCAGCACAGGCTAATTAGCACAGACTAATCCAAACAGATTGATCGAGGTGACTGATCAGGGCGGCTGATTGATCACGGTTGATCACTAACCCATCATGCCTAGCCCATTTCAGGCTTCCACGCAACTCTGCACACCATGCCACTCTGCACAACTTCCATGCAACTGAAAATAATTCAACGAAACTGAGGGCCGCGAAAGGTGGTTGCAGCCCACGCAAGCCCACCGCGATCGCGCCTACAGGACTTCAGCGGGAACTGCCTGCCCAACATACCGATTGCGGGAACTGCCTGCCCAACATCCCAACATACCGATTGCGGTACTTTTTCCTGATACTGGTTAGTGAACCTCTTGAACGAATCCACCAGCAGCTTTCAACCCCCATCATGCTTTCTTCGTTGCCCGACGCTCAGCAATCCGATGTTCCATGCTCCACGCGCCCAGAGGATGTGGTGACAGCTTCGCGGCCCTTGGGGCGGCCGGAGTTGTTGGCTCCGGCGGGCAATTGGGACTGTGCGAAGGCGGCGGTGGAAAACGGGGCCGATGCGATTTATTTCGGCCTCGATCGCTTCAATGCGCGAATGCGGGCCGAAAACTTCACGGAAGCGGATTTGCCGGAGCTGATGGCCTGGCTGCATCGGCGCGGGGTGAAGGGCTATGTGACGATCAACACGCTGATTTTTACCGATGAGCTGGCGGAGGCGGAGCGCTACCTGAAGTCGGTGATTGCGGCGGGGGTGGATGCGGCGATCGTGCAGGATGTGGGGTTGGTGCGGTTGATTCGGCATCTGTCGCCGGATTTTCCGATCCATACTTCAACGCAAATGACGATCACCAGTGCGGCGGGGGTGACGTTTGCGCGGAATTTGGGTTGCCAGTTGGTGGTGTTGGCGCGGGAATGTTCGATTCGGGAAATTGAGAAAATTCAAACCCAGTTGGGCGATCGGGGCTTGTCTTTGCCGCTGGAGGTGTTTGTGCATGGGGCCCTTTGTGTGGCCTATTCGGGCCAATGCTTGACCAGTGAGGCGCTGGGTGGGCGATCGGCTAATCGGGGGGAATGTGCCCAGGCTTGTCGGATGCCCTATGAGTTGGTGGCCGATGGACAGGTGGTGGATTTGGGCGATCGGGACTATCTGCTCAGTCCCCAGGATTTGTCTGGGTTGCCGGTGCTGTCGGAGTTGGTGGCGGCGGGGGTCAGTTGCCTGAAAATTGAAGGCCGGTTGAAAGCGCCGGAATATGTGGCCAGCACCACAAGAATCTATCGCCAAGCGCTCGATCGGGCGGTGGCCGCCGTGGCCGGTCGGGTAGACCCGGCGATTCAGCCCCTTGCTCCATCACGATCGCAGACACAAGCACCGCGATCGGCTGAGTCGGCCGATCGCTATGAATTGGAAATGTCCTTTTCTCGTGGTCTATTCACAGGCTGGTTTGAGGGCATCAACAATCAAGCGCTGGTGCATGGGGAATATGCCAAAAAGCGCGGGGCCTATTTGGGCGAAGTGGTGCGGGTGGAAGGCGATTGGTTGTGGGTGCGATCGACTGGTTTGCACCTCAGCCCTGGCGATGGTATTGGACTGGACGGGCCCGGCGGCGAACAGGGCGGCCGCATCTGTGAGGTGCGGGAACCGGGACGATCGGGCGAGCTGTGGGGGTTGCGGGTCGATCGCTTCAGTAAGTTGGATTTGCGACGGGTGCGATCGGGCGATCGGCTGTGGAAAACTTCCGATCCGGAACTGGAAAAGCGGGTGCGCCAAACCTACGCGGGCGAGCAACCCAAATTTCAGCGCCCGATCGCCATTGAATTCCATGGGGTGCTGGGTCAGCCCGCCACCGCGATCGCCCGGGATGAGTTGGGCCACATTGCCCAAGCGGTGTCCACCATGCCCCTGGCGGCGGCAGAGCGCCAACCCCTCACGGCCGAGCGGCTGCAAGACCAGTTTGGCCGACTGGGCAATACGGCTTTTCGGCTCGATCGCTTTGAGCAACAACTCAGTGGCGAGGTGATTTTGCCCGCCAGCGAGCTAAACCGGATGCGGCGAGACTTGGTGGCTCAACTGGAACAGCAGCGGGCCCAACCGCCCCGTTGGACATTGCACGCCACTGCGCGATCGCGAGACCTTTGGCCCGCCATGGGCGATCGACCGGCTCCGAAGCCTGCCCAACTGTCGGTTTTGGTGCGCAACCGGGCCCAACTGGCCAGCGCCATGGCCGCCGGGATCGATCGGTTCTATTGCGAATTAGAAGATCCGCGCCAATATCGATCGCTGGTGGAATGGTTTCGCACCCAAAAACAATCGGATCAACAAACCCTTTGGGTTGCGCCCCCTCGGATTTACAAAACCGGTGAAACCTGGATTTTGCAGCAAGTTCGCAACAGCAATGCGGATGGCTATTTGGTGCGAAATTATGACCATCTCAGCTTCTTTGCCCAGGATCGCTGCATGGGAGATTTTTCGCTGAATGTGGCTAACCCAATCGCCGCTAGCTATTTTCAGCAAGAATTTCAACTGGCCGGCCTCACAGCCTCCTACGATTTAAATGCCGATCAATTGGTCGATTTGCTGAAAGCTTGTCCTCCCGACTGGTTGGAAATTACGATTCATCAACATATGCCCATGTTCCATATGGAGCATTGCGTTTTTTGTGCCTTTTTGTCCACCGGAACCGATCACACAAACTGCGGTCGTCCCTGCGAAAAACAAACGGTTACCCTGCGCGATCGAGCTGGGGTGGAGCATCGGTTACAGGCGGATGCGGGCTGTCGAAACACGGTGTTTAATGGGGTGGCACAAACGGGCGCAGAGGTGGTGCAACGGTTAATCGCATCCGGGGCCCGGCGATTCCGGTTGGAGTTTCTAAATGAATCGCCCGATCGGGTCAGTCACTCGATCGCCCGCTATCAACAACTCCTGCGGGGCGAAATTTCCGGCACTGAACTTTGGCAAGATTTGCAACTGTCCAGCCAACTAGGAGTCACGCGCGGCACGATCGGGAAACGAGAGCGATCGCAATCTGGCCGCTAGTATTTTGCGCCCATCAGCCAAAGATCTTCATCCTTCAACCCCTTTTTCCTCATTTCCCCCCTTTTCTTTAGTCACTGGTATGACCCATCTCAAGCAAGCTCGTTGGATTAATTTTTGGCAATCGATCGCCCTTGCGGCCGCCGGTCTTTGCATTGCCATGGCGATCGCCCACTTGCAGCCAGCCAATGCCACAGAGCCGATCGCCCCTCAAAACACCGTGAATTTGATCAGTGAGAATCCTGGCGATCGGCTTGCGCAAACCACGCCGGCCTTGCCTGAACAGCCCATGACAAAACGGCAACTAATCACCGCTGTTTTGCAAGAATTGGGAGTTGCTGAACGCTACGATCAATATTTGGGAAATGCTGTAGATTTAGCCGTTTCGCCCAACCAGTCCCTGAAATTCATTAACTGGTTGAATGATGTGCTCAAGGAGCGGGCCGGCTGGAAAACCGTCGCCCTCACTTACAGCCGTCGTCTCGATAGCCAGTTTTCTGAAACCGAGCTTCAGGAACTGCTGAGTCTGGCGCAAAATCCCACACTTCGCAAACTGTTTCGATCGGAACTAGAAAATTATGGCAACACTGCCCGCGATCGGCGAATGTTCCTGTTCCGAGTTTGGGAAGACTACAACAACGGCAACATTCCCGTTCCTGAAGGCATGTTTTAGAGGGAATTGATTGATCAGGAATATTACTAATTGCTCAGAGTTTGATCAATCAGCCCGTAGGGTGGGCACTGCCCACCAAACCATTGCTCCATGGCATCCGTGATATGGCGTGCCAATTATTTTTAGGTAAAGGCTGTATCGATCAGGAACCAATTGATCAAAGTCTCATTTGATCAAAGTTTCATTGATCAACGCCTTAACGAGAACTGGAGCGCTGGGGGCGTAGCGTTTCCAGCAGCGCCCGCCAAGCAAACTTCGGCAAAGCCAGCATTCGCCGCCAACGCCAAGGTTCTTGATAGAGCCGATAGAGCCATTCCAGATTGTTTTCGCAAAACCAGGCGGGCGCGCGCTCCTTTGTGCCCGACCAAATATCAAAACTGCCCCCAACACCAATCCAAATGGCATTGGGACAAAGGTGGCGGTGTTCCGCAATCCAATATTCCTGGCGAGGAACACCCAGCGCCACCAAAATCAGACCTGGTTGAGCTTCTCGCATGGCCTGCACCATGGTTGATCGCTCGTCTTCGCTCAAAAAGCCGTGATAAATCCCTGAAAATTGAATGCCGGGGGCCCGTTTTTCCCAGGCTTGGGCCGCCGCCTGAGCAACACCCGGTTGACCGCCATAGCACCAAACGGTTCCGTAGGCATTGGGCGATCGACCAAAGGCCGTCAGCACCGATTCTGCTAACTCAATGCCCGGAACCCGACGCACTTGGCGATAGCCCCGCAGCTTCAGGTATAGGGCCACGCCGGCCCCATCGGGAATGCACAAATCGGCTTGGCGAATCGTTTCCCCCAACCGGGCGTTTCGTTCCCCCTCGATCGCCATTTCCGCATTGAGGGTCACCACCTGCGCGCCTCCCTCCTGTCGCCGATCCAACAACCACTGGGTGTAGTCATCCAGCAGATGAACCGGCAACTGAAGCACCGTAGCCTTCAACGGGCGCGGGGCGATCGGGGAAGCATCCATGGAAGCGTGCATGGCAAATTTGCAAAATGATGGGTCGGGCAGTCGGGATTTAGTCTACAACCGATGCTTTTCCGTTGATTCATCCCGCCAGGGCGATTAATCCCAAACCGTCACTAATTCACTTGCAACTCACGGGACTGGTTCGATCGGCCCATTCGATCGGCCCAAGGGCAGTTCGCTGCTTTGCCATGCAGATTGTTGGGCGCTGTTAAAACAAATTCCATGACCGACCCTCAAACACCAGTCGGCCATGGCAACCACAGAGACCTGAAAGGGCGCTTAGGGGACTGCCTAAGGCGCAACCTTTTCCTTGAACAACTTACCGGCAGAAAAGGCGGGAACACAGGTGGCCGGAATTTCCATCTTTTGGCCGGTTTTGGGGTTGCGGCCTTCGCGGGACTTCCGCTCACGGCGCTCAAACGAGCCAAACCCCACCAGAGTCACCTTTTCGCCTGACGAAACCGCTTCCACGATCGAATCGAGTGCTGCGGTCAGCACTTGATCGGCCTGCTTTTTGGTGACATTCGCCTTTTCGGCCACCTTATCAATCAGCTCGCCTTTATTCATAATTCGAAATCTCCTGAATGCAAAGGGGAGCCAACCCAGTTTCCGGGTCGGCAATCAGTAGAATGAGTGGCTGAAACCCCTACCGAATAGCGGTTTCAATCGCATATTCTATCCATAAACTCTCGGGATGTGACCATAGGAACTGACAATTTGTAGCTATCTGAAGTTTTTTTTCAGTTTCTAACAGCTTGTCATCGAGCAAAAACCGGCTTTGATCTCGGGTCAATGCTGAGATCAATCTCCTCAATTTCTGCCCTGTTGCAATGGTTCTGAGTCCGAGGGGCACGGGCTGAAATGAAGACGGCGCGGCAAAATCCTGGAAATTCAGTCTGAGCAATTCAACCCAATCAGCACCACTGATTCAGGTTCGCCAACTGCGATGAGCGACCTTAATTGAGCGGAAATCGAACTGCATAGGATGTAGATCGGGTCTGTGCTAGTTTTGGGGCCCATCCAAGGATCGATCGGCCGATCCGTTGGGCTGACGGGCTGGACTGATCGGCTGATCGATCAGCTTGAACGATCAATGACGATCAATTCGGACATTTGAAACATCTTCTAAGATAGGGTGTCGGCACAAGAACCGGGAGGAAGCCGTTATGGAAGCTGGGCGTGGGCTGGTTGGGCTGGGCTGGGCATTGGGACTGACGGTGCTGGCCAGTCCTGCGAGCTATGGGGCCAATCCAGAGCATGTCCAAACGCTGTTGCTCACGCGGCAATGTGTGCAATGCGATTTGACGGGGGCCAGCCTGGTTTATGCCAACTTGAGCGGCGCAAACCTGATGGGGTCTGACCTGCGGGGCGCAAATCTGAGCCGTGCCAACCTCAGCCAGGCCAACTTGAGCGGCGCAAATTTGCAGAGTGCCACCCTGTTTGGAGCCACGCTGACCAATGCCCAGTTGACCAATGCCAATTTGGTGAGCACGGATTTGCGGGAGGCGGTTTTCTTTGGGGCCGATCTCAGCGGGGCCACCATGACCCAAGCCCTGGTGATTGGGGCTGTGGGGTTGCCGATCGAGGTGGCCACGCCGCGCGATCGCTTCAACTGGGGCGTGTATGAGGCGGATCGACGCAACTTCGCCGGGGCCATTAATCACTACAATCAGGCGATCGCCCAGGATCCGCAATTTGCCGAGGCTTACCTAAACCGAGCCGTGGCGCGATCGCACTTGGCAGACTATGGCGGGGCGATCGGGGATGGGCGAGTGGCGGCCCAGCTCTTTGCCCAGGCCAATAATCCCGAGCAGCAGGCATTGGCGGAAAAGTTTTCCGATGAATTGGAGCGCTATGTCAAAAAGGGCGGCCGTGAGCAGTCGGAAGGCAACGGAGTGGGAATTTCGGTGCTGAACTTTGTGCGCGGTGTTGGTTCTTTTCTAATTCCGTTATTATTTTGATTTCTGGGCTTTGCCTGTTTCGGGTTCTGCTGGCCTTAGATTTTCAATTTTGCAAATTCTCAACTCTGCCCTTTAGCGACGATCGCCACGATGGAATTTTCCCAAGCTCGACAGGCTTTTTTGCAAGAGGTTCGACGACCGATCGAGCAAATTGACCTAGCCCGAGCAGCCCTCTATCTTGCCCAGGAAGACTATCCGGGGCTGGTGGTGGAATCCTACTTAAACCAATTAGATCAGATGGCGGCGGTGGTGGGCGATCGACTGGCGGGCGATCGGGTTCCCATGCGGGTGATTCGGGCGATTAATCAATACCTCTTCACGGAATTAGAATTCAGCGGCAATCAATCGGATTATTACGATCCTCGGAATAGCTTTTTGAATGAAGTATTGGATCGCCGTTTGGGCATTCCCATCACCCTTTCATTAGTCTATTTAGAAATTGCTAAGCGACTGAATTTCCCCATGGTGGGCATTGGAATGCCAGGCCACTTTATCATCCGCCCCGACTTTGAAGAGGCGGGGATTTTTGTCGATGCCTTTGCCCAGGGCGAAATTCTGTTTCCACAAGATTGTGCTGATCGCCTCAGTAGCATCTATGGGCAACCGGTCGCCCTCAAGCCGCAATTTTTGGAACCGGTGGATCCGCATCGTTTCCTGGTGAGAATGCTGACCAACCTCAAGGCAATCTACATCAGTCGGCAGGATCCGATCCGTGCAGCCCGAGTGATTGAGCAAATTCTGTTGATTTTTCCCGATGCGATTCAGGAGCGGCGCGATCGGGGACTGTTGTATTACCAATTGGAGCGATTTACCGAGGCCCGAGCTGATTTGCAAGCCTATTTGGAAGCAAAACCACAAGCGTTCGATCGGGCCCCGATCGCTGCCTTATTGGATCGTCTTTCGGACTTTTAATTCAATTTTGCCTTTAATTGGCTTCAATTGGTTTCGATAATTGGTTTTAATTAGTTTTCAAAGGTATCTCTAGAATTTCATTTTTTAACTTCATCGCTCAATTGCATCTGGAACCAATCGCATTTTGAATGCTTTAACTTCCTGAACGCCTTAACTACGCTTTAACGAAATCGCATCTCTAAAATCGCATCTCTAAAAATCACCATGATCGCCGTTGCCCCTCGCCCAATCCATCTCGCCATCATTGGCGATGTCCATGACCAGTGGACGGTTGACGATGCCCATGCTCTTGAAGGGCTAGGCGTTGATGCGGCGTTGTTTGTGGGTGACTTTGGCAACGAAGCGGTGGAAATTACCCGGGCGATCGCGGCGTTGCCTTTGCCCAAAGCGGTGATTCTGGGCAACCATGATTCCTGGTATAGCGCCACTCCTTGGGGCCGCAAAAAATGTCCCTACGATCGCAGCCGCGAAGATCGGGTGCAAGAGCAACTGAATCTGTTGGGGGCGGCCCATGTGGGCTACGGTTGCCTGGATTGGCCGGAGTTGGGGTTGAGTGTGATTGGGGGGCGACCCTTTAGCTGGGGCGGCCCGAACTGGAGCTATGGGGAGTTTTACCGCGATCGATTTGCCGTGACGGGCATGATGGATTCGGCCGATCGAATTGCCCAAGCGGCGGCCCGCGCCACTCAACCCACCCTCATTTTTCTGGGACATAACGGCCCCTATGGGCTGGGAGATCAACCGGAGTCGATTTGCGGGCGCGATTGGCAACCGCTTGGTGGCGATTTTGGCGATCCTGACCTGCGCCAAGCGATCCGCATTGCCCAACAACGCCATCAACAGGTGGCTTTGGTCACCTTTGGCCACATGCACCACCACCTGCGCCACCGCAAAGATCGCTTGCGGCAGGCCACGGCCAACGATGCCCAAGGAACGGTGTATGTGAATGCGGCGGTGGTTCCCCGAATTCGAGAACACGATCGGGGACGGCTCCACCATTTTGTGTGGGTGGAATTGCTGGGCGGGCAGGTGACCCGGGCCGCTTCCGTTTGGGTCGATCGCACCGGGGCGATCGATGCTGCTGAGGCCTGGCTGGGGCAGCCCCCCGCACTTCAGCATTCATCAACACCGCTCATTCCGGTTCCTTAAGGTTGATTGATCAAGGTTGACTGATCAAGGTTGATTAATCGCCCTTGATGGCTACTGACCCGCTTCGGTTAATTCCAAGGTGCGACCCGACCAATCCTTAACCAAGAAATTAAGCGGTAACTCCTGGCGAATTTTGTGCCGAATTCCCCGCACCTGAATTCGCAACAGAATTTGTTCTAGACAGTCGCGATCGAAACAAACGTGGCGTTGGTGGTTGCGATCGCCCAAACTGGCTCCAGCAATTACATGGAGCTGCACATTTTTCTTGAGTTGATACCACAAACCATCGGGCACAGGAGCCGGATTGGCAACGCGCGCAAAGGTGCTGGGGGCCATATAAAGCGGGTCGATCGTGGTGGCCCCAAGGGTTTGTTCGTAGTTGTAGTAATACTGCAAGGGCACATCAGCCACCGCCAATTCCAAATCTCCCTCATAGAACTGTCGGGCAATTTCCAAATCCGACACCATGATGGTGTGAACTTTGGGCGCGCTGGACAGAAACATCCACATGGCTCCCCCATAGGCCATCAACAGCAGCACCATGATGCCTTGGGTAGAGAAAATCGTATCCAACGACAGGCCAAAAATGGCAAACATCAGGGGATGGAGGGTCATGGAGTTAGGAATGGGAATGGGTGAATTGCCTAATCAATTAACGAAGACAAGGGGCTTATAACAAAGACAAGGGGCTTAAGCCCCTTGTCCCAAATGACCAGAAGGCAATGGCTTCAAGGTGCTTTTTAGGCTTCATCTAAGAAGCAATTAAGAAGCAATCGCGACTTCCAACAGTTGTTGCAGCTCGCCGCTGTTGAACAGTTCAACGGCAATATCAGCACCGCCGATAAAGTTGCCATCGATGTAAAGTTGCGGGATAGTCTGCCAGTTGGAAAACTCCTTGATGCCTTCCCGAATGTCTGGCTCATCCAGAACATTCAAAGACTCGAAGGGCACACCCACCGCATTCAAAATTTGCACCACAGTGTTCGAAAAGCCGCACATGGGCATCAATTTTGTGCCCTTCATAAACAGCATCACTTTGTTGTTTTGCACCAAGCTTTCGATGCGTTGTTTCGTTTCAGGGGTCATGGTGGCTATCCGCGATCGTAATAGTGGACGTGGTTAGAACAAAGTTAGAACAAAACAAGGAACTGCGGCTCCTTGCCTTGGTGATTGGGATGCAACAGCGAAGGATTTATCCTGGCCAATTTTGGCTAATTTTTGCCTTTTTTTGACGCTTTCTGCATCTTCACTTGGCCAGTTTCCAGAAACTTTGGGTTTCTAGAGGTTCCTCATTCTCAGGAACTGCTGATGTTTTGCCCCGGCTGAGGCCCCTAAGCGGTGGCTTGTTGTGCGGCCCAGCTTTCGGGGGTAAAGGTCTTGAGGGCGAGGGCATGAAGCGCCCCGCTGCGGAGATCTTCATTCAGCGCGCCATAGACCAGTTGGTGTTGCTGGACACGGCTTTTGCCCGCGAAGGCCGCAGAGACAACGATCGCCTCGTAGTGGTCGCCGTCACCCGCAAGCTGAATTTCTGCGTCGGGCAGGTTGGCCTTGATGGCAGTTGTGATGCGATCGGGCGTGACCATGGTTGCTGTTCAAAGGGATAAAGATTGAATCCGTTTTTCGTTAGAAAATTACGGGATCTGATAACCCCGCCCCAAAAGGACGGCATTCTTGATTGTAGTCGGCCACTGGACAAGCGGTGCTGGAACCGGGCGATCGGGCTGGAGATTCCCCCTACACAAACCCTACATAAAGCCCAGACCCATGGGTTCTTGCAGGCCTTTGAGGGGAGGATCGATCGCCCCCGGTGGGAGGTTCTTACCCTGAATCAGAACTCCAAAGTTGCCGAGGCCCGTGGGATCGATGAGGCGGTGCAACACATCTCGACGGTGCAAGATTTGCTGAAAATCGATCGCTTGGGCGATCGCCCCGCCCTGACTGAGGGCCATTAGTCGATCGCCCAATCCAAGGGCCATTAAAAACAAACTTTGGCGTGTGAATCCTAGGGTTTGCAGGCCCTGTTGTTCGCCCCAATGTTGCAGGGCGCTGAAGTCCACGTGGGCCGTCAAGTCCTGCTGGCCCGGCAACCAGTAGGGATCGTTGTGGTGGGCGTGGCGGGTGTAGCACTGTAGCGTGCCGCCCGATCGGCTGGGGTGGTAAAACCGCTGCGCATCGTAGCCATAGTCAATGGTGAGCAGGTAGCCCGATCGCAGTCGATCGGCCAAGGTTGCCAACCAGTCCAATGCGGCCAAGTTCACCTCTGTGCAATAGCCCTCGGGATAAGCACCCTGAGCAAAGTCAATGTTGAGGGTCTGGAAATAGGTGGCTAGCCGCTCCGTGGACAGGGGCCCCACGCGATCGCTCAGATGTCCCTCGGAGGCAGTGACGTAACATTCTTGGAGCTGCCCCCCTTGCCAAATCACCCGATGAACGGGGAAAGCATCCACCAATTCATTGGACAAAAAACAGCCGGTGATCGAGTTGGGGGCGATCGCCTCCCAGGTGACCCAAACGACCCGATCGCCCGCCGCTGGACAGGCCGCCAAGCGCGATCGCTGCACAGCCCTCAAGACCGGCGAAATTTCCACAATCCGATAGGTGGTGGCGGCCCAACAGTCTGGATGGGCCGTTTGCAAATGGGTGAGCAAATCTGCCGCCATCACCCCTTGGCCGGCTCCCATTTCCACCAGGTCAAAGGCAGGCGGGCAACCCAGCCTTGCCCAACATTCGGCCACCTGATCCGCCAGCAGTTCCGCAAAATCGGGGCAGAGGTGGGGCGAGGTGACAAAATCGCCCTGGGGGCCAATGCCAACCCGATCGCCCGATCCCGCGTAGTAGCCCACCTGGGGGTCATACAACACCAGGGCCATGTAGTCGGCAAAGGTGATTTGTCCCCCGGCGGCAGCCAGGCGATCGTGCAAGGCCTGGGCCATGGCCGGGGCGATCGGGGGCGGATCTCCGGCCGCGGTTCCGGCTGGGCCTGGGGCCCCGTGGCGCGACCAACCTAGCAAATGGTTCGCTCCAAAGCGTTCAAACTGGGGATTCGCAGCACATCCCCATCCCGTTCAATCAAGCTCTTTTTTTCCAACTTGGTCAGCACCCGGGTCACGGTTTCGCGGGCCAGGCCACTAAGGCTGCTCAGTTCGCGATGGGGCAAGTTGGGGATCTCCACGCCCCGATCGCTGCTGCGACCCTGACCCTCCGCCAAAAACATCAAAATATCGGCCACCCGCGATACGCTGTCAGATTCCCGCAATCGCAACCGCCGGTTCACCTGGCGCAACCGCCGCCCCATCAGTTGGGCCAACTTGATGCCTGCCTGGGGTTCCGTTTCCACAAGGGTGATGAAGTCTTGGGCGGGAATGCTGCCAATGGTGGTGGGGGCCAAGGTAATGGCATCGGTCGATCGGGGCACTTCATCGAGGGCCGCCATTTCGCCAAAAATTTCACCGCGACCCAGAATATTCAGGGTCACTTCCTTACCTTCCAGGTTGTAGGTGCGGATTTTGACCCAGCCTTCCAAGATGAAGTACACCGAACCGCCCCAGTCATTTTCCAGCAGAATGACTTGGTTCGATGGGTGGGTGCGGGTGACAACGTGGGCAGTGGCTAACTCAACGGCATCACGCGGCAGCGCCCGGAAAAACGGAGCCGATTCGATGAGCCGCTCAATGTCCGCATGGGTGTCACGGGAGGTGGGACGGTCTTCCATGGGGTGATCGCGAGAGTCATTCACAGAATACTCGATTGTGCCGAGTTTGGTGGCGACTGAATGCTACGGAATGCTACCGGTTTCTGGGTGGAATCCCAATTCCAGTGATTTGTTTGTATTAATTGTTACTTGGGTTGTGGCAGGGGTTGCGTAAGACTGGCCGCAGCCAAGGTCTGAATCAAGATTTCAGCCAAGATCCAGCTATCAGGGTGAGTATTATTGACTACGACCTAATTCACGACCTAATTCACGACTCCCTAGCCAAGGCAACATCTAGCCTCAAAGCGATGATTACCCTTTCTTCAGATGAAATGCGCTAGGTCAAAATGCGTTAGGCCAAAACGCGGTTTTCAAACTCCACAATTTCTTCAATTCCCCGATCGCGTGCAATGAATTCCTGCACCAATTGGCGATAGTCCCGCAGGGTCAGCTCCACCCATTCTCGACTGGGGCTATCAGCAATTAAATGCACCAGGGGTTCACTGGCATCGGGCAGCACCAGGATCCAACTGTCCCGCGCGCGATCGTGGACTTTGATCCCATCAATCATTTCCAAGGTGCTGGGCGAGTGGGATTCAACCAAGTGGCGCATCAAGGCTCCCTTCACCGTCCAGGGACAGCGCACCGTGAAGTATTTGTGATAGATGCGGGGCAAACTGTCGGCTCGCAAATCCGCTAAGGTGCGCTCTTGAATTGCCAATAATTCGATGAGTTTGGCAACACAGAACATGGCATCAAAACCCGGGTGCAATTCTGGAAAAATGAAACCCATATCCCCACTGCCGCCCAGCACAACGTTGGGATAAGCACGACAGGTTTCCATCAGGGCAGTGGGATTACATTTTGTGCGAATGACGCGGCCATCGTGGCGGCGGGCAATTTGTTCGATCACGCCCGAAGCCCGCGCGGGAACCGCCACGGACGATCGGGGATGGGCCGCCAAAACGGCCTCCACCATCAATGCCGTCAGCGCCTCCCCACGAATGAGGCCACCGGCCTCATCGGCCAAAATTAACTGTTCCCCATTGGCCAAAATTTGGGCCCCAAAGGTGGCGGAAATCGCTTCCACCACGCGGCCGAGTTGCACCAACAGGGCTTCTCGGCCATCGGCATCGGCCACCATTTGGGTCAAGCTGGCATTTAGCACCACCGCTTCGCAACCAAACTTACTCAGCAGTTGGGGCAAAATAGCACCGGATACGGAATAGGCATAGTCCACCACCACCTTGGCGTTGCTGTAGCGAATGGCTTCTAGGTTGAGGTGTTTTTCAAAGCAACTGCGGTAGATTTCAAGGGTTTGGCTGGGGTAAAAAACATCGCCAATTTCGTCAATTTGCACCCGGCGCAAATCTTCTTTGAAATAGGCTCCTTCGATTTTTTTCTCTTTGCCTTTGGAGAGGTTAATGCCCTTGTCGTCAAAAAATTCAATGGCGGCGCGATCGGGGCGATCGGGATCAATGCGCACATGCACACCGCCCACCACTCCCAAGGTGGGCACAACACTCCGAGCCACGGGAATCGGCGTGGCCTCCAGGTTTTGGACATTGACTCCCACGGACATCAGGCCGGAAATGAACGATCGCGTCACCATCCGCGAGATGCTGCGTTGGTCGCGCGAAACGGTCACTTGTGCGCCCGGTTGCAGGGTGGAACCATAGGCGGCTCCCAGTTTGACGGCAAATTCTGGCGTGATGTCAATGTTGGCTAAGCCAGCCACACCGCGCTGACCAAACAGGTTGCGGTGGGCGGTTTGGCCCCAAATTAAATCCAAATTGAGAATGGCTCCCGATTCAATGTGCTTGCTGGGCCAAACACGCACCAGGCTGTTGATTTGGGACTCTTCGCCCACCATGGACAGGGAGCCGATCGCCACGCCTTCAAACACCCGGGCCCGGCGATCGATTCGCACCCCTCGGGCGATCGTGCAGGCGTAGAGGTGGGCTTCTTCGCCAATGATCACCCCGTTCCAAATGATGGGGCGCTTGAGATCCGCTTCGGTGCCGATCGTGACGTTATCGCCAATGACCGTGCCGGACTCGATCGTGGCACGGGGGCCAATTCGGCAGTTGTGACCAATCAAAACGGGGGGCACAATTTTGGCGCGATCGTCGATCGCGGTATTTTCGCCCACCCACAAACCCGGCGAAATCATTTGATAGGCGAAATCCAGTTTGACCTTGCCGTGGAGGGCCGCATAGTGGGCTTCGCGATAGGTGTCCAAATGCCCCACATCGCACCAATAGCCCTCGGCAATATAGCCATAAATGGGTTCTCCTTCGGCCAGCAGCAGGGGAAATAAATCGGTAGAAAAGTCCGCTTCTTGATTACGTTCTAGATGGCGCAAAACTTCCGGCTCTAGAATATAAATTCCCGTGTTGATTGTGTCTGAAAAAATTTCGCTGGCCGATGGTTTTTCCAAAAAACGAACGATTCGCTGATCCGAGTCCACAATCACGGCCCCAAACTCAATTGGGTTGGGAACCCTTGTCAACACTAGGGTTGCTTTCGATTGCTTTTGGCGATGGAAGTCGATCGCTGCTTGTAAATTAAAATCCGTGATGCTGTCGCCACTAATGACCAAAAATGTACCGCTCAGCCACTCTTCCACGTTCTTCACTGAACCGGCCGTGCCGAGGGGTTGATCTTCCTCAACGGCATAGCTTAAACGCACACCAAAATCTGACCCATCTTGAAAATAGTCCCGAAAAATATCGGGTAAATAATGCAGGGTGGCGATAATTTCAAAAATGCCGTGGCGCTTGAGCAGGTTAATAATATGCTCAGCGATCGGGCGGTTCAAAATGGGAACCATTGGCTTGGGTAAGTCACAGGTCAATGGGCGCAGGCGCGTTCCAGAACCACCAGCCATTAACACTGCGCGCATAGCCACCTCCCGATCGGTGATTGCAAAATCCAGATCAATCGCGATTTATGCCGAAATAGGGGCCCGCAGCAAGAAGTTTTGGGCTTAATTGCACGAAGTGCGGCTACTGCCCGATCGGCTGAGACTTAAACCGGTTCAGTTTCATTATGGCCCGGTTCTTCGATCCCTGAGCCGCTCGATCGTGCTTCGCAATGGTGGGGTTAATCTTCGATCCAGATCGCTCTCGATCCAGATCACCCTTAACCCACTGAACCCCGATTTTCCCATTGCCCAACTGCCCATGGCCCGAGCGGCCACCATCAGCGGCCACAATCAACAGCACCCACCAGTTTCCTAAAAAGAATTCTTGAACCAGCCTCTTCGCCAAAAATACAGCACCAATCCACAGGCAGTGACAATCATCACCAACCAACAGACAAGATAGCCATAGCGCCAATTCAATTCTGGCATATTCCAAGGCGAAGTTTCGGTATTGAAATTCATGCCATAGATCCCCGCCAAAAAGGTGAGGGGAATAAAAATTGCCGAAACAATTGTTAACACCTTCATGATTTCATTCATGCGATTGCTGACAGCGGACATGTATAAATTCATCAGGTTCACAGTCAATTCTTGATAGAGCGTGACCACATCCAAAATATCCGTGGCATGTTCATAACACTCTTGCAAATAAGCCCGCACGTCTGGGCTGATTAGGGGATGTTGTTCGCGCATCAACAGGGCGATCGCGTGGGTTTGGGGAGCCATCCACCGCCGTAGGGTCAACAAATCGCGCTCAATCATATAAATTTCGCGCATTAATTTGCGATCGGGTTCAAACAAAATGGCGCATTCTAATCGTTCAATTTCCTGGGCGTAATAATCCATGGCGGGATAGCACCCATCCACGATCGCATCCAAAAGGGCACATAGTAAATAATCCGATCCCATCCGCCGAATAATGCCGCGATCGGTTCGGAGGCGTTCTCGCACGGGTTCTAGGGCATCGTGCTCCGATTCTTCTTGTACGGTCACAACATAATTGCTGCCCAACAAAAGGCTGACTTGTTCTGTGAAATAACCGCCACCTTTTCCCCTGGGTGACAACATATGCACCAACACCAAGATACGATCGTCCTCAAATTCCACCTTGGGCCGTTGAGGCACATTGGCAATATCTTCCAAGGTGAGGGCATGGAGGCGAAACACTTGCCCCAACTGGCGCAACACCTCCTCGGAACCCAGCCCTTGCACATCCAACCAAGTGACCGATCCGGAATCGAGCAGGGGTTCGCAGTCCGCAGGGGCAGCCAAAAGTTGCCGCTCCCAGTGGGTGCGACTGTAATCAATGGCGATTAGCTCCGACGGGGCGGCATCGGGGTCAATCCGCAACGTTCCCGGGGTACTGCCGGGTTCTTCGGCAAAAAAGTCTTCGGATCCGTCCTGGGTCCAGGGAAAAACGGCGGGCGGCACGATTTGCGCAGGAATGCCAAACAGCTTGGAGCGCCGCTGGCTACGCCAGAGTTTGAGGCGACGAGGAATGGCTTGGAAAGGCATGGGGGATTTTGATCGGGTTTGCACCCCCATGTTGCCAAAATCACCCCAATTGCCAAGGGGGGATTAATCGCGATCTTGGGGCAATCTTGGGGCGATCTTGGGTTGAAATCCTGGAGACAAGAGGCTAAATTTTCTTGCCTGCGATGGTTTGGACGAAATCATTAGCGATCGCCCTAAACAAGCGCTCTCGATCACCGTCTTCGATCGTCTGATGGGATCTCAAGTGGGCAGGGGAGCCGGTTGGCTGATCATGTCGGAGTTCAGGGGTTTGAGCCGGCCGCTGGCGACCAGAGCTTGGTAAAGCATGACGACAACTTCCGCCCGGGTTGCGGTGCGATCGGGATCGAGCCGCTGGGGATCGGGATAGTTCACCAACAACCGGCGACGCAGGGCGGTGGCCACCTTGGGTTGGGCCCAAGCGGGAATGGCCGCGCGATCGCTCAAGCTATTGAGCACCGCCACGGCTTCATCGGCCCACCGCAACCCGCTCACCAAGGCCACGGCCACTTGCAGCCGCTTGAGGGGGCCATCGGGCTGAAATTGATCGGCTCCCATGCCCGAAAGAAACTCGGCCGCATAGGCCTGCTCAATGGCGCGATCGGCCCAGTGACCTCGGGGCACATCCCGAAACGCCTTGGCAGGTCGCCGGGCTAGGGGTTTGATGGCGGCAGTTACCAGCACGGCAAATTGGGCCCGCGTCATGGGGTCATTGGGGCGAAAAGTGCCGTCTTTGTAGCCGCTGATCCAACCCTCGATCGCGAAGGCTTCCACAAAATGCCGGGCCCAATGCCCCTCCAAATCGGCAAACAGGGGCAAGGTGCTGGGGTCGATCGGCTGCACAATATGCTCGGAATTCAGCGGCGGAACGGTTCCCCGCGCCGCCAGGGCCTGGTGAATCAGGGTAGCCAACTCTCCCCGAGTGAGGGGATCTTGGGATCGGATCTGGCGTTTTTGGGGATAGTTCACCACCATGCGCCGCTCGGTGGCCGTGGCGATCGCCCCCGTTGCATAGGAGGGAATGGTGGCCCGGTCTTGGTACAGCCCCAGCAGTTTCAGATCGCCCGCCGGTAACCCCAAACCATTCACCAGGGCGGTCATGGCATCGCCGCGCCGAATTTCCGCATTGGGCAAGAAGCGATCGCCCTGATAGCCCGTTAAGAATCCCATCCGCCAGGCCTTTTGCACCGCCCCATGGGCCCAATGGTTGCTGGGCACATCCACAAACGATCGCTCCGCCCTCCGCAGGGGTAAATCAAACGCCCGACCCAATACCGCCGAAAACTCCGCCCGGCTGATGGTGTTGTTGGGGCGAAAAGAGCCGTCTTCATAGCCCCCCATGACTTTGCGATCGCGCAGGATCTGAATGAAGTCTTTCGCCCAGTGCTCGGACACATCATCGATCGGGTCGGGTCGCGGGATCGGCAACGGATTAGGAAACATGTCCTTTTCAAAGTCCGCAAACTTTTGGGAGAGGGCCTGCCCAATCCCGTAGATGGTTGGCAACTGACCCCGCGTTTTCAGAATTTGATTGACCTCCACGTTGGTCACATCGGCCAAGTTGCGCCCCCCTTGAATGGCGATCGCCGCCGCAATCCCCAAACCTTGGCCCACGCCCGCATTCAACTCCACAATCCGCCCGGCCGCCGGAGCAATGCCGAAATAACCAGAAGCCGGACTCACCACCGCCACATTGGGCACGGATTTAGAAATGGCGTGGCGAATGCCGTAGTTAAACACCGGCACTGGCTCCGCCAAAAATTGCAAACTCTTGTGATTTTTAGCCAGCGCTTTTTTGCCCAGGCCAGGAATGCCGCCCCGCACATCGAATTTGTAGCAGAACGTGCCCAGGGCCTCACGGGTGGGCAAACCGCCCGCCAGCATTTGGGCCCCAGAAAAGGGGTGAATAGGATCGACCATGCTGCCGGCATAGCGAATATACAGCTCATGGGCCGGGGTCACGGCGATTTGTTGCCCAAAGCTCTTTAGCCACCGACTCACATGCTCCACTTCCTGCTGCATCCGGGCGGTGGGCAGTCCGGCATTTTGGGCCAAGGCTTCCGCTTCGTTGGCGGTCACAAAACAAAGCAGTGCGTTCCAAGACATGCGCCCGCCCGGCAGCACGGCAATGTTCGGTGAGTCGAGAATGAATTTGGTTTGCTCCAAATTCCAGGCGGTTCCGCGATAGGCGTGATAGAGCACCGAGAGGACATGGCAGCGCACATCGATGTAGTCGGGGCCAACCACCATGGTCATCGGTCGGCCGGCACTATCTTGCATTCGGGAGATGAACCACTGCACGCGCTTGGGATCACCGCCGGCCGCGATCGAAAGATATTTTTGAGCTTCGGTATCCTTGGGATTACAGAATCGTTGGATCCAACCTGCCTCGGCCCGGCGCAGGAAGTCTACGGTGAGGCCCTGGGTCTCGAAAACCAGCGAAACGGGCAGGGCTGAATCGGGTAGCCCCAACGTGCCAAAGCCTCGGACGGTCAGGCCCCGGGCCCTTTGCAAGAGGCCCGCATTCACGGTGGAATCGATGAATTGCTTGGCTTGGAAGGTGTCGCCATCGTCGGTGGTGATGGACAGGAGCCGATCGCCCGTTTTTTGAACGCGGCTGATTTTTGCCTGGTCAACAATATCCACGCCCGCTTCCAACAGCATTTCCCGCAGGGCCCGATCGCCCTTGCGCCAATCGAGGCCCACTTCCACCACGCCCGATCGCTGCAAGAACTCCTGATATAGGCTGGCGGGATCGCCATAAAGACCCATGCCGTATTGTTCCCGGAGCTTAGGGGAGAGGTGGGTGCGGTCTAGGTAACACAGTTGTCCTCGGATTAGGTGGCCGCCCACGCCATAGCTGGTGTCGCCGGCCGTGAGCAGCAAGGTTTTGAGTGGTTGGCCGCTCGATCGGGCCCGATATTCCCGGGCCGCCGCCACCAGGGCCAGAACCCCTGGCACTTCATCACCGTAACCAATCAGGTCATAGTCCCGAGTCATGGCAGGATTCACCGACGTTGCTTTGCTGGATTGCTGGACTGGATTGCTGGACTGGATTGCTGAACTAGATTGCTGTTCCGCAGGGTGCTGCGGCGTGGTGGGGGGATCTGGGATGCTTGGTTGAGGGTGGGTTGCGGCCGATTGCCCTTGCTGATCACGCCTCAGATCACGTTGGGCGATCACGTTGGGCGATCGCGCACAACTCCCCATCCAGCCCCGATCGGCTCCCGATCGCTCCCCGATTCCCCCCGATCGGCCTAAGCCGAAAGAACGTAGGGAGAGTTAATGGCCGTTAAAGATCCATCCCGATCGCGCAGGGCCTGGTACAACATGGCCGCCACCTCCGCCCGCGTTGCAAACCGCTCGGGAGCAAAGGTGTTGGCACTGGGGTAACTGACCAAGGCCTTGCGCTTCAAAACAGCCGCCACCTTGGGCCGGGCCCACTTGGCCACCGCTTCTCGATCGCTCAAGGCCGCCAAATCCGCCTCCGTGCCGTCCGGCCAATCCAAGCCACTGGCCAGGGCCACGGCAATTTGCACCTTTTGCAACGTGGCATCGGGGCTGAAGGTGGTTTCCGACGTGCCAGACATAAAGCCCGCCCGGTAGGCCTGCTGGATCGCCGCATTGCCCCAGAAGTTGGAATTCACGTCCGTAAAAGTTTTGCCCGGTCGCTCGGCCGGTGGATTAAAGACCTTGGCGATCGCGCTGGCAAACTGGGCGCGGGTCATGGTGGCATCGGGACGGAAGGATCCATCGGGGAAGCCCCCGATTAGTCCCCGATTTGCCAAGGCCTCGATGAACGGCTCTGCCCAGTGGTTGCGCGTGTCCGTAAAGGCCGGCAGCTTGGTATCGGGCTGCACGATGTAGGGCGATGTGAGGGCCGACGCTTGGTTCAGCAACACCCGTGCTTGATAAATCAAAGCGGCCACTTCAGCGCGGGTGATGTCTTCTAGGGGACGCAGGGCGTTCAGTTGGGGATAATTCACCACCAAGCGATTGGCCGTGGCCGTCGCGATCGGGTTGGTGGCGTAGCTGGGGATTTGCGCGCGATCGGCAAAATTCCCCAACAGATTCAGCGATCCACCCGACAGACCCAAACCATTGGTAATGGACAACAGGGCTTGGGTGCGGGTCAAGTTCTGGCCCGGGCGGAAGCTGTTATCTGGGAAACCGGAAATGAAGCCCATTTGGCTGGCCTTAGCAATCGCCCCGATCGCCCAAAAACCCGCTGGCACATCACTAAAACCAATGGGAGGTTTGACCAGTGGGCGATCGAACGCCTTCACCACCAGCGCCGCATATTCCGCCCGCGTCAACTTGTTATTGGGCCGGAAAGAGCCATCCTCAAACCCCTTCACCACCCCCTGGCTGATCAAAGCCCGAATGAAGGCCTCTGCCCAATGGCCCTTCAGATCGTCGATCGGGGTGGGCACAGGAACCGGCGTGGGTACGGGAACCGGCGTGGGAGTTGGGGTCGGTGAGGGGCCCGGCGACGGAATCGGCACAGGCGTAGGCGAAGGCGACACCGAACCGGACGAGGACACGGATCCCAACACCGTGCCAATTTGGTTGCCAACGGCCACGATCGTGTTCGTGGTGGCGTTTTGGATGTCGTACTTACCGTTCGCCCGAAACACATTGTTGCCCGGCTGGCCAGTGCTGCCCAAGTCCGGCAGGGCCTGATTAATGACCGTCAGACCGTCATCTCGGTTGTTCTCGATCGTGTTGTTGCGCAAAATGGGGCGGGCGGTTTGGGAAGCCACCACACCGCTACGGTTCCCCGTAATCACATTGCCGCTGATCGTGGGGCTGGCGTTGCCCCCCACCGCAATCCCAAATCCCGTATTTCGGAAGGTGTTGCCGCGAATTGTGCCGCTAGAGTTCCGGTCGATCGACAAGCCATTACCGGAGTTGGTTTCAAACAAGTTCCCTTCCACCAGGGGCACACTGGAACCGCTGACGAACACCCCTTCCCGGTTGGAGTTCACAAAGGTGTTGTTGGCGATCGTGGGGCGAGCCGACTCTACCCAAGCCGCCGTTCCCCGAGTTTCTGGATTAGTCGCCGTCACCCCCCGCAGGTGGGCATCATCCGTCAATAGAAAAAGGACATTTTGACCCGCAAAGGTGGGGCTAACATAGCGACCACTGCCCCGCACCAAAATGCCGCTGCCCTTCGTGCCTTCGTTGCCCACCACGGTCACCCCCGAGGGAACCGTCAGCGGGAATTCTTCGCCGCTGGTGCTGCTGTAAGTTCCCGCAGCCAGTTGCACCCGATCGCCCGCTTGGGTTTTGCGCAGGGCCGCCGCAATGGTCTTCAGCGGCGCACCCTGGGATCCATCAGCGCTGTCATTACCGCTGGTCGGGTTCACATAAAACGTCTGTGGCATGGTTGATATCGATGCTGTATTAACAACGGATGAAGGTGCTGCGGCCCCGGGCGAGGCGATCGCCCTTAAACGCCCTTAAACGCAGGTGGCGCAAGTTTGGGCCCAATTTGGCCATGGTAACGTTGCGATCGCCCGGACGGGCAGGGGGGAGCCGGCCTCCAAATTGGTGGCCACCCGGTCTCGATCGGCCCCACAGCAGGGGCCCAAAAAAACCGGCGCGATCGCACCGGCCGCCTACACAGGATCCATCAGGCTTTGGGTCAGCAACCTGCGCCTAGAAATTCTGCAAAATGCGCTGGAAAATATCCATTCCCGAAACCGCCTGCCAGCCAAACAGTCCCACAATTGCCACATTCAAACCAATGTGGGCATAGCGGGCCCAATCTTGACCCTTTTGCATCAACGGTGAAAGGGCCGCCGACACAGCAATCAGCCCCGTCATCCCCAAGCCCGCCAACAGGTGCGGCCCCACAAACAGCTTGTTGTTATTGATATAGGTCGCTGCCATCCCCCCGATCGTCCCCAACACCATCAGCGCCAAAATCAACGAACCAATTTGGTAGTGGCGATTGGCAAACTTCCCCTTAATCAACTCCTTGCGCACCTCCGCCTCCGCTGTCCGAGTCCGACGGGCCTGGACTCCCAAATACAGTGCATAAACCGTCAGACCCAGCAACACCCACATCAAAATCGGGTGAAACAAATTCAAATAGGGCTTAATGTCTTCGGGAATCAGATTCACGGTGTTTCTCCTAGTCGTCGCAGTTGCGGGCAATGTTACTAAACTTAACGCAGGGTGAGGAGAAATTTTCGTCGGCTTCGTTCCCCGGTTTGATTTCCCCACCCTGAGCTTGGACCAAAGTCGCTAGGAGGCGGCCCATGGCCTTGGCGACCCGCAACTTTCCCTTAAATTGAGTCGATTCACCCCATTCAGGACAACTCATGGATACCCTGACCGCTATTCAGCAACGTCGCGCCGTCAAGCATTACGACCCCAATCATCAAATGTCTGAATCGGAAATTCAGACCCTAATGGAACATGTGTTGCTGTCGCCCACATCGTTCAATATTCAAAATTGGCGATTTGTGATTGTGGACGATCCCGAATTGCGCCAACAAATTCGGGCCGCCTCTTGGAATCAAGCCCAAGTGACCGATGCGTCCCTGTTGGTGTTGTTGTGTGGAAATTTGAACGCTTGGCAACAGCAACCGGAACGCTATTGGCAAAATGCCCCCGAAGCGGTTCGCCAACAACTGGTGCCGATGATTATTCAGTTCTATGAGGGAAGCGAGGCCCTGCAACGGGATGAAGCCATGCGTTCCTGTGGGATTGCGGCCCAAACCTTGATGTTGGCTGCCAAAGCCATGGGCTACGATACCTGTCCGATGATTGGTTTTGATCCCCAGGCGGTTGCTGACATTATTCAGCTACCGGCTGACCATCTCATTGGCATGATGATTACGGTAGGCAAGGCCGTGCAACCGGCGCGGGAACGGGGTGGCCAATTGCCCCTTTCAGAGGTGGTGATTCGCAACCGATTTCCCAGCACTTAACGTTGAAGATTTGATTCTTAAAAGGGCTGATCCTTGAGAAGGGCTGATTCTTAGAGGAGTTGATCCTTAAATGAAGGGTCAGCAGTCTTGGGAGCAAGGGGCTTGAAGCCCCTTGTCTTCAATGAGTTGTGATGAGAATGAGTTGTGATGAGTTGGGTTAGTTGGTATATTCCCACTCCAAATCGGGCATTTGATCAAAGGCCTTGCGCAAAGAAGCAGCCCATTCTTGACCTACTTTGGCTAGGTAAGGATCGCCCGCTGGTAGCCGCAGCCGATGGCGAATTTCAAAGGAGTCTTTGCGATACATCACCATGTTGATCGGGGGGCCAACGGAAATATTGGATTTCATGGTGGAGTCTAGGGACAGCAACGCACACTTTGCTGCTGAGTTGAGAGGTGTATTGAAGCTAACGGTGCGATCGAGGATGGGCTTTCCATACTTAGTTTCCCCAATTTGCAGAAATGGGGTTTCCACCGTGGCATGGATAAAATTGCCTTGGTTATAAATCAAAAATAGCTGGGGGCTTTCATCACGAATTTGCCCCCCCAAGAGCAGGTTTCCCGAAAAATCCACATTGTCTTTACGGAGCCACTCGGCATGTTCTTGGTGAATTTTCCGGAGGGTTTGACCCACATAATGGGCCAGGTCATACATGCTGGCGAGGGAGTGGAGCGTGATGCTGGCTTGATTTTTTAAATCCTGTTCAAGATGGCTAATAACAGATTGGGTGAGAGATAAATTCCCGGAGGTGCAAACAACAACGACTCGATCGCCCGGTAAGGAAAAGTCAAATAACTTTTTATAAGTGGAAACATTATCAACACCGGCATTGGTGCGCGAATCGGCGGCCATCACCAATCCTTCCTGGGTAACAATGCCAAGGCAATAGGTCATAACGGCTTAGGACTCATTGTTCGACTGCCTGAATCTACCAGATTTTGGGAAAAGTGAGGGGTTCCTCAGTTCCCGATCGCCCTAATCATGGGCCCCAAAAGCCAACCAAAAAGCCAAGACCAAGCAAAAAAAATCGGGAGCCAAGGCCCCCGACGGTGATCCAGTTTGAGGATGAGCAATCAATTGCAATCGATCGGGATCAGCGGTGTGATCCGTGGTCTGGTCGGTGGTCTGATCCTTGTTGCAATCAGGGGCAATTGTTGCCTAGAGAATTTCGAGAACTGGACGAATCGCTGAACAAATCCCTAGGGGGTTGATTCGCTGGTGCTCGATTCCTGCTGCCCAAAGGCCACCCGCAAGAACGGCGGAGCCAGGAAGGTGGTCAAGATCACCATGATGATGATCGACACTTCCAGGGGCTTGCTCAGTACACCGCTGGCGGAACCGATGCCCGCAAACACCAGACCCACTTCGCCCCGGGGAATCATGCCCACCCCGATCGCCAAGCGGTTAATGCCCGGTTGCCCAAACACGGCCCAGCCGGTCACCAACTTGCCCACGATCGCCACGGCCACCAAGAACACGGCAATCAGCAGGCCGGCCCGGTTTTCGGGAACTGCCGGATTCAGCACACTCAAATCGGCGCGGGCCCCAACCGTCACAAAGAAAATGGGCACCAGCAAATCCGCGATCGGCTTCACCAACTCATCCAGCTCATTGCGGGCATCGCTTTCATCCAACACCAACCCGGCCGCAAAGGCTCCCAAGATGGCTTCCAAATGAATTGCGTTGCCTAAAAATGCCATGAAGAAGGCAAAAATAAAGGCCGGAATCACAATGTTGCCACGTGTTTTCAGCGCTTCGACGGTCTTCACAAAGAACTTGTTGAATACACCGCCCAGCAAAATGGAGCCAAACAGAAACACCGTGGAGCTAACAATCAAATAGATCACGTTGCCGGTGTCAATTTCGCCGGTCTTGGCCAGGCTGGCCACCACGGCCAACACCACAATCCCCAGCACATCATCAATCACCGCCGCGCCGACGATGATTTGTCCTTCCTTGGACTTGAGTTGGTTCAACTCCGACAGGACTTTGGAGGTAATCCCGATGCTGGTGGCGGTCAGGGCCGCGCCCGCAAAGATGGCAGGAATGGCGGGCACACCAAAAATGGTCATTAGCCCCGCAGTGCCCGCAACAAAGGGAACCGCGACTCCCACACAGGCCACAACGGTGGCCTGAATGCCCACTTCTTTGAGTTGCCGCAGGTCCGACTCCAAGCCGATTTCAAACAGCAACACAATCACGCCCAGTTCCGCCAGCACGGAAATGACTTCGCTTTGGGAGCTAAAGATATCCGTGACGGCTTCGGGCGTGAGGGTGTTAATCAGGCTGAGGGCCTGCATCACGATCGAGTCATTGGCCGTCAAGCCCCCTTCTGGGAACACAATCAGGTGCAGTGCCGACACCCCAACAATCACCCCGGCAACTAATTCGCCCAAAACGGGGGGAAAGTCTAGCCGCTTGGCCAGTTCTGAGCCAAGTTTGCTGGACAAATAAATGATCACCAGAGATAAAAGCACGCCAGCCAAAACGATCGGGGCGTTTTCGGCTTCGGCGGTGGCCAGCAGGGGCGCAAACAGGGGAACAAAATTACTTGGAGCGATGCCATCCATCCGTGTGATGAAAGCCGCCAGGGTTTCCTGTAAGAACATGGATTTGGTTGCGAAGTTTAAGAACAATCACTCCAACTGGGAGCTAAGGGTGGGAAGGGAGTGGGCCTGCCCACGGATCGCTTTTTTAATCTACGACAAAGGAATCACTCGTGATCGTTGAAAAATTAGCTTGGGGTGAATATTTTTTCTGCAAGATTTTTAACGATCGATTGCCCCGGTTGATGAGAGCAAAGTAAGCATGATTTGGCTCCTAATGGCTATTCGTTTCTTAATTAGTGATTTTTATAGATTTGCTAAAGCAGCATTGATAGTTGGGAATAGCAATGCGCGATCGCAATTCTTGAGCTGATTGGGAAGCTGACTTAGAAAATTTAGGCCCCGATCGTCCCCTGGAGGAGTAATTGAGTGCGCCGTGAGGAGGTTGATATTTTTTTGAATTTTTCCCATGAATAAGTCATGGATAAGTTTTGATAATCAATAGTTTTACTACGGAAATTTATATACAAAAATCCTGAGTAATACTGGTTATCTACCGTTTTTTCTGGGGATTCCAATCAAATTTTAGATGGTGTTGATGAGCTGGTTGATAGGTTGGTTTATGGGTTGGTTGATGGGTGAATTGCTCGTAGTCCTTCGCTTTTGGGGAATTCGTCGTGGCCCAGATGGGCTTCAGCGATCAGCCTGAGCCAGGCGATCGAGCAGGGCAGCCAACAGGCTCGACACGGGAACGGCTCCTAGGCCATAGCAGGCGCGTTTTGTCCAAACAATGGTGGGCAAATGGCCGATGGGTGCATTGTCGCGGAAGGAAAGTTCGTCAGCGTAGCACCAGGATTCGCCTTTGCGCCAACCAACCCGATCGCAAAATTGCCCATAGTCGCCTTGGGCCGCTTGCCAGGCGACCTGTTGGGCTGTCCAACCAAACCGACCACCGCTCCAATAAGACCAAAGCTGGTTGATGGTAGCTAAGTCCGTGAGCGGCAGGTGCTGGAGATCGTCGGGGGTGAGGGAATCCCGGGTTGATTTGCCCAAGGCCGCTAGCAAATAGTCTCGGGTGGCGGTGTCGGCGGCTTGCCATTGTCCATTGCCGAGCAGGTCGTTGAGGGGCAGGTAATCGAACCCGATCTCTGAGGCTAGGGGGGCGGGTTCGGGGTCGATCGAGACGGCGGGCAAGGTGTTGAGCTGTTGCTCGATTGCCCCTAACCGATCGCCCAAGGCTTGCAAGTGCTGTTCTAGGGTTGTCTGTCGATCGAGTGACAGATCTAAGGATTGAGCGTGGCGATCGTGCCACTGCCACAGGTAATGCTGAAGCTGATCCAAGGAGGGCGATGAATCGGGTTTGGGCGATCGCCAAGCAGTACGCCCAAACCAGCCGATCGCTCCGCCCAGCCCCAGGCCGATCAGTAGGGCGATCGGATCCATCCGGTCAGCCCTAGGAGGGGTTTTTGGCCTGTCGCCAAACTTGCCAGCCCATGTAGCTCAAAACGGCGGTGGCCGCGAGGGCATAGCCAAGACCGCTGGGCATTCCGGAAAAAGCCAGAGCCAGGGTCCCCACCCACAGGGTCAGGGCATAAATAAACAAAACGGCCGCCCGATGGGACAGGCCGGCATCCAAAAGGCGGTGGTGTAAGTGTCGCTTGTCGGCAATCCAAGGCAGCTTACCGTTGCGCAGGCGATCGAGAATGACCGCCGACATATCCAGCAACGGAACCGCCAGAATCAGGTAAGGCAGCAGCACAGAAGTTACGGCGGTCACCTTCACCAGGCCGATCGCCCCTACCCCCGCCAGCACAAAGCCCATAAAATAGGCTCCCCCGTCTCCCATAAAGATTTGGGCAGGGTTGAAGTTGTAGCGCAAAAATCCGAGGGCCGCACCCGCCAAGGCCGCGGCAATCAGGCCCACGGCCGGCTGGTTCATAAACAGAGCCACAAACATCATGACGGTGGCGGAAATGCCGGAAACGCCGGCCGCCAAACCATCCAGACCGTCAATCCAGTTGATGGCGTTCACCATGCCCACTAACCAGAGGACGGTGATGGGCAAGCTCAGCCAGCCCAATTGCACCAGGCCCAAGCCGGGAATTGTGAGGAAGTCGATGCTAACGCCCACATGCCAACAGACGGTGGCGACGGCGGTTTGGATGGCCAGGCGCGTAAAGGGAGAAAGACCATAGAGGTCATCCGCAAGCCCGATCGCAAAAAAGGCGATCCCGCCCCCTAAAACACCAATAATTTCATTGATTTTGTGGGAACTGGCGGTTTCAAAGCCGCCCAGCCACCAGACCAGACCGAGGGCTGCGATCGCGCCGCAAAAGATCGAAATTCCCCCCAGTCGAACCATGGGGCGATCGTGCATTTTACGCTCGTTGGGGAGATCAAAGCGCCCAGTTTTGAGGCCCGCAGCCCGGACGATCGGCGTTGTCCACATCACAATGGCCGCCGCCGCCAGAAACGCAATGAAATGAAACAAATACGGGAACATGGGGCTACCAACGTTTCAGAATGCAACGAGAACCCGCGTCAGGCAGAGTCTACTACATTTGGCCGAACACTGACCGAACCCGGGAAAAGCCAGCATCCAGCCAGAGACCGGTGCTCAGGGGCCCCGCTGTTAACCCTGTAAGGCTCGCAGCACTGGGTACAACACATCAGCGGGAACTTGATCAACCATTTCAACGGCTCCAATCCGAGTGGGCAAGATGAAGCGAACTTTGCCGTCTTTGACTTTTTTATCTAACAGCAAGGAGTCAGCGATCGCTTCCGGATCTAGGCTGGCCGGCACGCGATCGGGCAGGGCCGTTTTTTGAATCACCGCCAGTTGTCGGGCACAGTTGCCCCCATCCCACAGGCCCATTTTGGCCGCCAACTCGGCCGCCGCCACCATCCCGATCGCCACGGCTTCCCCGTGGTTCACCAAGCGGTAGTTGGTCAATGACTCGATCGCATGGCCAATCGTGTGGCCATAGTTGAGGATGGCCCGCAGGCCCCCTTCTTTTTCGTCTTGGGCCACCACATCGGCCTTGGCTTGGCAGGATCGCTGCAAAATTTCGCCCAACAGGGGTTGAATGGCGGCAAATCGATCGAGGCGTGGGGCCGCTTCCAGCCGATCGAACAGGTCTGGATCCCAGATAATGCCGTATTTAATCACCTCCGCCATGCCCGCCCGCAATTCCCGCACCGGCAGGGTGGCCAACACCTCGGGATCAATCAACACCAGCCTCGGTTGGTGAAACGCCCCAATCAGGTTTTTGCCTCGGGGATGGTTAATGCCGGTTTTGCCCCCGATCGCGGCATCCACCATGGCCAACAGCGAGGTGGGCACTTGAACAAAGGCGATGCCCCGTAACCAAGTGGCGGCCGCAAACCCGGTCATGTCGCCAATTACTCCGCCGCCCAGCGCCAACATGACGCTTGATCGCTCCAAACGGAAATCGAGCGCCGCATCGTAAATTTTTTGGAGAGAGCTGGGGGTTTTGTAGCGCTCGCCAGCGGGCAAAATGCAGCTTTGGACTTGGTAACCCGCGGCCCGCAGAGACGCGATCACCCGATCGCCGTAGCGCTTGAAGATTTGCGGGTTTGAGACCAGCAAAACCTTGGGATTGGTTTGGGTCGATCGCTCGCGCATCCAATCGCCCACATGATCGAGCAAGCCCGCCCCGATCGCGATGTCGTAGGCATTTTGGGGTAAATTTACGCGAATCGTAGCGGCCATAACCCAAAGCGCAATTGCGCCAGCAACAGTGAACGAACGGCAAAAAACCAGAGCGGGCCGTATTTTAGCGCGGGATGGTTCAATGGTTAGGGACTAACCCATTTTTCAGAATCCATTGGGAGGCTTGGCCCATGTCTGGCGCAATTACTTATTTCATCTTCTTTGGCGGTATGTTGGGCGTGGCAGCGGGCATGATGTTCACCCTGCGGGCCATCAAGCTGATCTAGGTTTGATCTAGGTCAAGCTGATCTGGGTTCATTCAGGTTCATTCAATTGATGACAGCCCTGATTCTTCCACAGCAAGATTGTGGGCTGACAAGATGATGGGGGCAAGGGGCTTAAGCCCCTTGTCTGCTTTTTGGGTTGACCTTTAGAGCTTTTTTGGGTTGATCCTTTAAGGATGGTGATCGGTTTGAACTTGTGCCTATGCAAAAGGCATCTCTTCTGGCCTTTATCAATGGGTATCGATTGGTGCAGTTTGATTGGTTCAGTCTGATTGGTGCAGCCCTAGCAGTCTTAATGGTGCAGTTCTAGAGAGCTGGGGCCGAAGCGGCGACGGAGCTGCTCAAGTTTGATCTCGATCGAACTGCTTTTCCAATGATTGCTCCATTCATCACCAAACAAACCACCGCCAACGACAGCAACACATAGGTCGGAGCCATCACCACGCCCACCGCAAACCAGGTTGCCACATGCAACACCATCAAGGTGGCGTAAACACTGCCAACCAAACCAATTACCAATCGATCGCGCAGAGGGCGATCAATCACCATCATCACCAATGCTTGAATCGTCGCCAACAAATTGGCCGGAACCAGAAAGGCACAGATTTGGACACAATAGCCCCGCGAAAATTCACTGGCAGGGCTGGTTTGCAAGGCAGAAAACCCAAACTGCCAACTTGCTTGGATCGATTGGGACAGGGCGTGATGATCGTGACCCAGAAGGGTGTGGAGCCAGTCAAGCATGGTGGTGTTGTAAATCGGGAATTAGAGTTGGGATTAGAGTGGGAATTGAACTTAAATTGAACGTGAAATTTAACGTGAGATTGAACGTGAAGTTGAAGCTGAAAGGGAAATTGAAAGGCAATTCAAAAGGAAATTAGACCCAAAATCTATCAAAAACAGACCCGCCAGAACAGGTCTGTAAACCGATCTAAACATCCCACTTCAGCACTGTTGCATCAATTCCCTGCTCGCGCTTACGCTTTGCATCGCGCTCAAACCAAGCAATCACCTGATCATGGGTTAACGCTTCGATCGCCACGCCCTCGTCCTCGGCAATGTAGCGCAGCAGTTTCAAAGACGAGAGGGTCAACCGCGTTAAAAACTTTTCGGGCTGAGACAACAGAGCCGCATCGACCTTTGCAGACTCTTCGGGGGTCAAAAACTCCAAACCCTGAGGATTCATAGGATTGTTCAGCGGCATAGGCATCGAGGCGGATGGTTTCCATCGCGATCGCTCGGCACAGTTCACCCAGATTGGGGAGACAGCACCCGAGAGGCAATGGGCGGGCTGGAATGGGTGGGATTAACAGGCGGAGTTGAACAGGCGTGCTGTAATCGGCAACCCCCCGCTAGTTAACCTTAGCCCGATTTCTGACCCGATCGCTTGCACCTTGATCGCGCCCTTCCTTATCGCGCCCCTCTGGTTGTGGGGCCGGGTGGGGCGAGCCTAGTTGGCGCGGGTTGTGGGTGTGGGGGTGGTTTCCGACTCTTGGATGGAGTAGCCACAGCGGTGCTCGCCGCCCACAATCCAGTGGGTGCGCTCCACCTTGCAGCCCTGGAGGGCGATCGCGAACATTTCCAACTCATGGGCACAAACGCCGGGATAGGACTCGGCCACGGTGGAAATGGCGCAGTTGTGTTCCACCAGCAAGTAGCGTGGGTGGCCGTCGGCTTCCGGCTCGATCGCTTCCCACTCGGCCATGTAGCCCTCGGCGCGGCGCAAGTCCACCAACCGAGCCACCCGATCGCGCAAATTTCCCGCGCCCAGATGTCGGCGGTAGTCCAAGGCCTTGCGCACCCACTGTTGGCGCAGCAGGGACTGCACTTGGTCATTCCCGATCGTTTCGGTCAGGGTGTGGAGCAAATCCACGGCAAATTCATCGTAGTTGTCGGGAAATTGCGATCGCCCCGCCGGACTCAACCGATAAAGGTGCTGAGGACGACCCGTGCCGCCCCTGGCTGCCTCGTGCAAAATCAGCCCCTCGCTTTCGAGATCCTTCAGGTGGCGACGGGTGGCCTGTGGACTGATGCCCAGCGCCTCCGCCAGCCGTTGGGCCGTGGCTTCTCCCTGCTGGAGGAGGTATTTCAAAATGTCATGCTTCGTGGACGCTTGCTGAAGAGCACTCATTCGCTCAGACCGTGGATCGTGGATTGGGCAGCATTCGGCAGCGGCAGCCAGTCGATCGACCGTGAATCGGCCCGTTCAAAACAACCGGTTAAGAAAACAGCCTATTGTTATATTCTGGCCTCGATCGTTCAGGCTTTGACAACTTTTGCGTTGCTAAAGTACGCTAAAGACGATTACGCAACAATCAAGTTGTTTTAGCAATCAAGGTCATTATACAAACCCCACCGTTAATTTCTAGAGACCCGCCGACATGGACAATGCAACGACCCACGCCAGCGAAAAGAGCCTTGATGCAGTTCGGAAGTTCGCTGAAAGCTACGCCAAACGTACCGGCACTTACTTTTGCGCTGATCCGGGCGTGACCGCTGTCGTGATCGAAGGTCTCGCCCGCCACAAGGACGAACTCGGCTCGCCCCTTTGCCCCTGTCGGCACTACGAAGACAAGGAAGCCGAAGTGGCCGCTGCCTATTGGAACTGTCCTTGTGTGCCCATGCGCGAGCGCTATGAATGTCACTGCATGTTGTTTCTAACCCCTGACAATGATTTCCGGGGCGAGCAGCAGGAAATCGGCCTCGACGAAATCCTAAACATGCGCTAGCGCTGCCAACTCCCGCGATTTTCCGCGCGGTGAGTGGTTACAATCCGTTCGATCGCCCCGGTAGCCAAAGGTGCGATCGTCCATTCCGCCGATGGCCCCCGCCCCCTCCGAGAAGAACGCCAGTCCCCACGAGCCATGAGCGCATCCGTCAGCACCCTCGTTAACCAACCCTATAAGTACGGCTTCGTCACCGACATCGAGTCAGATACCCTGCCTCGGGGTCTGAGTGAAGAGACAATCTACGCCATTTCGGCCAAGAAAAACGAGCCAGAGTTCATGCTGGAATTTCGGCTGCGGGCCTACCGCCAGTGGCTGAAGATGACGGAGCCGACCTGGCCCGATGTGAACTATCCCTCGATCAACTATCAAGACATCATTTACTACTCCGCTCCGAAGCAAACGCAGAAGAAGCAGAGCCTAGATGAAGTTGATCCGACCCTGCTCGAAACCTTCGAGAAATTGGGAATTCCCCTTTCGGAGCAAAAGCGGCTGGCTAATGTGGCGGTAGATGCCATCTTTGACAGCGTTTCCGTGGCCACCACTTTCCGCGAAAAGCTCGCAGAACATGGGGTGATTTTCTGCCCCATTTCTGAGGCCCTCAAGGAGCATCCGGAGCTGGTTAAAAAATATTTGGGCAGCGTTGTCCCGATCGCGGATAACTACTTTGCGGCCCTCAACTCCGCTGTGTTTAGCGATGGCTCCTTTGTCTACATTCCCAAGGGCGTTGAATGCCCCATGGAATTGTCCACCTACTTCCGCATCAACAACGGGGATTCCGGTCAGTTTGAGCGGACGTTGATTGTGGCTGAAGAAGGCAGCTCCGTCAGCTATTTGGAAGGTTGCACAGCTCCTATGTACGACAGCAACCAACTCCACGCGGCGGTGGTGGAATTGGTGGCCCTGGACAATGCCAGCATCAAATATTCCACGGTGCAAAACTGGTATGCCGGGGATGCGAACGGGAAGGGCGGAATTTATAACTTCGTGACTAAGCGCGGCCTCTGCAAAGGCAGGAATTCCAAGATTTCTTGGACACAGGTGGAAACGGGATCAGCCATCACTTGGAAATATCCCAGTTGTGTGCTGGTGGGTGATCACTCGATCGGGGAGTTCTATTCCGTTGCCCTCACCAACAACTGTCAACAGGCCGACACCGGCACGAAGATGGTGCATATCGGCAAAAACACCCGCAGCACGATCGTCTCGAAGGGCATTTCGGCGGGCAAGTCCAAAAACAGCTACCGCGGCCTGGTGAAAGTGGGGCCCAATGCCGATGGGGCGCGCAACTATTCCCAATGCGATTCGATGTTGATTGGCAGCAATGCCCAAGCCAACACCTATCCCTACATCCAGGTGCAGAACGAGTTGGCCAGGGTGGAGCACGAAGCCACCACGTCCAAGATTGGCGAAGACCAATTGTTCTATTTGGCGCAACGGGGCATTTCCGCCGAAGATGCCGTTTCAATGATGATTTCGGGCTTCTGTAAAGATGTGTTTAACCAGTTGCCCATGGAATTTGCGGTGGAAGCCGACAAACTCCTCAGCCTGAAGTTGGAAGGCTCGGTGGGCTAACGGCACTGGGTCGATCGGGATTGGAAACAAGGGGCTTAAGGTGTGTCGTCAAATCGCCTGAAACCCTGATAACCTCGTTCTCCCAACCGAGCAGTCGTAGGGGCAGGGTCTCCCCGCCCAGTTCCCGTGATCCTTGGGTGTTCCCAGGGGTGGACAAGGTTAGAGCGATCGCCCGGGTTAGGGTTGGGAGACCCAACCCCTATGGCGAGGGAAATGACGACAGGCTCTAAGTCCCTTGTTTGTTGAACCTGTTTGTTGAGCTTATTTGTTGAGCTTATTTGTTGAATTGGAAGCCTGTTTTTGAGGGTTGAAAGTCCACGATGATTGTTGATAATGCGCCGACCGTTCTTTCGGTCAAAAACCTCACCGCCAATGTGAATGACACGCCAATTTTGAAGGGCTTAAACCTGGAAATTAAGGCCGGCGAAATTCACGCGATCATGGGTCGCAACGGCTCCGGAAAAAGTACATTTTCCAAAATTTTGGCAGGACATCCGGCCTACGAGGTGACCGGTGGCGAGGTGGTCTTTGAAGGACAAAATCTCTTGGAATTGGAAGCGGAAGAACGGGCCCGATCGGGGGTGTTCTTAGCCTTCCAATACCCGGTAGAAATTCCCGGGGTTTCCAACTTGGATTTTCTGCGTGCGTCCTACAATGCCCGCCGCAAACACCAGGGATTGGAGGAAGTGGATCCCTTTGATTTTGAGGATGTGGTGCGCGATCGCCTGCAAGTGGTGCAGATGGATGCGTCCTTCCTCGATCGCAGCGTGAATCAAGGCTTCTCGGGTGGCGAGAAAAAGCGCAACGAAATCCTGCAAATGGCGCTGCTCGAACCCACCTTGGCTGTGTTGGATGAAACGGATTCCGGCTTGGATATTGATGCCCTGCGGATTGTGGCCGAGGGGGTGAATCAACTGGCAAACGAAAAGAATGCGATGCTGGTGATTACCCACTACCAACGGCTGCTGGACTACATCGTGCCGGATTATGTCCATGTCATGTACGACGGCAAAATCGTGATGACGGGCGGTAAGGAATTGGCGCTGGAATTGGAAGCCAAAGGCTACGACTGGGTGGACGAGTTGCAGCCGGTGGGGGTGTAACGATGGGCGTGGATTTGAGTGGTTTAACGGACTTGAACAAGGCAGATTTGGACGCACTGACGGCGAACTCAACGCCGGGCGATCGAGCACCGAGCAAAGCAGCCCAGCGATCAACCTATTACGCAGGCTTGCTGGCCACGGTGACGGCGGCCACTCCGGCAACCGATTGGGAATTGGTGCAGCGGCTGCGATCGCAGGCCCAAGCTGTGGCACAGGAAATGGCGTTGCCTTCGACGCGAGATGAGGATTGGCGGTTTACGGATCTGTCGCCCATGTTGGCGATCGCGTTTCGGGCCCCGGAGCTAACCACCCTTGAACCGGAGGCGATCGCGGCATTCGCCATTCCCGAAGCGTCGGTGCGGGTGGTGGTGGTGAACGGTCGGTTTGCGCCGGAACTGTCGAATCTGGCCGGGCTGCCCGATGGTGTCACAATCGGCTCGCTGGCGGCCGTGACCGATCGGGAGCGCCTGGCGAGCCACCTGGGCCAACAAGGCAGTCAGGATGCCTTCTCAGTGCTGAATACGGCCGGCCTGAACGATGGCGTGGTGATTGAGCTGGAACGCCGCGTGCAGGTGGCCAAACCCATTCACCTGCTGTATGTGGCCACGGCAGATCAACCGGCAATCAGTCAGCCCCGTTGCTTGGTGTTGGCCAAGGCCGGCGACAGCCATTGCACCCTGATTGAAGACTATGTGGCGATCGGGCAAGGCGGCTATTGCACCAACAGCGTGATGGAAGTGGTGCTGGGGAATTGCGCCACCCTGCACCATGTGCGGCTGCAACGGGAAGGCGAGCAGGCGATCCATATCGGCAAAACCGCCATCTCCCAGGACTGGAACAGTCACTACACCCTGACCACCATTAGCCAGGGTGCATCGATCGCCCGTCACTCGATCGACATTGCCCAAACGGGCCCCGGCACTGAAACCATCCTGAACGGGTTGTCGGTGGCTACGGGTGAACAGTTAACGGACACCCATAGCTCCCTGGTGTTGAGCCATCCCCACGGAACCGCCGATCAGTTGCACAAGTGCATTGCGGACGATCGGGGCCACACGGTCTTCAATGGACGGGTTTTTGTGGATCACGATGCGCAACAAACCAACGCCGCCCAGCTCAACCGCAATTTGTTGCTGTCGCCCAAGGCGCGGGTGGACACCAAGCCGCAACTGGAGATTATTGCGGATGACGTGAAGTGTTCTCACGGTTCCACGGTCAGCCAACTGGAGGAAACGGAGCTGTTTTACTGTCGCAGTCGCGGTTTGGATTTGGCCACGGCTCGATCACTCCTGTTGGATGGGTTTGCGGGGGAAATTTTGGATCGCCTCCCGATCGCCTCATTGCGATCGACCTTAGCTCGCCAAATTGCCCAACGGATTAATCCAGGCAGCGCAAGCTAGAGCCTCATTAATCGCCATTCACCAATCGCCATTCACCAGTCGCCACTGATATCGGTTGATCGCGAGCCAATCACCCTTGCTCCCGGTTGGTCATTAGGTCTACTTCATCCTCTTGTTCTGTTCCCTGTGCCATGACCCTCACCTTGCCCCGCTCGATCGCCCAACAGGTGCGCCCCGATTTCCCGATCCTGGATCAGCGGGTGCATGATCAGCCGCTGGTGTATTTGGACAATGCGGCGACTTCCCAAAAGCCCCGACAGGTGATTGATGCCTTGCGGCACTATTACGAGTGGGACAACGCCAATGTGCATCGCGGGGTTCACACCCTGAGTATGCGGGCCACGGATGCCTATGAAGCGGCACGGGAAAAGGTGGCTAAGTTTGTGAATGCCCGATCGTTTCAGGAAATTGTGTTCACACGCAATGCCAGCGAAGCGATCAACGTGGTGGCCTACAGTTGGGGCATGAGCCAACTACAAGCGGGCGATGAAATTATCCTGTCCGTGGCAGAGCACCACAGCAACTTAGTGCCCTGGCAATTGGTGGCCCAACGCACGGGGGCAGTGCTGAAATTCGTGGGCTTGGATGCCACGGAATCTCTGGATTTGGAGCAGTTGCGATCGCTGATTTCCGATCGCACCAAACTGGTCTCCCTGGTGCATGTGTCCAACACCTTGGGCTGTGTTTTGCCCGTGGCCGAGGTGGTGGCCGCCGCTCGATCGGTGGGAGCCAAAGTCTTGCTGGATGCTTGCCAAAGTGCGCCCCACTTGGCCTTGGATGTGCAAGCGCTGGATTGTGATTGGCTGGTGGCTTCTGGCCACAAAATGTGCGCCCCAACGGGCATTGGCTTCCTTTACGGCAAGCTGGAATTGCTGCGATCGATGCCGCCCTTTTTGGGGGGTGGGGAAATGATTGCCGAGGTGGATTTAGAGCGATCGACCTATGCGGACTTGCCCCACAAACTGGAAGCAGGCACACCGGCCATTGGCGAGGCGATCGCCCTGGGCGCGGCGATCGATTACCTAAGCGCGATCGGGATGGATGCCATTCATCACTACGAAGCGGAATTAACCCGCCACCTGTTCGATCGCCTCGGGGCCATTCCCGAATTGCGCATTTATGGCCCCCGTCCCCAGGCGGATGGTTCCGGCCGGGCGGCTTTGGCGGCCTTCACCGTGGATGGGATTCACGCCCACGATCTCTCCTCATTTTTGGATCAAGAAGGAATTGCCATTCGATCGGGTCACCACTGCACCCAACCCCTGCACAAGTCCCTGAACATTGCTTCCACCGCCCGCGCCAGCCTGTATTTTTACAACACGATCGAAGAAATTGATCGGTTTGCCCAAGCCCTGCACGCCACGATCAACTTCTTCCAGTCCGTCACCTAAACTGGCAACCGCTTCAGCTCATCGGTCAAACTAGGGAAGCCGCTCCCCAGTCGATCGATCGCTGTCGATTTTGCTCCGAATGCTGCCAGATCTCACGCCGCTCCGTTCTCGACTCTCAACCCTTGTGCGCCGAATTCACCGATGGGCGCTGCTGTTGCTGGTGACCATCGGGGCGATCGGCCTGGTCAATGCTCCCCTGTGGGCTCGTAGTCCTCTGCTCCTGCGCTGGACAGAACTCGATGTTGCTCGCTCCTCGGGCATCAGTGGCCTGGCCTGGCAGGGATCCGATGGCGATCAAGAGTTCTTTTTGGCGGTTCACGACACCAAGGGAGATCGGGCCCGCACGGCGCTTTATCGGCTCAGTCAGGTGCAATGGGGCGATCGACCGCCCCGGGGCCGATCGTCCCTCGCTTGGCCCCCCGATGCCGAACTGCCGATCGACCTCGAAGCCATCAGCGTCATTCCCGGAACCGGGGACTATCTGGCCGTGACCAGTCGCGGACGGGCCTATCGGTTGTCGGCGTTGGAGAATGGTTCCTCGATCGCCGAGGTTTTCCTGAATCCAGACCCCCGATCGCTGGCCGGTGAACTGACCGTTCGGGCGGTTTTTAACTTGCCCCCCACCCTGGAACCCGATCGCGACATTGAAACTCTGCGGATTGTGCGCTGGGGCAATCGCCTGGCGATCCTGTTTGCCGATCGCGGTGGCCAGGGCCGCCCCGCCACCCTCCACTGGGGTTGGTTTGACCCGGCCAGCAACGCGATCGCGCTACAAGGCAGCGCCCCCGTGACCGGCCCCTTGGATTTGGCTACCCAGCGATCGCTCTCGGATTTGGTGTATTTGGCCGATGGTCGTCTGTTGGGCGTGGCCACCATTGATGGCGGCGATCGGGGCCCTTTTCAGTCGGCCCTATATTGGGTGGGGTCTTTGACTTGGGTTGAGGGTCAATGGGTTTGGCAGCCGGTCGATCGCCCGCAAAATCTGATCCAAGCGGGCAACCACAAAATTGAAGCGATCGCCCTGGCTCCGGAGCCAAACGCTACGCGCCTGTTGTTGGCCACCGATGACGAGGATTTAGGCATGGCGATCGCGTTCATTTCCCTGCAATCTTTAGGATCCCCGTAGTTCTCAGCCCTGGCTCCGGCGGCCGCAGCATGGTTCCTAAAGTAGGATTTTGCTCGCTTAACCGCCCCATCGTGCAACCAGATGCGCCCCCTTGTCATCACTGCGAATTGGGCGATCGGGCGGCTGGTGGGGCCGAAAGCTCTTGAATTACGCGGCCAGAACTGGTGAATGAAACGCCCTGCTGAAAACTGGTGCTGAGCATAATCGCTTCCACGATCGGGGCCGTAACCTGTTTTTGTTCCGCGACCCACTCCACCACAAAACTGGCGCTGGAACCACCGCTGCGATCGGTTTGGGGAATGAAAAATTCTGTGCTTGCTAAGGGCGGCAACTTCAAGGCACTGCTGGCATATTGCTTGATCAGCTTGCCTTGGGAGTCGTAATACCGCACCGATCGCACCACAATCGACTCCGTGAGGCTGGTGTTGCGAATACTGAGGGTGACACTCAGCAGGAATTCATCCTGTCGATCGCCGTAATACACATGAGAGTAGGCTGGCACCAAGATGACCTGACCGGTGCTGACGGCCAGGCGATCGGGCGCGATCGCAATGCCGCCGCCGGATTGGGTGATACGCGTCAAGGGTTGTACCGGGGGCGAACCGGCCGGCACGGACGACGAAGACAGAGAAGGCGATGGGGGCGCTTGGCAACCCACCAACAGGCCCGCCACCGCGCCCATCAGTCCGGTTGGCCGGATGCGGCTGGCGGCTTGCCCGAGCCATGGGTTCCCGATGATTTTCCCGATCGACAGCATGAGGGTATGGGGGGTTGGAGAATAACCTAGAGAACAGCCCTTAAGGCATGGCCTGCAATTTCTCTAGCTCACGGCGGGCTGCGTCATAACAATCCAGTTGCCCCCGATCGAGACAGAGCTTGGCCGCCTGCCGAAAATCCGCCGCCGCCGGGGCCCGGTTCCCCAAGCCCACCTGCACCAATCCCCGCTGTTGATAGGCCATGGCATAGCGATCGTCCAGGGCGATCGCCTGGTTCAGATCGCTGAGTGTGCCTTGGGGTTCCCCCAGGGCCTGGCGAGTGAGGGCGCGGTAGTAGTAGCTTTCCGGATCTTTGCTGTCTAAACGAATGGCCACCGTCAAATCGGCCAGGGCTGAGGGCAGATTGCCGCTGGCAAAGTGAGTACGTCCCCGCACCTGATAGGCCCTGGCGTTGTTGGGATCGAGCCGGATGGCTTGGGAACTGTCGGTGATCGCCCCTTCGGAGTCGCCCGCCAGCATTTTGGCCAAGGCCCGACCACGGTAAGCCGCCGACCAACTGGACTGCTGAGACAGCACTTTGTCAAAGTCCGCGATCGCCCCTTTTGCATCGCTCAGTTGCAACCGCACAAACCCCCGACCCAAGTGGGCCGCACTCAACTTGCCATTGTCTTGAATGGCTCGATCGTAGCTGGCCAGAGCACTTTGCAAATCGCCCAGGCGATCTTGCGTGGCCGCCAGATAGGTACGGGCGATCGCGTCACTGGCTTCGAGCTGCAAGGCTTGGTTTAAGTCGGCCAACGCCGCATTCCAGTTGCCGCTGTTGTAGTAGGCCACACCGCGCAAAAAATAGGCGGAACTGCTGGCGGACCAAACCAGCGCTTGGGTTGCGTCGTGGATGGCCTTGCTGTAGTCCCAGGTGCGATCGGGAGCTGGGGTTTTTCCCTCCAACATCCGCGCAATCCCCACCAAATCCGAGGGGGACGCATTTTGGTTCATCACCAATCCCGTGGGCACTTGAGACCAGCGCGACAAAATCATCTGGGCAATAGCCAACTGGGGCAACCCCGACTGCCACAGGGTCGCCAGCCCCACCACCGTGCCCAACAACCCCAACCCCCAAGGCCACCAACGTCGCCACCATTCAGCCCAAGGAATGGGGTTGCCTAGTTCTTCCTCGGCGGCGGTGGTGATGGACTCGCCAACATTCCCGCCCATCAACGGCAACAGATCCATCAACACTTCCTCGGCGCTGGCGTAGCGCTGTTGATAGGAAGGATGCACCATCTTATCGAGGACGGTTCCAAACGCCGTGCTGACAGAAATGCTGGCCCGCCAATTCAAACGGCCGCTCACCGGCTCCTGGGATCCGCGCAGGGCCTGTAATTCCTCCGAGGAAAAGCCCCCTAAGGCCTGAATTGCGATCGCCCCGACGGCATAGATATCGCTGTTGAACTGGGGATTGCCATAAAACTGCTCGATCGGCATGTAGGCCGGAGTACCCGCCGCGATCGTGCGAGCGGCGGCCGATTCCCCATCGGTTTGCAAAATTTCCTTCACGGAACCAAAGTCAATCAACACCAACCGGCCGTCAGCGCTGCGACGGATTAAGTTGGCGGGTTTGATGTCCCGGTGAATCACCCGGTTGCCATGGACAAAGGACAAAATTTCCAGAATTTCCGCCACCATGGAAATCACCCGTTGCTCCGGGAGCGGTTCCCCCACCACCAATTCCCGCGAGAGGGGGTGGCCCGGTGCAAATTCCTTGACGAGATAAAATTGCTCGTTTTCTTCAAAAAAAGCCAACAGGCGGGGAATTTGGGGATGGGTTCCCAACCGTTGCAACATTTCCGCCTCCCGCTGAAAGAGACGGTGGGCGTTTTTGGCGGCGGTGGGGTTGGGACGCAACAGGCGCAGTTGCTTCACCACACATTGGGGATAGCCCGGCCGGCGAAGATCCGCAGCCAGGTAGGTTTTGCCAAAGGCTCCGGAGCCAAGCACTTGCAAGATGCGATAGCGCTTATCCAGCAGTTGGCCGATGGTGATAGGATCCTTGCCTAGGGATGATTTGGGAGGTCGATCGCCCGGAGGTGGAGGAGAAGGTGGGGTGTTGGGGGCCAAGTTCAGTTAGGGATGGGGCAAAAACAACGGGTTAAATGATCCAGAAACGAGGTCTGGGGCGTTAAAGGGTGAGACAGACCCCAGCAGGTGAATGGATGGCCGCGCCTAGTCGCGCGATAGGTCTAATTCGTTGGGCGCAGATTACGGAGTTAGTCGCAATCCCGGGGGGCTGAAGCCCTTTGCTGCCTAACGATCGGGTAACAGTAGCAGTCATTTGACTTGACCTATGGCTTGACCAATGAAAGCAAGCTTGCCGCACGACTAGGAGGGCGGAGGGCTGGCGGCGGGGCTGGGTTCGGGTGGTGGGGCTTCGGGTTCTTCCTCATCGGACAATTTGAGATCGGTGGGCAGTTTGCCCGCTTGGATCTGTTGGATTTGGTACTGGGCATCACGGTAACAACCCAAACGGCCTTCGTCGATGCACAGCTTGGCCGATTGTTGGAAGTCGGTGAGTGCGCCGGTTTGGTCGCCCTGCTTGAGCCGAGCCACGCCCCGATCGTAATAAACCAGGGCATGTTCTGGCCGCAGCTCGATCGCCTTGTTAAAGTCTTCGATCGTGCCTTCCACTTCGCCCAAATCCCAACGGGTTAGCCCCCGATTGTAGTAGGGGTCTGGGTCGTCTGGTTGTAGTTGGATCGCAATGTTGAAATCCTGAAGGGCGGCCTGGAGGTTGCCGGCCCGCCGATGGGCTAGGCCGCGGTTTTGGTAGGCCAGGGCATAGCTGGGGTTCAGTTGAATTGCTTTGGTGGCATCGTCGATCGCCCCCTGTTGGTCATCCAGGTTCGATCGCGATAGGCCCCGATTCAGATAGGCGGGGGCCAGGAGGCGGGCCGGCACTCCCTTGGCCGCAATCACACGGTTGTAGTCCTCGATCGCCCCTTTGTCGTCGCCAATGTCGCCCCGAACGTTGCCCCGGTTCAGATAAGCCTGCACCAAGTTGGGGTCGTAGGTCAGGGCCCGATCGTAGTCCTCGATCGCGGCGCGGGCATCGCTGAGACGGTAGCGGGCGTTGGCCCGTTGGAAATAGCTGGGGGCATGTTTGGGCCGCAGGCGAATGGCCCGATCTAAATCCGCGATCGCCTTTTGATATTCCCCAATTTCCTCATAGGCGGCTCCCCGTCGGTAGAGCGCTTCCGCATTGTTGGCATCCACCTGGAGGGCTTGGCTGTAGTTGGCGATCGCCTCTTCCAAGTTTTCGGCCTTCAGTTGGTCACTGCCGCGATCGACCCAATAGCGCGATCTCAGGGGCCCCGCCAACAACAAGGCCCCAAACCCCAAACCCACCACCGCGATCGCCACCCCCAACCACAACCGGCGATCGGGCCAACGGCGTTTGGCCGCCTCCTGGGCCTCGCTGTGGGCGGGGGAGTTTTGGCTGCTGCTGGCCAGCCGGGCCCGCAGGCCGCTCATGCCCGCGCCGCTGAGATTCACCCCGCTGCCCATGGACAGGCCATAGAGTTCCTGTAAATCCCGCAGGGCATCGGCGGCCGACTGATAGCGGCGATCGAAGTAGGGAGAAATCAGCCGCTCAATCAGAGAAATCAGTCCGGGGTTAATTTGCCCGTGGTTGGGCCAATCCAAATGGGGCGGGCGATCGCCATTGTTGTCTTTGGGTTTGGGCAGGGCATTGGGCGACAACCCGGTCAGGGCTTGGACGCAAATCATCCCCACCGCGTAGAGATCGCTGTTGTAGAGCGGGTTGCCCTGCAACTGTTCCGGCGACATGTAAACCACCGAATCTGGCGAAGGGGGCGGCGTGATCGCATCAGCCCGGGCTGAGGGATTGGCAATTTCTTGAATCAAGCCAAATTCGATCGGGACAATTCGCCCATCGATCGTGCGGCGAATCAGGGTTTCGGGCCGCAAATTACGGTGAATGACCCCGTTTTTGTGGACAAAATCCAGCACTTCCAGCGTATCTTGCAGGAAACGCACCACATACTCTTCCGGTTGGGGCTGATTGGCCTTCAGCTCCTCGGCGATGGTTTGCCCCTGGATCAGTTCCTCAATGAAAAAAAGTTGTCCCTCCTGCTCAAAGCAGGCCAAAAGCTGCGGGATTCGATCGTGAGTGCCCAGCTTTTCGAGGGTTTCTGCTTTTTTCTTAAACAGCAACTGCACCACTTGCAGTGCTTTGGAATTTTTACTGGGGAATTGGAATTGCCGCACGATGCAGTGGGGCAAGCCCGGTCGGCGCAAGTCCGCAGCCAGGTAAGTTTGCCCGAACGCTCCGGACGACAGGATTTCTACGATCCGATAGCGTCGGTCGAGAAGTTGACCGACTGAGAGCGTCACCATAGGGCCAGGCTGCGTTTACTGTGTCAGCGTTCAAAGCAGTGGGTTTGTAGGGAGCGAGCGGCATCCGGGGGCAAAATTGGGCGATCGCGCGGGATGGTCGCACGCTTCAAGTTTAAACCACCCACCCGAGGGCTACGACGGCTAACACCATAACTCTTTGGGGATCCTTCGGAGGAATGGGTATGTTTTTTAACGATCCATGGGGGGATTCGCTGCAAAGGAGCGTTTGAATCAGCCATTTTTAGACCATTCTTTTTTAGACCATGCTTAGGGCATTCATTTAAGTTGACTAGATCGATCGTTTCCAATCCCCTTCCAACCTGCTTTCGATTCTGGCAATTGCGAGGATCGGCCCAGGAGGAGATTGGATCCCGATCGGGATTCGGGGTTGATTAACAGGTAGCATTTTGGCTCTATCCACAAAGCAGGTGTAAACCATGTCCCGAACCGGCAAAGGGCGATCGCACTATTGGCAACTGTGGCCCTTCGTGCGCGCGGAGGCCAAAACGATCGCCCTGGCGTTGGCCTGCACGGTGGGGTTCACGGCTTTTTGGCCGGTGTTGGCCTGGTTGCCGGGGCAGTTGGCCGAGCCGATCGGCACGGGTCAGCCAGACAAAATTTTGCAATTGGCGGGCTTAGCAGCCCTGATTTTTCTGGTGCGCGGCGCGTTTCAGTATGGCCAAGATACCTTGATGGCCAAGGCGGCTTTGCGGGTGGCCATGACCCTACGGGTGCGGCTGTATGGACATTTACAAACCCTGAGCCTGGACTATTTTGAGCGATCGCAAACGGGTGACCTGGCCTATCGACTCACGGGCGATGTCGATCGGGTGGGAGATGCGGTGGGCAAGGTGTTTCACCAGTTTGTGCCCTGTGTGCTGCAACTGGTGGTGGTGTTGGGATACATGATCTATCTCAACTGGCAGTTAACCTTGGCTACCTTTGCGATCGCGCCCTTGATTGCGGTTTTGATTGCTTGGTTTGGGGATCGCCTGTTGAGCTTTGCTCGCCGCAGCCAGGATCGAATTGCGGGATTGGCGGCCACGATCGCGGAAATTTTGGCGGGGATTCGGTTGGTGCAAGCCTTTGGGGCAGAACGCACAGAACTCGATCGCTTCCGGCAAGAGGCCGAAGCGGCCCGACACGCCAAACTGCAAGCGGCCCAAGCGAAGGCGGCTCAGTTTGTGATTGTGGGCTTTTTGGAAGCCATGAGCGTGTTGGTGTTGTTTTGGTTGGGAAGCTGGCAAATTGGCCAAGGCAACTTAACCGGCGCGGGGTTCATTAGCTACGTGACCGCTGTGGCCCTGTTGATTGACCCCATTTCAATCACCACCAGCAATTACAACGAATTCAAGGAAAGTGAAGCCTCGGTCGATCGGCTGTTTGAGCTGCTGGCCGTGCCGCCGACGGTGCGCGATCGCCCCGGGGCGCAACCCCTGCCCACCATCACCGGCCGGGTGGAATTCCGCGCGATCGAGTTTGCCTACCCGAGCGCGGCGGAACCGGTGCTGCAAGGGTTGGATCTGACCGTGCGGCCCGGTGAGGCGATCGCCCTGGTGGGGGCTTCCGGCGCGGGCAAAAGCACGATCGTCAATCTGTTGCTGCGGTTTTATGATCCCCAAGGGGGCCAGGTTTGCATTGATGGCATCGATTTACGAGAGGTGACCCTCAACAGCCTGCGCCAACAGATTGCGATCGTGCCCCAGGAAACGATCCTCTTTTCCGGTTCGATCGCCCAAAACATCGCCCTGGGAAACCCCAAAGCCAGCCGCAGCGCCATCGAACAAGCCGCCCAAATTGCCAACGCCCACGACTTCATCAGCCAACTCTCCGAGGGCTACAACACCTGGGTGGGCGAACGGGGAGCCAACCTGTCCGGCGGCCAGCGCCAGCGAATTGCGATCGCCCGGGCCGTGTTGCGAGATCCCAAAATTCTGATTTTGGACGAGGCCACCAGCGCCCTCGACTCGGAATCCGAAAGCCTGGTGCAGGAAGCGCTCGATCGACTGCGGCGCGATCGCACCACCCTGACCATTGCGCACCGCCTGGCCACCGTGCGTGGAGCCGATCGAATTTTGGTGGTTGAAAAAGGGCAAATTGTCGAATCGGGCAGCCATGATCAGCTACTGGCCCAAAACGGTCGTTATGCCGCCTACTATGCTCGCCAGTTTCGTGAATAAAGAGTTGCAGTTTTTGGGAAAGATCTCTTGTGAAGAATTTGGTTTGAAAAATCTTTCCTGAACGATGCTTCCTGAATGCTGAATCTGGCTGCTTTCCCAACCCAATCCCGATCGGGAACGTCTTCATGGCTGCTTTACAAGTTGCTTGGTCGCAAATTACACAAGCTCCCCTTTTCAGATTGGGAACTACCCCGATCACGATCGGGTGGATGATTCAAGTGGCGTTGCTGCTGATGCTGGTGAGTCTATTCACCAAAGGCCTGCGCCAATTGTTAAAAAACATCATCCTAAAACGCTTGGGCATGAGCGAAGGAACCCGTGGAGCGGTCGCTATTTTGTTTAGCTGGAGCATGGGCGCTCTGGGTTATGTGCTGGTGCTCCAAGCCATGGGATTACAATTGGAATCCTTTGCTTTGGTGGTCAGTGGTCTAGGTGTTGGCATTGGTTTAGGGCTGAAGGAACTAACCAAAAATTGGGCTAGTGGTTTGACCCTATTGGGTGAGCAAAAACTCAAGGTTGGAGACCTGATTGAATTTAATAATAAGCTGGGCTATATCCAAGATATTTCGATTCGTTCAACTGTGATTCGCACGTTTCGTGGATCGGAATTAATTGTGCCCAACAGTGAATTAACAAATCGAATGGTTGAAAATTGGAGTTATCAAGATTGCCGAAGCCGGATTGAAATTCCCTTAAAAGTGGTTCCGACTAGCGATCTTTCAGTCGTGACAGAAATTTTGCTGGCGGCGGCTTTTACTCACTCACATATTTTGCGATCGCCCCCACCCAAGGTGATGTTTCAAGGCTTTCAAGAAGGCAGTATCAGTTTGGAGCTTTGGGCCTGGGTCGATCGTGTTGATCAACGTGCTGGCATTCGCAGTGCTCTCCACTTTGCGATCGCCCATGGTTTGCGGCAACATCAGATTCAGCTTGCACCAACCCTTCCTCATTGGGTTGCGGCCGAGTCGGAACCCTCAGCGGCCGAGGCTGGGGCGATCGCTCCGGCAACTGTTCCCAACGAACCCCTCAAAGACCTGCTGCGGTCGATCGACTACTTCCAAAGTTTCACCCCCCTGGAAATTGAATTTTTGATCCAATTAGGCTACCGGCGGCAATTAACAACGGCCGAAATTCTTTATCAGCAAGGGGATGGGGCTCATGAATTTTGCATTGTTTTAAAAGGGGCGATCGAAGCCATTTTTGAAAATCAACGCATTAGCCGCCGGTTGTTTTCCTTCACAGAGGGTGAATTTTTTGGTGAATTGCCGCTGATGTTGAATGTGCCTTACCCCACCACCATGCGAGCGGCGGAACCGACCGAACTTTTTTTGATTCACCGTGATGGGTTTCAACTACTTCTGAATAACCATCCCCATTTGCTGGAGGTGATTTCGCAGGCCATGGGCGATCGTCAAGATGTGTTGGAGAGCTATCGCCACCATTTAGAAACAGCGGGCCTATTGGAAGATTCGGAACCGAAAAGCCTAATGGCTAGATTTCAAAACCAACTTCGCCAATGGGTTAGTCATTGGTCTGCTTAATTGCTTCCTGAAATTTGATCCAGAATATTTTTAAATTTTTGGCCGAAATTTTTGACCGAAATCTTTCACTAAATTTCTGTCTTGATGTCAACAAAAGCATCTTAAATTGTTTTTCACGCTCATGTGATCAGTGAGTGATGTCTCTTGGGCTAAATTATGGTCAAAGAGTTCGTAGGGGCCATTGCTCAAATCCAAATACTTAAACGCAATTTAATCTGCCAGTAGAGTCCCAAGTCCTAATGAATTTGCTAGATTGAAAGTCGCGACTATTAACCCTGCCATTCATTGGGAATCGTTCTGTGAGTTCATCTCCTCAGCTTCTAAGTCCTTTCACGTTTGGTGATTTAACCCTCAAAAATCGCGTGGTTTTGGCTCCCCTAACCCGCGCCCGTGCAGGGGTGGAGCGCCTGCCCAATGCCTTGATGGCGGAATATTATGCCCAGCGATCGAGTGCTGGCCTTTTGATTAGCGAAGCCGCCGTCGTTTCTGAACAGGGCATTGGCTGGCAAAACTCTCCTGGCATTTACAACGACGCTCAAACGGAAGCCTGGAAACAGGTCACCCAAGCAGTGCACGATCGGGACAGCAAAATTTTCTTGCAACTGTGGCACTGTGGCCGCGCTTCCCACAGCAGTTTCCGCGCCGATGAGTCGCTGCCGGTTTCGGCCTCCGCGATCGCCATCAGCAACGACCACATCCACACCCCCACGGGCAAACACCCCTACGAAACCCCGCGCGCCCTGGAAACCGACGAGGTGGCGGCAGTGGTGGAAGACTATCGCCGGGCCGCCGAACGAGCCAAGGCGGCGGGTTTTGATGGGGTGGAAATTCACGCGGCCAATGGCTATTTGATTGATCAATTCCTGCAATCTAAAACCAACCACCGCACTGATCGCTACGGTGGCAGCCTGGAAAATCGCTATCGGTTTCTGAGCGAAATTGTGGCAGCCGTAATCACAGTTTTCCCGTCCGATCGGGTGGGGGTTCGGCTTGCGCCCAATGGGATTTATAACGATATGGGTTCGCCGGATTATCGGGAAACCTTTACCTACGCGGCGCAACAGCTCAATGCACTGAATTTGGGCTATTTGCACGTTATGGATGGCCTAGCAATTGGGTTCCATAACTTGGGTGAACCGATGACCCTGAGCGAGTTTCGATCGGTGTTTTCAGGCCCCTTGATGGGCAATTGTGGCTATACCCAAGAAACGGCAGAAGCGGCGATCGCGTCGGGGAATGCAGACTTGATTGCTTTTGGGCGACCTTTCATCAGCAACCCGGACTTGGTTGAGCGGTTTGCCCATGATTGGCCCCTGGCTCCGGAAGCTCCGTTGGAGGTTTGGTACGCTTTTGACGAAAAGGGCTACGCGGATTTTCCCGCCTATCAAGCATCGTAGGCCGCTTCGACTTGCATAGTGCTGAAATGGGCTAAGAATCCCTTGAAAAAGCTGAAGAAATCAAGGAATTCCGCTAAAAAACAAGGGGCTTCAGCCCCTTGTCTGTTTGATGCTCGATATCCTCTTAATGCTGGATATCCTCCCCGCCTTTACTTGACCTAAACCAAATATTCCTGGAGGGATTTCACAGTTAGGGGTTGGGATTGGAGCGATCGAATGGCGGCGGCTGTGGCCTTGGCCCCGGCGATCGTGGTGATGATGGGCACTTTGTAAACCAGGGCCGTGCGCCGAATGGCTCGATCGTCGAACTGGGCTTGCTCCCCGGCGGGCGTGTTAATCACCAACTGCACCTGACCGTTGACGATCGCATCGCGAATGTTGGGCCGGCCCTCATGGATCTTCAGGGTCAATTGCACCGCTTTGAGGCCATGCTCATGGAGCACTTTGCGCGTGCCTTCGGTGGCCAACACTTCAAAACCCAAGTCCAGCAGTTCCTTCACCACCGGCACGATCGCCGCCTTGTCGCGACTGTTGACCGACACAAACACCGTGCCGGCTAGGGGCAACCGTTGACCTGCTCCCAGGGCTGCCTTGGCGAAGGCCGTGCCAAAGTCTGGATCCACGCCCATCACTTCCCCGGTTGATCGCATTTCCGGCCCCAGAATCGTATCGGTGCCCGGGAATTTTTCAAAGGGCAACACCGCTTCCTTGAGGGCAAAGCGATCGGGGATCACTTCCTGTTCAAAGTCCAGTTCGGCCAAGGTTTTGCCAGACATTACCCGCACGGCCATTTTGGCCAAGGGCACCCCGATCGCCTTGGAGACAAAGGGAACCGTCCGCGAGGCCCGGGGATTCGCTTCCAGGATATACACCTGGGGTTGGCCATTGTCGCCCGTGACCACCGCGAACTGAATATTCATCAGCCCCACCACCTTCAGGGACTTGGCTAGGTCGATCGTCCAGCCACGGATGGTGTCCAGGGCGCTGGTCGGCAGCGAGAAACTGGGAATAGCGCAGGCGGAGTCACCGGAGTGAATCCCGGCCTGCTCGATGTGTTCCATGATCCCGCCGATCGTCACGTTGCCACCATGGTCGGCGATCGCATCCACATCCACCTCGATCGCGTTTTCCAGATACTTATCAATCAAGATTGGGTGATCCGGTTCCACCTGCACCGCCACGGTCATGTAGCGTTCCAGATCCGCATCGGAATAGACAATCTCCATGGCTCGACCGCCCAACACATAGCTAGGCCGCACCACCACCGGATAGCCAATCCGCCGGGCAATATCCAGGGCTTCACCATAGCTGCGAGCAATGCCGTTGGGGGGCTGCATGATGTTCAGTTCCCGCAATACATGCTCAAACCGTTCCCGGTCTTCGGCCATGTCGATCGAGTCGGGCGACGTTCCCCAAATTTCCGTTGGCAGGTCGGGGTTGCTTTGCAAAGCCGTCAACAACGGAACCGACAGTTTCAGGGGTGTTTGACCACCAAACTGCACAATCACACCCTTGGGCCGTTCCGCTTCGATGATGTTCAGCACATCTTCCTTGGTCAGCGGTTCAAAGTAGAGCCGATCGCTGGTGTCGTAGTCCGTGGAAACCGTTTCCGGGTTGGAGTTAACCATGATTGTTTCGTAGCCATCCGCTTGCAGCGCAAAGGAAGCATGACAACAGCAATAGTCAAACTCAATCCCCTGGCCAATTCGGTTGGGGCCGCCACCCAGGATCATCACCTTTTGTCGATCGCTCGGCAGGGTTTCCGTTTCCGCCGCCACGGTTTCCGCTTCGTCACCGGTCAACACCAGGCTGCTGGTTTCATAGGCGGAGTAGTAGTAGGGCGTATAGGCTTCAAATTCGGCGGCGCAGGTGTCCACGGTTTTGTAAACCGGCACAATGCCCAAGCCTTTGCGATAGGCCCGCACTTCGTCTTCGCTGGTTTTGGTGGCGTAGGCAATTTGTCGATCGCTGAAGCCCTGTTGCTTAGCCGCCAGCAGAATTGCGGCGCTCATGTCCTTTAAGGGCGTGCGCTTCAGCAGCTTTTCGGTTTCCAGAATTTCTTGCAGCTTATCCAGGAACCAAGGATCAACGCCGGTCAGTTCGTAAATATCTTCCACGCTCATGCCTAGCTGCATGGCATAGCGCAGGGTAAAGACGCGCTCCGGGCTGGGGGTGCGCAGGCTCGATCGAACCTGTTCCAGGCTGGGAATTTTTTCATCCCGATCGCAGCCCCAACCGGCCCGACCCGTTTCGAGCGATCGCAGGGCCTTTTGGAAGGATTCCTGGAACGTCCGCCCGATCGCCATTGCCTCACCCACGGATTTCATTTGGGTGGTCAGCACGGCGGGCGTGCCGGGGAATTTCTCGAAGGCAAACCGGGGAATTTTGGTGACGACGTAATCGATCGTCGGCTCAAAGGAGGCTGGGGTTTTTTGGGTGATGTCGTTGGAAATTTCATCGAGGGTGTAGCCCACGGCCAGCTTGGCGGCAAACTTGGCGATCGGGAAGCCCGTGGCCTTGGAAGCCAAAGCCGAGCTGCGCGACACCCGGGGGTTCATTTCAATCACAATCACATCACCGGTTTCCGGGTTCACCGAAAACTGAATATTGGAGCCGCCGGTTTCCACCCCAATTTCGCGGATGATCTTGATCGAGGCATCCCGCAGCCGCTGATATTCCTTGTCGGTGAGGGTTTGGGCCGGAGCCACGGTGATCGAATCGCCCGTATGCACCCCCATCGGGTCGAAGTTCTCGATCGAGCAGATAATCACCACGTTATCGGCCAGATCGCGCATCACCTCCAGCTCGTATTCCTTCCAACCCAACAAGGATTGCTCAATCAGAATTTGTGAAACGGGGCTGGCATCCAAACCCGACTGGGCAATTTCTTCAAATTCCTCTTGGTTGTAGGCAATGCCGCCGCCGGAGCCGCCCATGGTGAAGGCCGGGCGAATAATCAGCGGGTAGGAGCCAATTTGGCGTGCCACATCACGGGCTTCTTCCAGGGAGTTGGCCAACCCCGAGGGGCAAACGCCCACGCCAATTCGCTCCATGGCTTCCTTAAAGAGCTTGCGGTCTTCGGCCATCTCGATCGCCGCCAGCTTGGCCCCAATCAGCTCCACACCATAGCGAGCCAGCACGCCGCTCTTGGCCAAGGCCACGGCAATGTTCAGGGCCGTTTGGCCGCCCATGGTGGGCAGCAAGGCATCAGGCCGCTCTTTAATGATGATTTTCTCAACCACTTCCGGGGTGAGCGGCTCAATGTAGGTGCGATCGGCCATTTCTGGGTCGGTCATGATCGTGGCTGGGTTGGAGTTCACCAGCACGACCTCGTACCCTTCGGCCCGGAGCGCTTTACAAGCCTGAGTACCGGAGTAGTCAAATTCGCAGGCCTGACCAATCACGATCGGGCCGGAACCAAGGAGCAGAATCTTGCGAATGTCGTCGCGGCGGGGCATAAGGGCAATCCCAGGGGACTAGCGATTTCGATCGACCACGGGCCGCCCGGCCCGAGATCCTGCCTATTGTACGAGGTGCGATCGTCCCGTCAATGTTTAGGGCGCACTGTTCTCCGGCCCGGTTTCGCTTTGGGTTCCTACCCCAGGCCCGCGATCGGCGGCCAAAGGGGCGAAAAAGTTTTTTAGAAAATCTTCTGGAAGACCGCCCAGAAAATTTTTTTAGAAAATTTCAGAAAAACGTTTGACAAATTCGGGTTTATCCGCAAATATGTATATCGCTGAAGGCGCGGGACGCGAAACAAAAGCGCTCCGAAAGCCAGAAAGCGATTTGGGTCTGTAGTTCAATTGGTTAGAGCACCGCCCTGTCACGGCGGAAGTTGCGGGTTCGAGCCCCGTCAGACCCGTTCAAAAGATAAAGTTCAAGAGTGAGGAGTGAAGAGCGTCAACTCTGAACCCGAACTGAGCCTACGTTGTTACTGATGTTGATTCTATTGCTTCAGTCTCAACCAGGCAGGTCGATTCTGTGCGATCGATCCTCAGGGCCTGTCGTCATTTCCATCGCCGTAGGGGTTGGGTCTCCCAACCCTAACCCGGGCGATCGCCACAACCCTGTCCACCCCTGGGAGCACCCAAGGATCACGAGAACTGGGCGGGGAAACCCCGCCCCTACGACTGATTGGTTTAAAGAACGAGGTCATCAGGGTTTCAGGAAATTTGACGACAGCCCTAAGCCCCTTGTTACGACGATTGGGACATGGAAAATCAGGCGAGTTCAAGATTAATTCCCGGGATCTTCAAACTTATAGCCGGCCCCAATCACCGTTTTCAGAAATTGGGGATTTCCGGGATCCGGTTCAATTTTCTTGCGCAGGCGGGCCACATGGGTGTCCACCACTCGCTCATCGCCAAAAAAGTCATCGCCCCAAAGTTTGTCGATTAGTTGGCTGCGGCTCCAGACCCGGCCCGGATAGCTGAGGAAGGTGGCCAACAGATTGAACTCCAAGGTGGTGAGGTCAAGATCTTCAGAATCGTGATCGGGCAGGTGGCGACGGGCCACGCGCCGATCGCTGTCGAGGCTGAAGTGGTGGGTGGCGTAGGTGGGGGTCAAGTCCCGATCGCCCCCGGTTCCGGCCTGGCGCAAACTGCGACGCAACAGCGCCCGCACCCGAGCCACCATCTCGCGGGGGCTAAAAGGCTTAACTAAATAGTCATCTGCACCGGTTGACAGGCCCACAACGCGATCGAACTCTTCGCCCCGCGCCGTCAACATCAAAATATAAGGATCCTTGTCGCCGGGTTTTTGGCGAATGCGGGCACAGACTTCGAGGCCATCAATGCCCGGAATCATCCAATCCAAAATGACTAAATCGGGCTGCGACCGATAAAACTGCTCGATCGCCGCTTGGCCATCGTGACAAACCCCACAGGTGAACCCTTCGCGATCGAGCGTGCCGCGCAACAACTCCGCAATCTCCGTGTCATCTTCCACAATCAGAATTTGCATGATTTGCAGGGCCTCATCCGTGTCGCGATCACACCAAACACATCGAACAACAGGTCGAAATCACACCGAAGCTTTGAGCATTTTGAGCCAATCTTCAGCCCATCCTGTCCCAGGATCACACCCCCATCCCGGCCATGGGCCGATCGCACTTTCCCTTTCTGGGTGCTGATGGGCGATCGGGTTAGCTCCAGGGTGAAGCGGGTCTTTCGTCCTCAGCATAGCGCTCAGAAACCGGGGCGATCGTGCCGCAGATCCTTTGCAGCAGCCATTCTCAGCTTGATCGGCTCAAATAAAGAACTGTAACAGTTCTGGCCGGGGGGGTATGGCTCAACACAAAGCCAGTGCTAGGATTTCCCGTAAATTCGCAAGACTTTTTAGAGACTAGCGAGACAAAAAGCGATGTCCGAAAATCCTACACCTGAAACCAGCGGCCTCACGGGCCAAACGCCGAAATTTGGCGGTAGCACGGGTGGCTTGCTCTCGAAGGCTAACGTCGAAGAGAAATACGCCATTACCTGGACCAGTACCAAAGAACAAGTTTTTGAAATGCCCACCGGTGGCGCTGCCGTCATGAATGCAGGCGAAAACCTGCTGTTCTTGGCCCGCAAGGAGCAGTGCATCGCCCTTGGTAAGCAACTGCGCACCAAGTTCAAGCCCAAAATCGAAGACTATAAGGTCTATCGTATTTATCCCAACGGCGAACAGGAGTTCATCCACCCCGCCGATGGCACCTTCCCCGAAAAGGTGAATGCTGGTCGCGACTTCAACGGCAAGAAGGATCGCCGCATTGGCGAAAACCCTCAGCCCGCAACGGTCAAGTTCAGCGGCAAGCAAACCTACGAAGTGTAGGTTTTTGGGGTTGCCCATGGTGGGCGCTTGGATGGGCGAGGGGTTGAGCTTGAATTGCAAGGCGGTTTTTGACTCCTGCACTTAAACCGCTAATTTGCTCAGAATTCTGCTTGACCGCTCCGCTTGATCCCTGTGTTTGTCCATGGGCTGGGGAATTTTCCCCGATTCCAAGACTGCCAAATCGACTCAATAAACGGGCCGCTTCCCTGCTTTGGGGCGGCTCGTTTTTGTTTTGGGCTTGTCTGTTTTGGGCTTGTCTGTTTTGGGCTTGCCTGTTTTGGGCTGGCTGATTACCGGTGCTGTGCCATTGCATTCCTACGCTGGGACATCGACACCATGGGGCGATCGCCTGATCGGAGAAGTTTTGGTGCAAGGAATCCAGACGGTTGCTAGTATTTTGAGACTTGCTCATCTGCTGCTGACCCATGTTGCCCGACTTTAGCCAATTTTCGGAACTCGCCCGCCAAGGAAACTTCGTCCCGGTTTATCGCGAGTGGGTTGCGGATTTGGACACGCCGGTTTCGGCCTGGTTGCGCACTTGCCAGGGCCAACGCTACAGCTTCTTGCTGGAGTCGGTGGAAGGGGGCGAAAATATTGGCCGCTATAGCCTTTTGGGTTATGACCCCCTGTGGGTGCTGGAAGCGCGTGGAGATTTGGCGGTGCAAACGTTCCGGGATGGGACGGTGGTGGAGCACCGGGGTAATCCGTTTGAAATTTTGAGCAGTTGTTTGGAGTCGGTGCGGCCGGTGAAGCTGCCACAGTTGCCCCCGGGAATTGGCGGGCTGTTTGGCTTTTGGGGCTATGAGCTGATCCAGTGGATTGAGCCGCGTGTGCCGGCCTATGGGCCCACGGAGGCGGATTTGCCCGATGGGCTGTGGATGCAGGTCGATCGCCTGATGATTTTTGATCAGGTGAAGCGCAAGGTGTTTGTGATTGCCTATGCGGACTTGCGGGATCCGGCGGTGGAGCTGCGCCAGGCCTATGAGGTGGCCTGTGGGCGGGTGGATGAATTGATCGATCGCCTCCAAGGCAGTATTGATCGCCAAGAATCACTCCTGCGCTGGACTCCGGCCACCCAGAGCGATCGCCCGCCCTTGAATCCTCGCAGCAACACCACTCGCGAAGCCTTCCATGCCAACGTGCTCAAGGCCAAGGAGCACATCAAGGCCGGCGATATTTTTCAGGTGGTGATTTCCCAACGGTTGAGCACGGATTTTGAAGGGGATCCTTTCGATATCTATCGATCGCTCCGGTTGGTGAACCCTTCGCCCTACATGGCCTATTTCCAATTCGGTGATTGGCAATTAATTGGTTCCAGCCCGGAAATCATGGTCAAGACCGATCGCCAAGTTGATGGAACCATTCAAGCCACCGTTCGCCCGATCGCCGGTACACGCCCCCGAGGAGCCAACCACGCCGAAGATGAAGCCCTGGCGGCGGATCTGTTGGCAGATCCCAAAGAAGTGGCCGAACACGTGATGTTGGTGGACTTGGGCCGCAATGATTTGGGGCGCGTTTGCAACAGCGGCACGGTCACGGTTAATCAACTCATGACGATCGAGCGCTACAGCCACGTGATGCACATCGTGAGCAACGCGATCGGGCAAGTGGCGGGCGATCGCACGGCTTGGGATGTGTTGGCTGCCACCTTCCCCGCCGGAACCGTCAGCGGTGCGCCCAAAATTCGGGCTATGGAGATCATTCACGCCCTAGAAGGCTGTCGGCGCGGCCCCTATTCCGGAGCCTATGGCTACTACGACTTTGAGGGGCAACTCAACACCGCCATCACCCTGCGCACGGCCTTGGTGCGCAACCGCGCTGATGGCACTCACGAAGTGTCGGTGCAAGCGGGCGCGGGCCTGGTGGCGGACTCGGATCCCGAAAAGGAATACCAGGAAACCTTAAATAAGGCGCGCGGCGTGCTGGAGGCCTTGCGTTGCTTGCAAGGTTAACTCAGCCAGGGTTGACCCTAGCAACTTGGAAGAACCGCCATTCAAAGCGCCTGAGCGCCTTGATGCAAGCTGGAATTAGGGCGCTGGCTGCACTGCCAAATGTTTCAGCAGCAAGCTCACCCGAGGGCCATAGCCTTCCAGGTATTCCATGGGCAAATGCACGAGCACCACAAAGGGGCGACCCGCCATTTCCCCTAGATAAAGCTCTCCGGCGATCGGCTCGCCTTTGTCGGTGCGCATGAAGGCGATCGCCCGTTTCACCCAACCAAACCGCTTGAATTTGGGGTCGTCGCTCGATCGAACAATGCTGGCCCGATTCGTGGCCAACCAGCCACTGGGGCCCGTATAGCTTTGCCACAACTGTTCCGGCGTGGTGGGCGTTTCCGGAACAATCACGCTGACATAGGCCGCTTCGTTGCGGACTGCTCCCCCCTGGGCCACAAACCGGGCGATCGCGCGGCCCCCTTGGCGATTCAGGCTTGGGGCAAAATCTTCCCGAGCCAAATAGGTCACCACTGGAAATCGATCGGGCGCAAACCGCTCCAGCTCGATCGACTCCGGCTCCCCTTCAACCATGATCGTCTCGGTGATGCGGGCGGGCGGTGTGGGCGTGGCTTGGGCAACCGGCGCGATCGATTGGGGAGCGATCGGCAAAACCGGCGAGCGATCGGCTCCGGTCACGGGCCCTCCCATTGAACAAGCACCCAACAAAAGCAAGGTCAAGACTGCACGCATCACGATTTTTCTCCCAGCAATTCAGCATTCGCGAAGTTCAACAGCAATTCAGCAGAAGTCCAGCAGACGTTCAGGCATTTAGTTGCTCCCTTGCTGAACCGCTCATCCCTTCAGTAATTTGGCAATTCGGTAGCTTAAAAACAGCAAATCAGGACAACTATCGGTATAAATCAGTAGAGGTCAGGGGCCAGTAGGGCCAAGCGATCGGCGGAGCTGAGAGTTGAACCTGCTCGGTTTTGCCTCCCCCAGTCCACCACCCCATTGCTATTTCCGCCACTAATCATCAACAGACGGGATAGAAATTGATCAGAATTCAAAGCAGCAGTTAAGTAAAGATTTGCAATCAGGAATTACAACTCGATTTGCAATTCAGCCCTCTCGAATCACATGATTCCCCGTCTGCCATTCACCAACCTTGTGAGGCGAGCTCCTGGATAAGTTGCTATCGCCTAACAATCCACAACTATTCCTGACAGAGGGCATCGAATCAGGCTACGGTAAACACGGCGCTATTTGCGCCCAGCGTCTACATTTTTTACCTGCATCTTCCCGATTTTTTTCCTTTAAGGTGTGCATCATGCAAATAGCATCTGAGCCAAAGCCGTCACTCAGGGAGTCATGTCAACACTTCAGTTCTATCAAGCCCTGAGTGGGCGACTTCGCAATTGGTCGTGGGAATGGTTACTCATTGCCTTGCCGGCCCTGGCGGCCCTCATCAGTGGAGCCATCACCTGGCGGTGGCAACTTCTGATTTTTTCGGAGACCGCCCCAGAGCTGAGCCAGATGGTTCCCCCCGTCAGCACTGTGGCAATGGTGGCTTTTTTGAGTACCTCAGCAGCCAGTGTGATTGGGTTTTGGATTGCCCGCCAGACCTGCGCCCAGGCGATCGCCCATTCTTGTTCTCCTCAGGATTCTGATTCCCATTCCCGTTTGCTGTTGGTCAATCGTTTCGATCGTCATTCTCATTCTCATTTTCATTATTCTTTCGATATCAATCAACATCCTCATTCCAATTTCAAGATTAGTTCTGAATTTGAAGCTGATGGTTCTGCATTTGTTAATGATCATCAAGGAGAAGATGGTCCCAGTAACCGTCATCAAGGGTTGAATGAACCGGTTAACGAACTTGTTCATGGGCAAGTGAATGATCAAAATGATCAAGAAGCTGATGATCAAGAAGTTGAGGAAATGAATGACGAGGCCAATCCTGAAGCAACGGATTTGGCAGAGATTGACATTACAGATTTGGCAGAAATTCCGGAAGATTCGGCCGATTGGGATGGTTTAGATGGGCGATTTGTGCCCACCCAATTTCTGCAATTGTTGCAGCGGTCAACCTTGGCGGAAGTGAGCCTGGGAGACTATACGGAACGAACCATGGCGGTCATGTTTGCCGATATTCGGGGTTTTACGACCCTTTCGGAAACCATGTCCCCTCAGGAAAATTTGCGTTTTTTGAATGCCTATTTGGGTCGGATGGAGCGAGCGATCGCCCAACATAATGGGTTCATTGACAAGTACATTGGCGATGCCATTATGGCCCTGTTTGAAGGGGATGCTGACCTGGCGGTTGATGCGGCCATTTCGATGCTCAAGGCGTTGAGTGAATATAACCAGGAGCGCTTGCAGGCAGGGCGATCGGCCATTCGCATTGGCATTGGCTTGGATACGGGGCCGCTGATTTTGGGCACAATCGGGGGCGTTCACCGCATGGAAACCACCGCGATCGGGGATGCGGTGAATTTGGCTTCTCGCCTAGAGGAATTAACGAAGCAATATAGTGTTTCGATTTTGGTTTCCCATCGTCTGTTGGCAGCGCTGCATAACCCCTCTAAATACAGCATTCGGTTTATCGATCGGCTGTATGTGCGTGGCAGAACTCAACCTGTGGCGGTTTATGAAGTCCTGAATGCCGATCCGATTGAATTGCAAACCCTCAAGCGTGCATCCAGTAGTTTATTTGAGGAAGGAGTCCTGCGATTCCATCGTCGGCAATATCGGGAAGCCGCTTCTTTGTTTGAGGAATGCCTCAGCATGAATCCGACCGATCGCGCAACTCATATCTATTTGCAGCGATCGGTTTTGGCGGGTTTTCCACCTTCTGAACATACCTGGCAATTAATTAAGGGCAAGGTGATTCATAAGCGCAAACGCTACCGAGGACGGCGACGGGCCCGATCTCGCTGATGATCGTGCTGATGTCTTGAGCCAAAGCCTGCGGGCCCTCACCGGAACCGGCGCTTGACTCACCATTGACTCCCCATCGGCTTCAGAGTTGACATCCCCGCCAAGCTGTAGCGTAATTGATGGGAACTTGCCCCGATCGCTGTTGCAGCCTTCATCCATTCCCCGCCATCCATTGCCGTCGGTACTGCGATGAATGGGAGATCGCCGGAGTTTCCTGAAGGCTAGGATTTCCCGAAACTAGGGTTTCCTGAACAGGATCTCGGATGCCGTTCCAGATGTGGAGTTGCAAAATGGCGCGGTTCAATGGCGCGGTTCAATGGTGCGGTTGTGATTGGTGAGGCAGTTGCTTGTCCTTGAGGATTGGAGGTCTGGAGTTTGAAGGGGCTAATTTCAGGAGCGATCGCGAGGGATGCCCGCAGACGGCCGATTGGCGTGTTTGACAGTGGCGTGGGTGGCCTAACGGTTTTGCGGGAGTTATATCGCCAACTGCCCAACGAGTCGCTGCTGTATTTGGCGGATACGGCCCGTTTGCCCTACGGGATGCGATCGCCCGCCGAAATTGTCCAATTTTCACGCGAAATCCTCTCCTGGATGGAACGCCAGGGCGTGAAGATGGTTGTGATGGCCTGCAATACCTCTTCGGCGTTGGCGCTGGATGTGGTGCGCGCAGAGTTTGATTTGCCCATTGTGGGCTTGATTTTGCCGGCGGCTCGGGTGGCGGTCGATCGCGGATCCCGGGTGGGAGTGATCGCCACGCCAATCACGGCCGCCAGCGATGCCTATCGCCGGGCCATGGTGGAGATTGATCCCACGGTGCAGGTTTGGCAAGTGGGCTGTCCGGAATTTGTGCCGATCGTGGAGCAAGGACGGTTGCACGAACCCGACACCCGAGCGATCGCGCAACAGTACCTGGAACCGCTGCTGGAACAGTCGATCGACACGTTGGTTTATGGTTGCACCCACTATCCACACCTGGCAGGGGTGATTGAACCACTGCTGCCGCCGGGAGTGGTCACGATCGACCCGGCCGTCCATGTGGTGGCCGCCGCAACCCAAGAGCTGGAGTTGCTCAACCTGAAGCATTTGGATCAACCGCAACCCACTCGCTTTTGTGTCACGGGCGAGGCCGATCGCTTTGCCAGTTTGGCAACTCGCTGGTTAGGCTGTGCGCCTTTGGTGGAGCAGGTGCAACTGCTGGAGGCGGAAACCCTAGGCGATTACTTGCCGATCGAGTCGCCGTTGTCAGCTTAGGCCGGGCGATCGGGAAATTGCCTCCAGGGATCACTGCCATGCGATGATCAGCAATAGGCACGCTCCCAAAAATCTTGAGAACACAGCGATCGCCTCATCCATCTCTGCCCATTGATCCCAGGCTGGAATAGTCGCCGGGTTTGATGGGCTGTCCGCCGTTGCCCGATCGATCTCCCATGACCATTTACTTCTACAAAGTTGGTGAACCCTATGGGTGTTTTTCCAACTTCTCGCCCCATTGGATTGTTGTTGATGGCGTTGACTGGCCAACGGTGGAACATTTCTATCAGGCACAGAAGTTTGTGGGTACAGAATCGGCGGCCGTGATCGATCGAATTCGATCGGCGCTGACTGCATCGGAAGCGGCCGCCTTGGGGCGCAACCCGGCCCATCAGTTGCGATCGGACTGGGATCGGGTGAAGCGATCGATCATGGCCCAAGGGGTGTGGGTCAAGTTTTCCAGCCATCCTGAATTGGCGCAAGTGCTGCTCAGCACGGGCAGCGAAGAACTCATTGAAGATTCACCCACAGATTATTACTGGGGATGTGGAGCCGATCGCACCGGAAAAAACGAACTCGGCAAGGTACTGATGGAAACGCGCGATCAACTGCGGGAGAACCTGGCCTTGAGCCGCAGTTTTCTCTAGATAAACAAACAGAATAAACAAACAGACAAGGGGGTTAAACCCCTTGCCCCCGAAAGCTTGGCTCGCGCTCAAAGCCCTAAGCTCGAACACTCAAAACAAACAGACAAGGGGTTTAAACCCCTTGCCCCCGAAAGCTTGGCCCTTGCTCAAAGCCCTAAGCTCGAACGCCTAAGTTGAAAACCTTACGCACTCGGAATCCGCGTCAGCAACACCGGACAGTTGGCATAAACCCGCACATAGTCCGACAGAGACGATCCCAGCAGGCGATCGAGATCCGGCAGTCCCTTCGCCACCGATGGCCGGCGATCGGGCGACCCCAACAGCAACAGATCCGCATTGTTATCATCCGCCAGGCGACAGATGGTTTCCCCAGCCCGGCCCCCGGCCGAAATGGCCTTGTAGCCAACCCCAAACTTTTTCGCCTCCGCGATCGCCCCAGCCAGCACCTCATCGCTCTCGCCGCTGATCACCTCATCCGGCTTCCGTTTGGCATCCACGTGGGTCAAAATCAACTGGCTGCCCTTGATGTCCCGCGTCAAAAACAGTCCCAATTGCAGCGCTTGCTGAGATGCATCGGACTTATCGATCGCCACCATCACGCGGTTAATCCGCTTGACGTAGATATCATCCTTCACCAACAACATCGGCCGCCCCGACAGTTGGAAAACATACTGACTCACCGAGTTTTCCAGAATCGATTGCAGCCGCTTCAGACCCCGCGATCCCATCACGATCAAGTCCGCGTCTACACTGTCCGCCACCCGCAGCACCAAATCTTTGGGTTCACCCTGCTGCAACATGGGCGACACCTGTTCCGGCGGCAGACCCAAAAACTCGATCGCCTTGGCCAGCATTTTGCCGCCTGCTTCCAGCTTTTCGGCCATTTGGTCAGACCCAATCCGACCAGGAACCACGTGCAAAATGGTGACATGGGCATCTTTGATCGCGGGGATCTCCATCAGAAATTTCAGCATTTCTTCTGACTGTCCCGTGCCCGAGTCAGCGAACAAGATTTTTTTAATCATGGCTTCTGAAGGAGTCGCGTTGCTAGACCGATCAAGAACTACTCAAGAACAATGTTGAAATTTGATCCAGAGAAAATCAATAAAACGCTAACGCCAACCTAAGACTAACCAACTGGATATCAAGTAAATATCCTGAAATGGGTATTGCTGAGAGTTGGTGTTATTTAAGGATGTCTCTTTGCTGTGTGAATCAACCGGGTCAGGGGTGACACAAACCCAGTAGGCACACCACTTGCTGACCATCGACGAGTTGATTCAACAGGCTTCAACAGTTCATTTAAAGCCTACCACCGAATTCCTGAGTTGCCGCCAGAACCCCTTGTAATAGTTACATTTTTCAAGAATTGCTGGAAAAATTAAAACCTTAAAGAATTACAACGGGATCGGGTCTGGAGGTGTTAAATGGGGATGGTGGGCCCGAAGGCTGTCTGCTTCATTTGCTAACAAGAGGATTGTGTTCTGAATGACCTCGGGCCCCATGATGATCGCCTAATGATCGCCGGTTTCATCCTGGTTTAATCAATGCGATCGCCGGTTCGATCGCCCCATGCGATCGCTGGCTCGACCAAAGGGGATTGGCCCGGCCTGAACCTTGGCCGATTAAATCCTTCTGCAATTTTTGCAATGTGCTTTGCAATGTGCGCTATGAATGCCTCTGTAACTGCCTCCTCAGCTCCGATGGCTCAAGATTCAACGGATTTTCAGGGTTTTGCTTACCCGGCGCGGGTTCAGCCCCACCACACGGACTATGCCGGGGTGGTGTGGCATGGCACTTATCTTTCTTGGATGGAGTCGGCGCGGGTGGAATATTTACGATCGCGCGGGTTGGCCTATGAGCAACTGGTGGAGATGGGCTGTGAGTTGCCCGTGGTTGACCTGGGGATCCAATATCACCGCCCAGCACGGATGGGCGAAGAGGTGGTGGTGAAGGTGGCCCTGGAGCCGATCGAGGGAGTACGCTTGATGTTTGACTACCAAGTGGAATCGGCGGCGACGGGGGAATGTTATGCCACGGCCTGTGTCACCCTTGTGCCGGTCGATCGAGCAACGGGGCGAGTGATGCGCCGCTGGCCACCGGAATTGGTGTCTGTGTTGCAGTCGATCGCCGGGCCCGTGCAGTAGGCCAAGGGCGATTCACGATCATTCACGCGCGACTCGATTCAGTCATTCATCACTCAGTTCGTGACCGGTGGCTCATGCATGGCCCATCAAGGTTGATCAACAGTAATTAATTTACTAACATTCGCTAACGTATGCCAATATTTAGCTATGGCATACATTCCTCTCAGAAAAGCGGTCGAATTTCTGGGATTGCATCCAAATACGCTAAGGAAGTACGCAGATGAAGGGAAGATCGAGACCATCCGAAACGAGGCGGGCCAGCGGCTTTATAACGTCGAGTCATATGGACGCAACGCAACTCGATCTATCGTTGTTTGCTACTGCCGCGTCAGTTCAGCCAAGCAGCGAGACGATCTCGCTAGACAAGTCCAGTTCATGCGTGATCGCTATCCCGAAGCCGAAATCATCCAAGATATCGGATCGGGTCTCAACTTCAAGCGAAAAGGATTGCAATCCCTACTGGTCAGACTCATGCGTGGCGATCAGCTCCAAATTGTGGTTGCCTGTCGCGATCGATTGTGTCGATTCGGATTCGAGTTGTTCGAGTTCATGGTTCAACAAAACGGTGGCGAACTCATGGTTCTCGACCAATCTGTTCACTGCCCAGAATCCGAACTCACAGCGGATCTGCTCGCCATCCTTCACCTCTTCTCTCGTCGAATGCCCGGCCTCAGAAGCTACCGGAAGGCGATCCAGGAAGATCCGAATCGTCCTAACCCCTGATCAAAAAGCGCTCCTGAAACAATGGTTTGGCGTTTCGAGATACGTCTACAACGCCACAATCAAACATCTTCAGGAACCGGGAACCAAAGCCAATTGGATGGCAGTTGCACCCATCATCTTGGGTGCGCTTCCTGAATGGGCTAAGTCAGTTCCCTATCAGATCAAAAAGATTGCGGTCAAAGACGCTTGCACTGCCGTTCGAGAAGCCAAGAAAGGTTTCAAAAAAGACGGACAAATTCACAAGTGCCGTTTCCGCAGTCGAAAAGATCGACAGCAAACGATCTACATCCCCAAATCAGCCATCAGCGAAAACGGTGTCTACCACACCATCTTGGGGAAAGCAGACCTGAAAGAATCAATTCCTGATGGCTTCAGTGATGGTCGGTTGACACTTACCTATGGTGAGTATTACCTGATCACCTCAACAGAAGTGCAACCCATTCAGTCCGAAAACCAAGGGCGAGTGGTTGCCTTAGATCCCGGTGTTCGCACATTCATGACCTTCTTTGCTGAATCCTCCTACGGATGGATTGGCAATGACTCGAACTTGCTGATTCAAAAGCTGTGCTTCAAGCTGGATCGCCTGATTTCCAAAATTACCAAGGCTAAATCAGCTCAAAAGCGTCGCCTTAAGAAAGCCGCCGATCGCCTGCGCTCCAAGGTGCAACATCTGGTGAAAGAACTTCACCACAAAACCGCACGGTTCCTGACTGAAAACTTTGATGTAATTTTGCTACCCAGTTTTGAATCCTCTCAAATGGTGAGCAAATCACGTCGCAAGATTAAGTCGAAAACCGTGCGGCAGATGTTGACTCTATCGCATTACCAGTTCAAGAAACATCTAGAGTGGAAAGCTTGGGAGTTGGGTAAGATTGCCTTGACCAACATCAATGAAGCCTACACATCTAAAACCGTTTCGTGGACAGGTGAAATCGTCAAGATTGGCGGCTCTCGGATCATCAAGTCGAAAGTTGATGGGCGGTCAATGAATCGGGATCTCAATGGTGCTCGTGGGATTTTCCTGCGGGCATTGGTTGATACGCCTTGGTTGAGAGACCATCTCAACTTATGCATTTGTTAGCATCCGTTAGCAAAAAAGTATCGGTCGCAATTCACAGTTTTTAGTTTTTAGTTCCAACAATCCCAAGGAATGGCAAAGCAATGGCTAACCACTTTCCCCATGATTTGAGATATAGCGACTCCCATGAGTATGTCCGGGTTGAAGGCGACGAGGCCACGATGGGGATCACGGATTTTGCAGCCGACCAACTGGGCGATGTGGTGTTTGTGGAACTGCCATCCGTAGGACAAAGGGTTGAGGCTGGTGACTCGGTGGGGTCGATCGAGTCCGTGAAGGCCGTCAGCGAGCTATATGCCATGGTGTCCGGGGAAGTGGTGGCAACCAATAATGAGATGGATAGTTCTCCAGAGTTGGTGAATGAGGATCCCTATGGGGATGGATGGCTGGTGAAAATTCGGATGAGCAATCCGCAGGAACTGGATCGAGCAATGACAGCGGATACCTACTCCAGCTTGGTATCTGGGCAAGAGTAGGGCCTGTACGAGGACTCGTTACTGGCGGGAGCGAGCGGCGATCAGGGCCTGTTGAGCGGTGCGCCGCAGCAGGTCAATCGCCGGGGACTCGGTGGCGGGCAGGTGGGCCAGGTCGGCAATGGTTCCCGATCGGGCAATCAGGGCGGCGACGGTGCTGATCGCTTCGATCGCCCCCGCCGCGAGTAACAGCGCCCCTTGCAATTGGCCCTGGCGATCGTGCTGGATTTGGCAACGGCCGGCCGCTAGGGCCAAGGCCGCGCTGCGTAGTTCTGGCCCTTCGCCACCGCCCACCACCGCCAAGGGCAGCGGCCCCCGCACGGCCCAAGGCTGCTGTTCGTAGCGGATGCAATGGGGGCGTTGGATTGGGGTTTGCAGGCTGTTGCGGATGATCAATTGGGCTTCGGTGGCGGCGATCGCCCCGATCGGGTGGCCTCCCAGCAGGGCCCCGCAGCCATATAGTTCTGGCGCGAGGGGCAGTTGCAACCGGTCATTGGCGGGCCAATCGCCAATCCCGATCGCTCGGGAACAAAGCCGCTCAAACCCCTTGGGCAAGAGAGCTTGATAGTTACCGTCCGTGAGCAAGCAGTCCACTTCCCGGGCCCGATCGCCAACTTGAATCCAGGTTTGTCCCTCCAACACCTTGCACTGTTGGGGGGCAGCCCGCAAAATCACCTCGATCGCCTGGGCTTCCAGTTCCGCTTGCAACCATTCGGCCGCGGCCACCGGTAACCCTCCCAAGACCCGATCGCCCGCCGCCGCCAAGGTCACTTGGGCCCCCAATCCCCGGAGCACCTGGGCCAGTTCGATCGCCATGGGACTGTCGGCGGTGACCAACCAGCGCTCGCCGGGCCGCACCCCCCGATGGGCCAATTGGGCAATCGTGTCTGGGGTGTAGGCCGCCACGGGGGCCTGCTCTGTCCACAGGGGCACGGTCGATCGGCCCGGCAACGCCAACAGACAACGCCGCCCCGCCAACAGGCGATCGCCCAATTGCACCCGCCACTGGTTCCGGTGTCGCATCAGTAACCCATCGCCCACCAGGCAGTCCACCCCGCCCGCCGCCAAGGCAGCCCGTTGATCGCCCCAGAGGCGATCGTGCCATTGGGCCTGGCGTTGCAGCGATCGCCAATCGATCGTCCCGGCCGCCAGGGCCGCCCCTTGACTCACCAGCAACTCAGCCCAAGGGCGCGTTTCCGGTTCCAACGGCTCAATCAGCGCCACCCGCAACCCCGATCGGGTCGCCTGTTGGGCCGCCAGCCGTCCGGCCGCGGTTCCGCCCAAAATGATCCAATCATGTTGTTCGTAGCAGGCTGCCATAGGGGGTTAAGGAACGACTGTGCCAAGGACGTGGGCCGATGATGATGTCAAGGATGCAAAAGGATGCGATCGCCCGGGATGATGCATTCAAAACTTGTTTGAGCTTTTATTTGGGCTTTTGTCTGGGCTTTTATTCGGGCTACTGACTACGCTACCAATTGAGCGACTGACTAAGCTACCGATGATTTGCTCAGGGATTCGCCAACAATGGGATGCGCATCATAGGCTATATGAGAACACATCCTTAGCCTTTTTTTGGCGGCTCCCGACTGTCTAATTTTCCCATCTATCTATTTCCATTCAATCTCAGCAAAGACTTTGGAGAGGTTTCATGCCCTGGAAATCTGCCCCCTACGAATCAGTTCGGAAAGCCATGAATCCCGGCGATATTGTTGCGTTTTCGAGCAATGTGGGATTTTCATCGCTGATTAAGATGGCCACACGATCGAACATCACCCACATTGGCATTGTTTTTCAAACCAAACTCTTTATCTATGGAGAGGCCCAAGAGGGATTCTTTAATCAGGTGATGGAGTCCACCGTGGCCAGCGGCACGAGGGCCGGAGTAATTGCCAATCGGTTGAGCGATCGGGTGAAGTTTTATCCCGGAGATATGTGGTGGTTGCCCCTCAGACAGGACGTGCGCGATCGAATGGATTTGCGAGCTTTTTATAATTTTCTGCTCCATCATGAGCACCGTTCCTATGACATTGCCCAGGCAATTCGCTCCGCCTTTGATTTGCCCAGCAATTTACCTATTCCTGGGAAATTAACCCGTAATGCGGAAGATTTTTCACGGTTCTTCTGTTCAGAATTGGCGGCGGCGGCCCTGGAAGCCAGCGGGGCGATCGGGTCGATTAATGCTTCGGAAGTAACCCCGATCGACCTTTGTATGTTCTCAATCTACGAAGATGATTATTATCAGTTGAAGGGGCAAAGGAAACTGATCAGTGGCTATAACACCCTGAATCCTAATGGTTGGGGCCAGGAGTAAGGTAATTTACGCTCGTAATTTACTCGTGTCTCCCTATTCGACTGGCTGCACCTGAGTTGGCGCGAGCGTATTACTCGATCACGCAATACTTAGGCAGCCGAGTCGCTGCTTGATCGCCCGTTGAACAGTTCCAACACCTCGCGGCAGTAATGCTTAATTCGATCGGCCGGTTCGGCGCGGGGTTGGCTGTCGCCCTCAAACTGCCAGGCCTCGATCGTGGAGAAGCGCCACTGTTGCCCCCGATGGTCGTAGCCCGCCACTTCCACACCGATCGCCCGTTGGGTGTCTTCCACCGGATCCGCAAAAAAGCGCACTTGCACCAGCAAACTGCGGCAGGCACAGGCGCGGCTGTAGCCCGGGAAGTGAAACCCAATGTCGATCGAGTCTGGATCAACGGTGGCGCGGGTTTCTGCATCATTGAGCCAAGGTTTCAGATCCACGCGCACATCGGGAAAAGCGATGCGAAACAAATTCACCGCAGCCGCGATTTGGCTGGCTAGGGCGATCGAGTGGGCACGTTCGGCGGCGTTCACGCAACTCCTCCGGGCGAAACGGGCGATCGGCCTGCGGGCCGGGGCCGGCGGCGGGGCAATGGCGCTAAACCCCGACTCAGGGCCATGAAACCCGCATGGATTAACGTCGTTTCATCATAATGTACGAATCCCAACTGCAAAGGAATGGTTGCTACCAATGCCGAGTCCTCGCCGTGCTGCTGACGATCGCCCCGATCGCCGTGTGGTCTATTCGGAATTTGGCGACGCGGTGAATCCAGACGCGATCGCCCGGGCGGTTCCTGACCTGCCGCCCAATCAACAAAACCTGAAAGTGCAACTGTCCCGCAAAGGCCGCGGCGGCAAAACCGTCACGGTCATCAGCGGTTTTCAGCACAAGCCCGAGACGCTACAAGCCCTGCTGAAAACCCTGAAAAACCGCTGCGGAACTGGCGGCACAGTCAAGGACAACAATTTGGAAATCCAAGGAGATTATGCCGATCGGCTGGTGGCGTTGCTGGTGGAGCAGGGCTATAAAGCCAAGCGCAGTGGTGGATAAATTGGCTTGAATTGATTGCTTGAATCAATCAACTTGGATTAATCAACTTGGATTAATCAACTTGGATTAATCAACTTGGATTAATTGACCGGAGTAAATCAATCGGCTTGAATTAATCGGCTTGAATTAATTGGCTTGAATCATACGCCCTTCCCCTTCGCCCCTCGCCTTTGCCATGTTGTCCGCTGATTCGTTGCCCAATTCCTTCGGCTTGCTATTCGATTTGGATGGCACTTTAACTGAAACCAATCCCTTGCATTACCGAGCTTGGGAACTGGTTTTGGCGGAAGTGGGCTATGACCTCACGCCCACGATTTATGAACAGATCATCAGTGGCCGTACCAATGCCCAAATTGTGGTGGATTTGTTGCCCAGCTATTCCGTGGCGGAGGGAGCAGCCCTGAGCGATCGCAAGGAAGCGCTGTTTCGGCAGTTGGCCCCCGACTTGGAACCGGTGCTGGGGTTGCCTTTGCTGCTGAAAGCCCTGGAGCCTTGCCATCTGCCGATGGCTGTGGTGACCAATGCGCCCAAGGACAATGCGATCCACATGCTGACGGCCTTGGGGCTGCGGGAACGGTTCGCAACGGTGGTGCTGGCGGAGGAAGCGCCCCCCGGCAAACCGGATCCCGCGCCCTACCGGTTGGGACTGGAACGGTTGAACCTGCCGGCCAGTGGGGCGATCGCCTTTGAGGATTCACCCCCCGGAGTGCGATCGGCGGTGGCGGCGGGGATTTTCACCGTGGGCCTGAGCACCACCCACGCACCCGAGGAACTGACCCAAGCCGGGGCCTCGTTGGTGATTGAAAACTTTACCGATCGACGGCTTTGGCAACTGCTGCGATCGCACTTGGGAGATGAGGCGATCCCGCTTTCGGCTGCATCCACCGTTTAATCTCAATCTCCCTTACCGTTGCGCAACCCTCAGCCCTATGGATCCTCAGCCGATCACTGAATCGGGAAGCCATCGCCCGATCGATTTCCCCAACGGTTTGCCCCAACTGGATTTGTTAGCGCGGGCCTTGGCCTTTGCGGCCACCAAGCATCGACACCAACGGCGCAAGGATCGAGCGCGATCGCCCTATATCAATCACCCGATCGCCCTGCTGCGGGTGCTGGTGCATGAGGCCCAAATTACGAATCCTCAAGTGTTGGCGGCGGCCCTGCTCCACGACACGATCGAGGACACAGACACCACCGCTGCCGAATTGGTCACCCACTTTGGCCCCGAAATTGCCGCCTTGGTGCAAGAGGTGACGGACGATAAGCGATTGCCCAAGGCCAAGCGAAAGCAGTTGCAAATTGACCATGCGCCCACCTTGAGCGATCGAGCCAAGCTGGTGAAATTGGCGGACAAAATTTGCAATTTGCGGGATGTGGATCAGTCGCCCCCGGAGCGCTGGTCGATCGCCCGCCGCCAGGCCTATTTCGACTGGGCTGAACAGGTGGTGACTGCCTTGGGGCCAATGCCGCCGGCCCTGATGGAACCGTTTCGCGCCATTTTGCAAACCGGCCGCGCCCACCTGGCCGCCCCAGCGGCCGATCGCCCCTTGCGGCTTTATTGGGCTGGGCCGCTGTTTTCCTTGGGAGAACGTTGGCTGAATCAAACCCTGGCCGAGGAACTGCAAACCTTGGGCTATCCAGTCTTTTTGCCCCAGGCGGCATGTGCGGGCCTCAGTGATCCGCAGGCGATTTTTGAACGCTGCCGATCGGGGCTGGATCAGGCAAACGCCGTGATTGCCGTGTTGGACGGGGCCGATGCGGACTCGGGAACCTGTTGGGAATGTGGCTATGCGTTCGCACGTCAGTTACCGATCGTGGCGCTGCGCACGGATTTTCGCGGCTCCGGTGATGCGGGCGGCTTCAACGCCATGCTGCTGGGAACGGCCCGATCAGTCATTGCGCTCACGGATCCGGCCGCCGACTTGCCCACGGTGCGATCGCGCTTGGTGGCGGCGGTTGAAGCCTTAGTGCCGCTGAATTAAGGGTTGATTTAACTGATCTGATCGATCAAGGCCGTGACGCGATCGCGAATTTCGTCGCGCACCCGCCGAAACACCTCGATCGGCTGGCCATCGGGATCGTCCAGTTGCCAATCCTCAAACCGTTCCCGCAGCACCCAGGCTTCCGGCAAATTCACCCCGCAGCCACAGAGGGAAATCACGCCATCGAAGTCTTCGGGGGCAAATTCGGCCAGGGCGTTGGAGGTTTGGTCGCTGATCTCAATTCCCGCTTCCGTCATCACCGCGATCGCCGTGGGATGCACCCGGCTGGCTTCCAGACCGGAACTCACCACCCGAATTTTGCCCGCTCCCAGGGTTTTCGCCCAGCCTTCCGCCATCTGCGATCGGCAAGAATTGCGCCGACAAACAAACATCACCGATTTCATAAAGTCCTCCTGTAGGGGCGCAACGCTTGCACCCTTGGCTTGCTAAAATTCGACGCAACGCGGATCGAGCAACGTGGCCTTTTCGGGCGATCGGGGGAACCAGTGGGCCGTGCGCCGACAGCATTCCACCAGCAACAACATCACCGGCACTTCGATCAACACGCCCACCACCGTCGCCAGGGCCGCCCCCGAGTTCAAACCAAACAACATCACCGCCGTGGCGATCGCCACTTCAAAATGATTGCTCGCACCGATTAAAGCCGCCGGGGCCGCATCTTCATAAACTAATTTCAGGGGTTTCGCTAAGGCATAGGTAATCCCAAAAATCGCCAGCGTTTGAATCAGTAACGGCACGGCAATTAGGAAAATGTGCAGCGGATTATTCACGATTAGCTCTCCCTTAAAGGCAAAGAGCAAAATCAGGGTTAATAGCAACGCTGAAGTGGCGATCGGGCTGAGGTAGTGCAAAAATTTTTGCTCAAACCAATCGGCTCCCTTGTATTTAAAAATCCAGTGGCGCGTGTAGATACCTGCGGCCAAGGGTAGGCCCACATAGATCAACACGGACAAGGCGATCGTGGCCCAAGGAACCGCCAAATCATTGGCCGCCAACAGCCACCGACCCAAAGGCGCATAGAGCAGCAGCATGGTCAGCGAATTCACCGCCACCATCACCAAGGTGTGGCCCTGATTGCCATAGCAGAGATAGCCCCACATCAACACCATGGCCGTGCAGGGCGCAATGCCTAACAAAATTGCCCCGGCAATGTAGGAATCTGCTAGGGCGATGGATGTGCCACGCAATAGCTCGGAACCTTGGATCAGTGGGCGGAACCAATGGCCTAAAAATAGCTGGGCGATCGCGATCATCGTGAAGGGCTTAATTCCCCAATTCACCACCAGGGTCAGCAACACCGGTTTGGGCGATCGCATGGCCCGTTTGGCTTGGGTGAAATCGATTTTCACCATGATCGGATACATCATGAAAAACAGGCAGACTGCGATCGGGATTGACACCTGATGCACCGTCCAGGCATCCAGGGCGATCGCCACATCGGGAAACAACCGCCCCAACAGAATGCCGACCCCGATGCAGACCAGCACCCAAACGGTCAGATAGCGTTCAAAAAAACTGAGTTGGCCGCCCACCTTCGGGGCCTTGGCACTGGGATTGATGGTCATAACACCTCGCGATCGGGCAATGCGCACCGATTTCCCCCGATCGCCTCCATTGTGCCAGGAATAGTTCAAAAAAAATTGATGAATTCAAAAAAAGTTGATTTGAAAATCTCCAGCTACCTGACCGAAGGGGCAAGGGGTTTAACCCTCTTGTCTGTGGGCGCGGCGAATCGCTAGGAACAGCAGGCGCGATCGCCCCCGGTAACCCAGCCCGCCAAACTCGCCAAATATTGCTCTAAACGCTCAAATCCCATCGAATTCAGCCGGTAATAGTTCCAGCGGCCGTCTTGGCGCACTTCAATCAAGCCTGCTTCCCGGAGCACCTTCAGGTGAAACGACAGCTTTGATTGGCTGACCCCCAGTAGCTCGCAGAGGTCGCACACGCACAACTCACCCCGCCGCAAATGTTCGATCGCCCCCAACCGAATCGGATCGCCCAGGGCATGGAACCCCGCCAGCAGGGTTGCTCGCTCCACCGTTTCCGCCCGTTCGATCGATTTCAGTACCATTTTGAGGTTCCTTGGCCGCGCTCTTGCCCAGCCTAACGCCCCTTGGCCCAGGTTGCTCAAGAGTCCGAGGCGATCGGCAGCAAGTCCGCCAGGGGCCAAACACAATCGGGAAAGGCGATCGGGGCGATCGATTGGGCGCGATCGAGCTGCATAACCAACCCATAGCCCGCCGAATTGGGATTGCGAAACACCCAGAGCCGATCGCCCGGCAAATCCAGCACCCAATAATCCGCCAGCCCGGCTTGGGCGTAGGCGCGGGCTTTTGTTTGGGTGTCGTAGGCGAGGGTGCTATCTGCCACCTCAATCAGCCAATGAATTTCCGCTGGGGTTGGGTGATGGTCGGCATAGTCGAGGGGATGGGGCCGGACGATCGCCAGGTCGGGTTCGGGTTGGGATTGGTCATTCAGGGCGATCGGGTCTTGTAGCCGAATCAGCACCGTTTCGCCCAATTGCCGACCCAGCAGCCGCGCCAAACGACTGACAGCAGCGGCGTGGCGGGTTCCCTTGGCAGCCATTTGAATCAGTTGACCATTCAGCAATTCAATATGTTCTTCGGGGCCAAAACAACCCTGGTCAATGAGGCATTGATAGTCACGCACTTGCAGCGGTCGCAGGGTCAAGGGTTCAGCAAAGATCGGCGGCATAGGTCAGGGCGATCGATCGGCTCGATCGGATTGTAGCCAAGGCTTAGGGGCGATCAGTTCTGATCTCCGCGCCTCATCACGGCCCGGATACCCAACAGTGCTCAGGTCATACTCCAAATTTTATTTCGTGCTTAAATAGTTAGTACACGAAATAAATCACGCTTGCGGTTTTCCCATGAACGCCACCGCTCGATCGCCCCGTTCCGCTGCGCCTTGGCAGGAAATTTTGGCCCCCCATGGCTTGGGCTATCGGATTCGGCTGCTGTCGCAACTGATGGGACGGCGGTTTCAGGAACTGCTGGAGCCGCACGGCCTCACGCCGTTTCACTGGGTCGTGCTCTGTTGCCTGTGGGAACAGGACGGACTCGCCACCTGCGCGATCAGCGATCGGCTGCGGCAGGTGGGCGGCACCATGACCGGCGCACTCGATCGAATGGAAGAGCGCGGCCTGATTCGCCGGGAGCGCGACTGCCACGATCGGCGCGTGTGGCGGATTTGGCTGACGGATTTGGGCTGGCAACTGTGGGAAATTTTGCCGCCGATCGCCATGCAGTTGCGTGAGGAAACCCTCCAGGGATTTTCGGATCAGGATCGTCAACTCATGTCCCGTTTGGTCGATCAGGCGATCGCCAATTTAATTCCACCCCCCTAAAGTCCTGGGTCTGAGCGCGCGCCATCCCGCAAGTTGGCGCGATCGGCTCACCACCACCCTCAAACCAGCCTTCAAGCGCCCCAATAGTACGTACACGAAATAAAAATACCCGTAATAGTTGGTCATCTCGCCCTTGAGCATTGGCCCCCGTTACGCCCAAACCCTTAGTCAGAGGTCAGGATTCGTGAAACCCCAGTTGATCAGCAAAGTCGATCGCAACGGCACCAAGCCGCCCGCCACGGCCACCGCACTGGCCCCAGATCCAGAACCGATCGCCCCACCCGAGAGCACTGAGCCGATCGAACCAGCAAGCACCACACCCCCGATCGCACCGCCTACCGCCGCCAAGCGCCGCTCATACAAACTGGTGATCGCCTTGGTGCTGGTGGCCGCTGGGGCGATCGCCGGGGGCCGCTGGGCTTGGCAGTTTTGGCAATATGCCTCCACCCACGAGGAAACGGACAACGCCCAGGTGGCGGGCCATCTTTATCAAGTGGCCAGCCGCGTACCGGGAACAGTGACGGCCGTGGCGATCGAGGAAAACCAGCATGTGAAAGCGGGGTCGGTGTTGGTGCGGCTTGATCCGACGGACTACCAAGTGAAGGTGCAGCAATCCCAGGCGGCCTTGGTGGCCGCGCAACAGGATGCCCGCGCGGCCCAATCCTCGATCGCCCTGGCCGGAGCCAACACCGCCGCCCAACTGACCACGGCCAGCGGCGATCTGAACGATGCCACCGCTGCGATCGCCAATGCTGAAGCGGCCTTGAACGAAGCGACGGCCGGTGTGCCGGTGGCGCGGGCGAATTTGGCCCAAGCTCAGGCAGCCTTGACCAAAGCCAAGGCGGACTACGATCGCTACAATGCGCTTTACCAAGACGGGGCGATCGCCGCCCAGCAACGGGATGCGGCCAAGGCCGCCTACGATGTGGCCCTGGCCCAAACCGCCGCCGCCCGCCAACAGGTGCAACAGGCGATCGCCCGCGTGGCCCAGGCCCGCCAAGGGGTCGATCGCGCCCAAGCCACCCGCCAGTCGCGCCAGGGCGATCTGCAACAGGCCCGCGCCACCGGCAACCAAACCCAGGTCAACCGCGATCGCTACGCCGCCGCCACGGCCCAAATTGCCCGCCAGGCCGCCGACCTGCGCGCCGCCCAGTTGCAGTTGTCCTACACCACGATCGCCGCCCCCGTCAGCGGCCGGATTGGCCGCAAATCCGTGGAAGTGGGCGCACAGGTGCAAGCGGGTCAACCGCTGATGGCGATTGTCGGTGATCAGCTTTGGATCGAAGCCAACTTCAAGGAAACCCAAGTGCAGCGGATGCATCCCGGGGAAGCGGTCGAAATTCGGCTCGATGCCTTTCCCGATCGCCCGTTCCGCGGCCATGTGGAAAGCCTCGCCCCCGCCTCCGGTGCGCAATTTGCCCTGTTGCCGCCGGACAACGCCACGGGCAACTTCACCAAAGTGGTGCAGCGGATTCCCGTGCGAATTGCGATCGACCCCGACAGTTTGCGCGGCTACGAAGCCCAGGTCACGCCGGGGATGTCCGCCAATGTCAGCGTGGCGGTGCGCTAGGAGCCAGGCCCCATGAGCGCTACCTCCAATCCCGCGATCGCCCCGACCTATCCCACCGGCTGGCTGAAATGGGCGATCGCCGCCACCGCTTCCCTGGGCGCAATCCTGGAAGTGATTGACACCAGCATCGTCAACGTCGCCCTCACGGATATCCAATCCAGCGTCGGAGCCACCCTCAGCGAAATCGGCTGGATCGTCACAGGCTACGCGATCGCCAACGTAATCGTGATTCCCCTGACGGCTTGGCTGGGCGAAACCTTCGGCCAAAAGCGCTATTTTGTCCTTTCCTTGGCTGGCTTCACGATCGCCTCCATCCTCTGTGGCCTAGCCGGTAGTTTGCCCGAGCTGGTGGCTGCCCGCATCTTGCAAGGGTTGCTGGGCGGCGGCTTGCTGGCCAAGGCCCAATCGATTTTATTCCAAAGCTTTCCGCCCGCTGAGCAGGGTTTGGCCCAAGCCGTTTTTGGAGTCGGCGTGATTACGGGGCCGGCGATCGGGCCGACCCTCGGCGGCTATTTGACCGATAACCTCGGGTGGCGCTGGATCTTTTTCATCAATATTCCCTTTGGCATCGCAGCGGTGGCGATGGCCCTGCTGTTTTTGCCCGCCGATCGCCCGATCGATCGCTCCGGCCAGCGGCGATCGGTCGATTGGTGGGGCATTGGCCTGCTGACGATCGCCGTGGGCAGCCTGCAAACTTTCCTAGAAGAAGGGGAGCAGGACAACTGGTTTGAATCACCAACGATCGTGGCCCTGGCGATCGCCGCGATCGTGGGGCTAGTGCTGTTTATTTGGCGGGAGCTGACCGTGCGCCACCCGGCCGTGGACTTGCGCGTGTTGCGCCATCGATCGCTCGCGGCCGGCAGCATCTATTCCGCCGTGGTGGGCATGGGTCTCTATGGAACCTTGTTCGCCGTGCCGATTTTTGCCCAGAGCGTGTTGCACTACACAGCCCAGCAAACGGGTCTGTTGCTGTTGCCGGGGGCGCTGGCCTCCGCCGCCACGATGCTCATGCTGGGAAAAGTGAGCAGCTTGATCGATCCGCGCTGGGCGATCGCGGCGGGCAGCGTCATGACCAGCCTCGTGATGTTTTCCCTGGCGACCCTCAACCCCGATTCCAGCAGCGATTCACTGTTCTATCCACTGATTTTTCGGGGCGTGGGCACGGTGATGATGTTTTTGCCCCTCAGCTTGGCCACCCTCGGCTCGTTGCCCCCGGCCGATATTCCCGCCGGGTCGGGGTTTTATAACCTGACGCGGCAACTGGGTGGCAGCATTGGCATCGCGATTTTGACGACGCTGCTCGATCGCCGCAACGCCTTTCACCGCAGTGTGTTGAGCGAGCACCTGAGTGTTTATAGCCCCGAAACCCAAGCACGACTCGATGCCCTGACTAGCGCGTTTCAGAGTCGTGGCGTTGATCCGACGACGGCTCACCAACAGGCGATCGCCTCGCTGGATGGTCTTTTGAGTTTGCAATCGTCGATTTTGTCGTTTAGTGACACGTTTTGGGTGGTGGGGATGGCGTTTTTGGCTTCGTTGCCGCTGTTGTTGTTGTTGGGCAAGGGTCGCAAGGGCCAAGCACCGAGCGGAGGGCACTAGGGGCGATCGCTGTTGTTCGGTTGCTCAACCAGGACTGTTAAGCGAGAATCGATCAAGCATCGCGCCGCAGTGCCTTGATTTTCCACGCGGCGGGCAGTGACACCCCATGGCCAACGACCCGATTCTTCACCTGCTGGTTAGTGACCCAGAATCTGAATCTGAAACATCCGCCGACGACAGTGGTGGTCGTGGCATTGATGATTGGCCCGGTCAGGTCAAGTCGGTTGTGAAGTCTGTCAAGAAACTGGCAACTGTGGAAGTTCGGGCTTCGGCAATTCGTCCGCACATGGAAGAGTTACTGAACGTGGTGGGTGAGGTATTTTCGCAGGCCGATCAGCAACCGGGTTTGGCGCTGGATGAAATTGAGTTGTCGGTGGACATCAATGCCAAGGGTCAGGTGCGAATTTTGGGCAGCGGGGCTGAAGTGGGCAGCACGGGATCGATCAAACTGAAGTTTAAGCGTGTGCCGTAATTATGGGCGGCCAGCATTACGCGATCGTTGTTGGTATTAACAAATACAAGCGACTGGATGATCTTAAGTATGCGGAACGTGACGCACTAGCGCTGTATGGTGCGTTGTACAAAGCTGGGTTTTTCCATGTCGAGCTGATCACCAGTTTTTCGCATTTCTCTAATGAGACTTCAGTGAACTTTGATGATTTGCATGAATATATTGTCAAAACAATTCCAACCAAGAAACTCAGACCTGATAGCATTCTTTGGTTTTTCTTTGCAGGACATGGCAAGCGGATTGCCAAGCCTAGCGACCCCAGCAACGTTGAAGACTATCTGTTGACCTATGAGGCTTCGCCCGACTTCGGACGCGATGAGTTTTCGATCGGCTGGTTTCCTGTTGAGAGAATTGTTCAGAGTCTCAAGCAAACCGGATCAAAAAATATCATTCTCTGCCTAGATGCCTGCCGTGCTAGCAGAGATGGTCGTAGCGGCAGTGGAGATAGTGAGTCGATTCAAGGAATCTACGAAGGGGTTGCTACGCTTTTTGCTTGTCAAAAAAACCAAATATCCTATGAGATTGAACAGTTAAGGCATGGTGTATTTACTTATGCGCTATTGGAAGTTCTGAGTGAGCAGTCCTGTCCAACGGTTCGCGAACTCAGCGACTATTTAGAACGCAGGGTTCCCAAACTTTGCTCCGAGCATCAGAAGAAGCATCTTCAGGTTCCAATCTGTCAGGTTGCAGGCGATTTTAAATGGACATTACCGGCGCTCCCTAATGCACAATTACAAGCAGCAAAACCCAATTTGCAGGTTTTGATTCAAGCAGCACGGCAGGCAGAATCAGATGCATTCGATCTATTGCAGGACAAGTTTGATTTAGAGAAGCTAGAGATTGCCAAAAATACTTGGTGGCAGGTTATTTCTGCTGACCCAAATAACTCAGAAGCACGGCAAGAGTTAGAGAAGATTTTGCAGCGCATAACACGCCGCCAAATTGATCTGCTCCATTCACAAAATAAACAGACTGAGCCGAATCAATACTTCATCTCTGCGGAACCTGGGGCAGTGATTCAATTTGCTACTGCGCCGCCGAGTGGGGATTCTGAGCCAGTCCCGGCCGAGGTGAGTCGGGCGGTGGAGCCGCCGCCACCAGCACCACCGAAGCCAAAGCCACAACCAAAACCGCAGCCGCCTGATCCGTTTGCGGGGTGGAGTTTGCGGGAATGGTCGTTTGAGACGGTGCGGGTGGATCGTGCCGGTCAAGTGGTTGAGCGGCTGCCCAAAACGGCGAGATCGCACTTTGTGGATTTGGGCGAAGGGGTGCAGCTCGAACTGGTGGCAATTCCCGGTGGCCAGTTCCAAATGGGATCACCGGATGATGAAAAGCAGCGCGATTCTGATGAAGGGCCGGTGCGAACTGTGACTGTGCCGCCGCTGTTGATGAGTCGATATCCAATTACGGTGCAGCAATGGCGACGGGTGGCGGGGAGTTTCCCGGCGGTGCTGAACCCGAAGCTGAATGCTGATCCCTCGAACTGGAAAGATGCAAAGGGGCCAATTGAGCGAGTGAATTGGTTTGATGCGATGGAATTTTGTGCCCGATTGTCGAAAGCAACGGATCGGTTGTATCGATTACCCAGCGAAGCGGAGTGGGAATATGCCTGCCGAGCCGGAACGCAAACGCCCTTTGCCTTTGGGGAAACACTGACGACGGAGCTAGCGAACTATGACGGCCATTACACCTACGCCGACGGGCCAAAGGGGGAATATCGGCAACGCACAACGCCTGTAGGTCAGTTCCCGCCGAATGGATTTGGGTTACAAGATATGCACGGGAACGTGTGGGAATGGTGCTTGGACGATTGGCACGAGAACTATCAAGGCGCACCGGTTGATGGTCGTCCTTGGTTCAACAACCAAAAACATGAACAAGTATTCATACGTCAGTTTCAAGAAAGCAGACAAATGGACAATGGAGCTTTCCAGAATTTGACTAATGTTGACAATGAACAACACAAGCTCCTGCGTGGTGGTTCTTGGTACTGCAATCCGAGGCTCTGTCGTTCTGCAAATCGCTACTGGGGGAGGGCTGACGGTCGCGACTTCCTCAACTACGACGTTGGGTTTCGGGTTGTGGTTTTGCCCTAGCCAGGACTCTTTCCCTTCTTCTCTTCTTTCCCTCTTTTCCCTTCTTTTTCCCCCGCGCTGTGCGCGGTCGATTTTTTGTAGGGTGCATGGGAGAACGCTCGGAAGGCAATGACAATCGTCATTCATCTCCCATGCACCGCCACCCGCCACGCATGGAACGACGATCGGTTGGGTAGCGATTAATCCACGGTGCATGGGAGAACAAATCAACCGTTTCGTATTTTTGTAGGGTGCATGGGAGAACGCTTGGAAGGCAATACCAATCGCCATTCATCTCCCATGCACCGCCACCCGTAACGCATGGAACGACGATCGGTTGGGTGGCGATCAATTCACGGTGCATGGGAGAACAAATCAACCGTTTCGTAACAATTGCAAATGGCTCCCATGCACCCTACCCAATCAACCATTCCCAAAATTATTGCCGCCAAAGCCATCAACAATCACACATTAATTATTCAATGCTCTGCGCGATCGAATTTTTGTAGGGTGCATGGGAGAACGCTCAGAAGGCAATACCAATCGCCATTCATCTCCCATGCACCGCAACCCGCCACGCATGGAACGACGATCGGTTGGGTGGCGATCAATCCACGGTGCATGGGAGAACAAATCAACCGTTTCGTAACAATTACAAATTGCTCCCACAGCACCCTACCCGATCGCCCTTGAGTCATTAGAGAATGGATCAAAAATGCCAACCGTTCTGCAAGTCGGCCCCTACAGCTTCATTTTCTTCAGTTCCGATCGAGGAGAGCCGCCCCACATCCACGTCAAACGCGATCGGCAACTGGTTAAGATTTGGCTCGATCCAGTTGAAACTAGCAAAAACCTCGGCTTTCCTGACCACGAAGTCAGTCGCATTATCAAACTCGTTCAAGAACACCAACCCGAGCTGATTGAGGCCTGGCATGACTACTTTGATCTTGGAGATTGAACCCCAAGCCCAGCGAATCGATTTTGACGATCGCACCTTCACCATTCACCTCGCCGACGGCCGCCAACTCACCATCCCCCTCGACTGGTATCCCCGCTTGCAACAAGCCACCCCCGCCGAACGCCAAAACTGGCAACTGCTCGGCGATGGCTACGCGATCGAATGGCCCGACCTCGACGAACACATTGGCATCACGGGACTCCTGGCCGGCAAACGCAGCGGCGAAAGTGCCCGATCGTTCGATCGCTGGCTCACCCAACGGCGATCAACCTCCATCCAAGAACCGTAGGATTGATCGCCCCCATCATTGCGCCCATCAGCCCCCCTTTCAGACCATTGGGGGCATGGCGCGAGCAGGAAAAGCACTCAAACAAACCTTGCAAGACTACGGCATCAGCCCCCCTTTCAGACCATTGGCGGCTCGCCGTCACCATGGGCATTGCCCGATCGACCGTGCATTATTGGTTCAACGAAACCCAAGACCCCCAAGCCGACGCAATTCCCGCCATCGTCGCCGCCCTAGAGGCGATCGAACCCGCCGCCGCCCGAGCCTTTTTGGAAGCCTACCTAGGGCGATCGCTCACGGATTGGATCACCCCAGACCCGCCATAAACCAACCAATCTAGCTCGCGGGAAGCGATCGCGGCTCGTCAAAAATCCCACGGTTCAAATAACTCCGCCACCGGGAACGCAAACCCGCTCACCACATCCTCCCCCTCCAACAAATCGCCAACCCGCAACAGGCGATCGGGTTCCGGGCCGTGATAGACCAAAATGCAGCGCTCATTCGGGTCAATCTTCCACAGCAAGCGCGTCCCGTGGGCAAAATATTCCACGATTTTTTGGTGCATTTCGTCCACCGTGTTGCCCGGCGACAAAATCTCCACCACCAGATCCGGCGCACCCTCAAAATAGCCGCGTGGCGGACGGCTGAGACCCTGTAACCGAGACCGATCGATAAAAGCAATATCGGGCGATCGCCGGTTGCCATTGGCCAAAGTAAACGCCGTGCTCGAATCACAAACCGCCCCCAAACGGCGCGATCGCACCCAATTCATCAGCGCCGCCACCAAAATGCAGGCCAAATAGCCATGCTCCATCCCCGAATTGCCCATATCCACCACCTGACCGTCCACCAACTCGTAGCGATGCCCCTCTCTGGGTAAGGTCATCCAGTCTTGATCCGTCCAGGTTTGAGGGCTTGTGGCAATGGTCATTCCCGTTGCGCTCCTGCCGATCGCGATCGCCTGTTGCTATTGTGCCGTGGTCTACCCGATCGCCTCGGGATCAATGCCCAACTCCCGCAGCCGGGCCGCTAGGCGATCGGCCCGTTCGCGCTCCTGTTCAGCCCGATCGCGCTCTTGCTTGGTGCGTTGGATCTCTTCCGCCAGGGTCGAAAAGGGCTGACCGTCCGGCCGAAACAGGGTGAGGCTGTCTTCGCCCATTTGGAACCGAATGCCGAGCCGGGGACTCACCCAATCGTCCGGGCGATCGTCCCGGAGCCGCAAATCGCCCCGCTCCGATCGCACCAAAATGCTCAAATCATGGCGATCGGGATCGTAGATGTAATATTCCTCCACGCCGTAGGTGTCATAAAACGCCTGCTTTTTCAGCATTTCCCCAAAGCGATTGCCCGGCGACAAGATCTCAAACACCACCTGGGGCGCGATGTTGCTTTCACACCATTGCTTATAGGAACCCCGATCGCCCTTGGAAACCCCAAACGCCACCATCACATCGGGCGCTTGGCGGGTTTTGTTGTCCCCTTCCACCGGATACCAGAGCAGATCGCCCGCCACGAAGACTTGCGGATCGTTGGCGAAAAGCGCCGCAAGGTTCATATAGATCTTTTGAATCCAATGAAACTGTTTCGTGTTGTCGGCGATCGGCTGGCCGTCGCTGTCGGGATAGTCGATCGGTGGGGGCTGAATCCCTGGCGTGATCGTCGTGGTGGTGGGTTGGGCAATCATCGGTTAGTCCTCACGATCGCGGTTGGTCTCATTATGCCAACGGAGCCTGATGCCCACGGAGCCTGCGATCGCCCGGTGGGGTTTGTGGGGCCTAGGAAACCTGGATTCGGGGGAATTTTGATACGATCGCAGCAGCTTTGTTGCTGGCTCAAGGCTCAAGATACTTTTGGCTCAAAACCCTGAGCGGAAGGTTGCTTGATGCCACAGTGCGGCCTCAGGGAGCTAAACCGTTGGTGCATCTTTAATCGGCGTATTGTCACGCAGTCTGTCTTTTGGGGGGGGCGATCGCCGCTGTGGCGGTCGGTTGTCATCATTTACCGAATTTTGACCACGAAATACCGAGATTTTGGGGGCAATTTCCCTTGAATCTCTGGTTTGAGGCGGATTTGGTCTGTGCGGAGTTGTAGCCCCTACCTAGTAACTGATGGTTACGACAGGCTGCATCGTTTTCGGCCGCATGGCGCTGCGATTATTGTGAATGCTCCAACGACAAGCTCGGCTGTGGTTGCCTCCGGTAGCCCAATTCTGATTGGCATTGCCGATCGGGAGTTGGCGCAGGCCTTGGCCCAGGTGGTGGCGGAGTTAGGGTGCGAAGCCCATTGCCCCGCGAGTTTGGATGAGTTGATGGCGGCGGCCGCTCGGCTCCAGCCGCTTTTGGTGTTGGTGGGGTCTTGGCCGGAGCTGGCGGCCTTGGAACTGTGCCATCAGTTGCGATCGGCGGCCCCTCACCAAAACACCCCGATCGTGCTGGTGGGGGCGGCGGGGCAAATCGATCGGGGCGCGTTGTTTGCGGCGGGGGCGGCGGACTATTTGCTGTTGCCCTTGGAACCGGCGGAGGCTTTGGCACGCATTCGGTTGCATTTGGATCGCAGTCGGCTCGATCGACTCCATGAGCGGGCCCGCAATCTGACGCTGTTTCGGGGGCCGGCCCTGTTGGCCGCCAGTTTGCAAAAGCGTTTGCGACGACAGGCGGAATTATTACAAGAGCAGCTCTTTTTGCTCGATCGGGAAGTGCGGGAGCGGCGGCAAATGGAATCGGCCCTGCGCGATGAGCAAAGCCGCACGCAAAAGTTGCTATTGAATGTGTTGCCCCAAGCCATTGTCGATCGGCTGGCAAGGGAGGATGGATTGGCGATGGAAAACGAAATCCTCGCCGATCGGTTTGAGGAAGCCACAATTTTATTTGCCGATATTGTGGACTTCACGCCCCTTTCGGTACAGTTGCCGCCCTTGGAGTTGGTGCAATTGTTGAATCGAATTTTTTCGGCGTTCGATCGATTAGCCGAAGAATTTGGCCTCGAAAAAATTAAGACGATCGGTGATGCCTACATGGTGGCCGGCGGAATTCCTGTGCCGCGCCCTGACCATGCCCTCACGGTGATGGAAATGGCGATCGCCATGCGCCGGGAAATTAATCAACTGCGGCGAGAAACCGGGTTGCCCTTGGCCTTGCGAATTGGCATCAACACGGGGGCCGTGGTGGCCGGCGTGATTGGCATCAAAAAATTTAGCTATGACCTTTGGGGCGACACGGTCAATGTGGCCAGTCGAATGGAGTCCCAGGGGATTCCCGGCAAAATTCAGGTGACCGAGGCAACCTATGCCTACCTGAAGGATCATTACGAGTTTGAGCGTTGGTCTAATTTGCCGGTGAAGGGGCGCGGTCGCATGACGGCCTATCTCTATGTGCGGCGGCGATCGAGTCCCTGGCCCAATCCGGAAGCCAACTCGGCCTCGGAAGAAACACCGGCCCCTGTGCCCCATGGAACGGACTCGGGACCGTCGGAGTTGCGATCGCGCGAGCCAACTCCTGAAATTGCTCTTTGATGGGGGTTGCGATCGTGGTGATGATCGCGATCGTTCATGATCGTGATTGTGACTGTGATTGACTGGTTGAGGATCTGGGGATCTTGGGCCAAGCCATTATCCTGGGAATAGCTGAAGCAAGACCGGGGAACAGGCATGGTTTCGGAAGCGGCAAGGAAGGCTTGGTGGCAACGGCTGCAAACTTGGCAAAATCAACCCCGGCCGCAACCGGAAGAGTCGATCGCCCTGCGAATTTTGGTGCAAATTTTGGTGGCGATCGGGATTTTGGCCACCGATGTGGCCGCTGGAACCCAAACCAGTTGGTGGGCCATTCCCCTCAGCTTTGGCGGGGCCTACTGGAGTTGGCGGCAACGGCGGCGGCGCAACCTGGGGGCACAACTGGCGATCGCGGCGGGAATGCTGGTGGCGTTGGCCGTTTTCTTTCGATCGCTCCTGGGCAATTTGGGAGATACACGCCTGGTTTTGGCGGAGTTGCTGATCCATTTGCAAGTGCTCCATTGCTTTGACTTGCCCCGGCGCAAGGACTTGGGCTACTCGATGCTGATCGGGCTGATTCTGATGGGGGTGGCCGGAACCCTCAGCCAAACCATGTTGTTTGCACCCGTGTTGGTGGCCTTTGTGGGGGTGGCGCTGCCAATGTTGGTGTTGGACTATCGATCGCGCCTGGGATTGGAACCGGGCGATCGGGATTGGCGCACCCTCACGGGGCTAATTCGGCCGGGTCAGATGGCGCGGTTGTTTGGGGTGGTGGCGGTTTTGGGGCTGGTGGTCTTTGCCCTGCTGCCGCGTTTTCCGGGCTACCAACTGCGCCAGTTCCCGGTGACGGCCCCGCCCAATTTGATGGATCAGATGTTTGATAACCGGGATCAGTCTGCGTCGATTCGCAATCCGGGTTATGGGCAAGATGGCCAAGCCCTCGGGGGAACCAGCGGCGCAGGCCGCGGCCAGACGGACAACACGTTCTATTACGGCTTTAGCAGCACGATCGACCAAACCCTTCAGGGGCAACTGGTTCCCACCTTGGTGATGCGGGTGCGATCGCAGTCGCCGGGCTTTTGGCGAGTGTTGGGGTTCGATCGCTACACCGGTCGCGGGTGGGAAATTTCCCGCAATGACGACACCCAAAGCCTGGTGCGGCCCGATTGGTCCTATCGCTTTGTGATTCCGCCGGAGCCAACCCGCGCCCAAATTGAAGAGGTGGTGCAAAGCTACACGGTGCTTTCGGCCTTGCCCAACCTGATTCCCACCCTGGCCCAACCCACGGAGCTGTTTTTCCCAACCCGAGGAATTGCGATCGACAAGGAAGGCAGTATTCGATCGCCCCGCATTTTGGATGAGGGGTTAACCTACTCGGTCATCTCCCAAGTGGCCTACCGCGATCGCACCCGACTGCGCCAGGCCCGCCGTACCTATCCCCCCTTCATTCGCAACTATTACCTCGATGTGCCCGCGGCCCTGCGGCCCAAGTTGCAAAAACGGGCCCAAGAGTTACTCGCGAAGGCTCCCAATGCCCGCAATGACGCGTATGAGCAGGCGCTGTTCTTAGCCCAATCCCTGAAGCAAACCTACACCGTACAACCGGACTTGCCGCCACCGGCTGCGGATGAAGATTTGGTCGATCGCTTTTTGTTTCAGTATCAAGGGGGCTATCCCGATCATTTCCCCACTACCCTCACCCTCATGTTGCGGAGTTTGGGGATTCCGGCGCGGGTGGCGGCCGGGTTTGCGCCGGGTCGGTTCAATCCTTTCACCGGCCTATACGAGGTGTACAACACCGATGCCCATTTGATCACAGAGGTTTATTTTCCCGGGTATGGCTGGTATAGCTTTGACCCGATTCCTGGCCATCCCTTGATTCCACCCTCGATCGAGAAAAATGAAACCTTCAGCACCCTAGAAAAACTCTGGGCTTGGGTGGCTGGTTGGTTGCCCACGCCCCTGCGCAATTGGCTGGATGGGGTGATTTCAGGGGTGTTGGGGGGACTGCTGGCGCTGGTGGGTCGGTTGCTGGGTTTGTTAACGGGGGGCTGGACGGGCATTTTGGCGGCGATCGCCCTGGCTTTGGTGGTGGGCGGGGCCCTGTGGTTGGGTTGGTTGGGCTGGCACGCTTGGCAACGGCGGCGGCGCTTGGCTCGGTTAGCCCCGATCGCTGCGTTATATCAGGAGGTGCGCGATTGGCTGGCAGAAGACTGTCCCGCCTATCCTTGGCAAACACCATTGGAATATGTGGCCGCCTATGAACAGTGGCTCGCCCAGCAGGGGGGCGGCCCCGGCGCGGGCGATCGCTTGGCGCTGTTGGCGGCGGTGGCTGGAGCCTACAGTGATTGGCGCTATGGCGATCGCCCGGCGGATGTGGCGGCTTTGCGGGAACAGTGGCAACGGGTGCGACGGCGCGATCGGCCCCGGCTGTTGGGGGCGGCGGCTCGCTAGGGGGCGGCCTGGCCTTTGGTGTTCAACGGTGGGGGACTGGTTTGGCGCTAAACTTTTAAGACGCAATTCCCGTTCCCAGGATTCAGGACTCCAATCCGCACCGAGGATCTTCGAGGTTGGGAATCGGTAAAGGCTCCGTTGGCCGTTGTTTGCCCAATTGCCCATGACCCTCAAAGCAATTCTGCTGGACTTTAACGGCACAATCATTAATGACGAACCGCTGCACGGGCAACTTCTGCAAGAGATGTTGCTGAGTGAGAATTTGCGGCCGGATCCGGAGGAGTTCCGCGAGGTCTGTTTGGGCCGGAGCGATCGGGCCTGTTTGCGGGATCTGCTGGCTCGGCGGGGGCGCATGGTGGATGATGACACGCTCGATCGGTTGGTGGCCCGCAAGTCGCAACTGTATCTCGATCGCCTGGCCCACTTGCCCCAACTGCCGATCTATCCGGGCGTGGTGGACTTTTGCAGTCGGGTGCGCACCTTGGGGTTGCCCATGGGAATTGTGACCGGGGCGCTGGCTGCGGAGGTGGAGACGGTTTTGAGTCGGGCGGGGCTGCGATCGTTCTTTAGTGTGCTGATTACGGGTGATATGGGCCTAGAGAGTAAGCCCGCTCCCGATGGTTATTTGCAAGCGGTGGCCCAGTTGCGATCGCAGCTCGATCGGCTGGATTTACAACCCCAAAATTGCTTGGCGATCGAAGACACCTACCCTGGTATTGCGGCGGCCAAGGCTGCGGGAATGCAGGTGGTGGGCGTGGCCACCAGCCACCCATTCCAAATGGTGCACCGCCGGGCCGATTGGGTGGTGGACTTTTTAAATACCTTGGATCTCGATCGAGTGCAGCGGCTTTTTGCCGGTCGGGAACGGCCCGAACCGCCGATTGGTGCTACCATGTCCGATACGCCAATTGCCTCGGGGAATTAGCTCAGTTGGTAGAGCGCTGCGATCGCACCGCAGAGGCCAGCGGTTCGAGTCCGCTATTCTCCATTTCAACCAGTTCCCATTTCAACCAGTTCCTTAAACTTGGGGCGCGTTGGCCAACACAGCCGTCAGTTTGGCTGCGGCTTCGAGGCTGTCGGCCAGGGAAATCGGCAAGCTTTCAATTAACTCGCGCGTTTCATCACTGGGTTCTCCCAACACCCGCAGCACGATCGCGGGGCCGCGTCCCTGATTCAGGGCCAAATTATTAGCCCAATTATTCACAGCCAAGTCCCCTTCACTGCGGGTGGTGGAGAGGGGTTGCGGTAATTCTTCCATCGGCTGGGTTTCCTGTCGCCACCAACCATGGCGCTTGGCATATTGGTGAATCACTGCCACCACGCCATCCAGGGTGATGGCACTGCCCAACAAATCCAGCAGCACCACCCGCACCGGGTGTGGATGGCTGAGACTGGCTAAGGCCTGTTCGAGCCGCCCTTCTAGGACTTCGGGGCGACCACCGCCCACGGTCCAGCCCACATTGATGAACCCGGCCACGTTGCCCCCAAAGCGGCAAACCAAATCCAAGGCCGCTAGGGTCAGCCCCATGCCATTGCAAACAATCCCGATCGGGGTGCTGGCGTTCTTTTTGCTGCGATCGCCATTGGTGGAATTGCTGCTCTGACCGTTCACGGCCCCCTGAGCACCGTGGGCCGCATTGGCCACCGAAGCGGGCGCGGTTCCGCCCTCAATCCAAACGGGCTTGAGGCTGGGCGGCATCACTACGCCGTTGAGCAAGCATTTCAACTCCGTGTGGCGATCGATCGCACTGTCGTTCACGGTGACTTTGCCGTCCAGGGCCATCAGTTCCCCGGCGCGATCGACCCCTAGGGGATTGATCTCCACCAAATCCAAATCATTTTGGACAAACAGGGCATACATCCGCTCCACAATCTCGCTGACGGAAGGCACTAGCTCGCCCCGCAGCCCCATCTTCAGCACCAAACGGCGGGCATAGAAGGGCGAAAATTCCCCATCCACCAACACCTGATGCACCGTACCGGCGGAAAGCTTGCCATCCATTCCCCCTTGGGTGGATCCCAGCAGCACCGGCCGCCGGGCGTTGTCATCCAGCGCCACCGCCAGATAAAACTCCTGCTCTACGTTGTATTTGGCCTCCGCCAACAGCAATGCAGGACATTCCCCCCCGATCGGCAAGCTGAAAATGGCTTGGGCGGCGGCCACCGCGTCGATCGTGTTGCTGGCGAACCGGATCCCACCAGCACGCCCCCGCCCCCCGGCCCGCACTTGGGATTTCAGGGCGATCGGGTAGGGAATCTTCAATTCCCGCAACTCCTGCAAGCTGGCGATCGGTTGGGAAGGCAGCACCGGAATGCCCATGGCGGCAAACAGGGCTTTTGCCTGATACTCCAGCAAGTCCATCGTTAACCTAGCTAAACGCTGTGGGGAGGGGATGGCCAGCCTTGTGGGATGGCTTTGGCATTATACGATCACGCCGAAAACGGCGCTGTGTCGCCCAATGCCACGCAAGGCACAAAAGCAACCTATTGGATACCGGGCCGAATCCGGGTCTCAGTCGTTGCCCAAGACCAACTGGGCCCCAAGGGCGCGAGCGGCAACCCTCACTCAACCCAAAGATCGCCTTCCAGCTCTGGATCGGAGGTGGGCTGAGCATCGCGGGCCGATCGCCCCGGGCCCGGATGAGGTGTTTCGCGGGTCAAGTCCGTGGTGGGAGCGGGGGTGTGGTCAACCTGGGGATCGAATCGAGCGGGGGGTTCCGCCTGGGTTGGACAAACCACATAGGGCAAGGTTGCGCCCTTCAAGCCCCGTTGCAATCGTTCGGGCGATCGCTCCGACAGCAAAAACAGCGGATAGATTCGATCAGCCTGATCGCCCACCACATGGCGGTAAGCCAGGGGCATCACCCATTCATAGTCGCGATCGAGCAGCAATTGCGTCTGTCGCCAGCGACTCATCAGCCCATAAAAATCCTCATTGGGCCGATGCACAAACACAAACACCGCCACACCCGTGGTCACCTGCCACTCGGGATCGCACATCAGGAGGGCAATCTCGCAGGGCAACCGTACCGCCTGCCGCCCCGGCTTGTTGGTCGATCGCTCGGACTCGATCGAATGGCGACGGCGCGATCGGCTCACATCGGCCACCTCGGCCAGTTGGGTCATTTCCAGCACATCGGGATCGATCCGCGCCAACGGCAACGTAATCACCACGGTGCTGTCCAGGGGCCGCCGCATACTGGGCAACAGTTCCAAGTAGGGCCGATATTCCCGCAGCAGCTCGATCGCTGCCTGCCGCCCACTATAAGTCGCCAGAATTTCCTCATAATCCGCAGACTTGATGGACATAGGCTGCCTCGCTGATGCTACTGCTCACTCGATCACTGGAAAAGTTTGCCTGAGAAAAGTTCGCCCGCGAAAAATTCGCCTGAAAAAAGTTTGCCTGAGAAAAGCTGACCTGAGAAGAATTCGCCCGCGAAAAATTCACCTGAAGTTTTGATGATCGATCGCTTTGCCTTGGGGCTTTGGTGGTTGATATTTGGAGTTTTGATGGTTAATAGCATTGCCTTGCAGCACTACTTAATCGCATCCATTACCGCAAAGATGGGCAAATACATCGCCAACAAAATCGAACCAACCATCCCCCCAATCACCACAATCATCAACGGCTCCAACATACTGGTTAGACCCTTGATTGCTTGCTCCACTTCATCTTCATAGAAGTCCGCCACCTTCATTAGCATTTTGTCGAGTTCCCCGGTTTCCTCACCAATCATCATCATCTGAATGGCCATGGCCGGGAAGACCTTATATCGCTCGATCGCCGCACTGATCGTCCCCCCACCTTGAATTTCGGTAATGGAGGAAGCCACCGCATCCGAAACCACCTGGTTGTCGGCGGTATCTTTACAAATTTCGAGGGCTTGAATAATCGGCACACCCGATCGCGTCAATGTCCCAAAGGTGCGACAAAAACTAGCCACCGAGCTTTTCTGAATGATGTCTCCAAAAATCGGCAACTTCAGAAATACGGCATCCATTTGGCGCTTGCCAGCCGGTGTTTTGTACCACATGTCATAGACAACCTTGCCGATGACCAAGGCAATCACCAAAAACACCACATAGAAATTCTTGCGCCCCTTGGGATCATCGTCGGGGAAGGTGGGGCCACGCAAAAACTCACTGATATTAATCATGATTTGCGTGAACGCCGGCAATTCAGCCCCCAACTTATCGAAAATTCCCGTAAAGGTTGGCAGCAGGAAAATGGTCATTCCCAAAAAGATAATGACCGCCAAGGATCCCACTGTGGAGGGATAGGACATGGCGGACTTAATTTGGTTTTGTAGCCGGGCGGCATTTTCCAGCAGGGTTGCCAGTCGGGTGAGCACTTCATCGAGCACCCCCCCAATTTCACCCGCTTCCACCATGGCGCAATAGAGCTTACTGAAGATGTCGCCGTGTCGTTTCAGCGAAGAAGATAGGGTTTCCCCTTCTTGCACATCAGCATTGATTTTAAATAGGGCTTTTTTCAGTTTGGGATTTTCACATTGATTGCTCAAAATATCCAAACATTTCACCATGGCAATGCCCGCATTGAACATGGCGGAAAATTGCCGAGAAAACACGGCCAAATCTTTTACGGTTACGCTGGCCGTGAGGCTGGCGAGGTCAATGTCTAGGCCGCTTTTCTGTTCCTTGAGATCGCGAATTTGGGCTTGGCTAAACCCAGCGGCAATCAGTTTATTACGCGCCCCGTTGATGCTTTCTGCTTCAACAACTTCGCGCTTGCCTTTGCCGTCGGGGCCAGCGATGGTGGCGATGAATTTAGCCATAGGGCGCTGCTCAAACTACGTGAGTCCTCAGAATTCTGTCGAGAGTCCGTTGCCAGAGGTGGCGGCGGCACGGGGGAAAAGGGGCTGTGGGGGTTGGGCTGGGGCCGATCGCCCGAGGGTTTGCCGAGCGATCGGCCCCATCGTTACCTTCTGTCGATCGATTATGCGCCCGATATGCGCTCGATCGGTGATGCCAATTTAGGTACGCCTCATTGGATCCGCCTGATTAGGGAAGGAATGCCGCGTCCCTAGCGACCAGCACCCACCTTGCCACCCAACAACCGCTGTAGCTCGTCGGGTTTGGAGCTTTTGCCCAGGGCATCTTCATAGGTGATCTTGTTTTCTTGGTACAGCTTCGCCAGGCAAGATTCCATGGTTTGCATCCCCTGCTTACCACCCATTTGAATCGTGGAATAGATTTGCGAGGTTTTGCCTTCCCGAATCAGGTTCGCCACAGCGGGGGTATTCAGCATAATTTCGTGTGCTGCACAGCGACCGCCCCCAACTTTCTTGACCAAGTTTTGTGAGCAAACCCCCACGAGGGAGTTGGCCATCTGGGCCCGGACTTGGGGCTGTTGGATGGGGGGAAACACGTCCAAAATCCGGTCGATCGTCCCGGCGGCGGAGTTGGTGTGCAGGGTTCCGAAAACCAAGTGACCGGTTTCAGCGGCGGAGATAGCCAAGGAAATGGTTTCCAAGTCCCGCATTTCCCCCACCAGAATGATATCCGGGTCTTCCCGCAGCGCTGCTTTCAGGGCGTTGGCAAAACTCTTGGTGTCTTCGCCCTTTTGCCGCTGGTGGAACAGGCTTTTCATGTTCGGAAACACATACTCGATCGGGTCTTCCACGGTCAGAACATGCTCCGCGCGGGTGCGGTTGATGTAGTCCAGACAGGCCGCCAGGGTGGTGGTTTTGCCGGATCCCGTTTGCCCCGTGATCAGCACCATGCCCCGGGGCCGCTCCGCCATCTCCAGCAACACTTGGGGCAAACCGAGTTTTTCAAAGTTGGGAATTTGGGAAGCCAGGGCCCGCAAACAGGCGGCCCAGCAGCCCCGCTCGCGATAGACATTCACCCGAAACCGCGACAGACCCTTGACCCCATAGGCGCAGTCCAATTCCCAGTTTTGCTCCAGGTCTTTCCGCTGGTTGTTGTTGAGCATACTGAAAATCAGCTTTTGGCAGTCCTGGGAGTCGAGAACTTCGCCAAATTGCGGTTGGGGGGTCAGTTTGCCGCTAATCCGAAAATAGATGGGCGCACCGGCTTGGATATGCATGTCGGAGCCGCCTTGTTCGATCAGCGATTCCATCACGTCTTCGATCATGTAATCCAGTGGCATGGTCGCTACTCCTGTCGAGTGAGGTTAGGTCGAATGGGGATCGAATGAGGGGTCGATCGAATGGGGGTCGATCGGGATCAAAACGCTGTCGGGGCCCGCAAAGTTGGCAGGGTTTGAACAATTCGAGTGGGGCCAACCATGGGGAAGCGTCGAAATCGGGGATGAGGTCAGCCGTGAATTCAGCCGTGAATTTGGCCTGAGGATGCCCAATTGGGCGGGCGATCGTATCAAGATCGCATTCCCTGCCAACCGGCGAGCCATTCACGAGCGATCGCCAAAAGCTAGCGACCGGTCACCAACGGCTCTTCAAACCGAGGCGTGAGGCAATAGGGACAGTCCATCCAGTCTGGCTGGAGTTCTGCCGCGCAGGTGCGACAGGTGAGGGCGCTCTTGCGCTTGGCCTTCAGTTCCGCTTCTAGGCCGGTGTCGGTGAAGGTGACCCGCTCCACTTCCTCGAAGGTGGTCAGCCCTTCCCGCACCAGATCCAGGCTGTAGGCCAACAGGGTAACCATCCCTTCTTCAACGGCGGCCTCTTTGATTCGATCGGTTGGGGCCCCTTGGGTAATTAGGTTTTGCAAGGTTTCCGTCACTTGCAACACCTCATAAACCCCGCAACGGCCCTTGTAGCCCACACCGCCACACTTGGGACAAAGTTTGCCCATCTCGCCCAGGCTCTTGCGCTCATCAGGCGACACCACATTGGCCTTGTAGAAGGTCAGGTGGGATTCTTGGTTGGCGCTCATGCCGTAGCGGGCCAACTCTTCGGGGGTGGGAGTGTAGGGCACGCGGCATTCGCTGCAAACGCGCCGCATTAGCCGCTGGGCCACCACGCCCAACAGGGCCCCCGCCACCATGAAAGGTTCCACGCCCATTTCATCCAAGCGGGCGATCGCCCCGGATGCGTCGTTGGTGTGCAGGGTGGTTAACACCAAGTGGCCCGTGAGGGCCGCCTCGATCGCCGTTTTGGCCGTTTCCTTGTCCCGCGTCTCACCCACCAGAATCACATCCGGGTCTTGGCGCAGGAATGCCCGCAGGATCCGCGAAAAGTCCAGCCCCTTTTCCCGAATCACCTGCACCTGGGTAATCCCGGGCAAGGCATATTCGATCGGGTCTTCAGCGGTACTGATGTTGATGCCCGGGTCGTTCCGTTCCGCCAAAATGGAATAGAGCGTGGTGGACTTCCCGGAACCCGTCGGCCCCGTCACCAAAATCAAGCCAAAGGGGCGGCTGGCCATCTCCCGCACCAACTGCAACGATTCCGGCCGGCCAATCAGCTTATCCAAACCCAGTTGTGTTGAGGAGTTATCCAAAATCCGCAACACAATCTTCTCGCCGTAGCGACTGGGTAGCACATTGACCCGAAAGTCTACTTTCCGCCCTTCAAAGACCCGACGAATCCGCCCATCCTGGGTGTCCCGTCGTTCGGCAATGTCCAGGTTGGAAATGATTTTGAACCGGGAGGTCACGGCCGGAACCACCTTTTTCGGGAGTCGGAACACCTCTTGCAGCACCCCATCTTTGCGGAACCGAATCCGCATTTCTTCCTCTTGGGGTTCCACATGAATATCCGAAACGCCGTCTTGCAGGGCCTTAATCAAAACCTTATTCACCAGGTTGACGATCGGCCCCGACTCCGCGTCGTTCATGGAGCTGGCCAGGTCGTCCGTCTCCAATTCGTCGGAAGCCTCTTCCATTTGCATGGCTTCGAGGTTCTGCAAATCCGACTCATCGAAACTGACGGCGGCGGAAGTTTGGCGGGAGGCCTGTTGGGACTTGCGGGCCGCTTCGTCCAGATATTGGCTAATGATGGCCTGGTAATCTTCGGGGGCAATCACCCGCCGAATCAGGGCCAGGTTTTGGGGCCGCAGGATGCGATTCAAATCGTCCAGTGCATCCAGATTGTCCGGGTCGGCCATGGCCACCATCATGGCCGGTGCGTCGCCCCGTTGGGCCCGTCCCAGGGGCAGCAACCGATAGCGACGGCAAACATCCACCGGAATCAGGGTTTCAATGCATTGCTCCACCTGGGCCGCGGACACTTCTTCAATTTCCGGGTCGATCGCCTCAACCCCGTGGAGAATTTTGAGTTCAAACAGCAGTTGCTTTTTGTACTGGCGCACCAATTCCGGTGGCACTTCTTTGCCGGCGATCGCTGCCAGCACTTCCATCAGCGGCCGGCCCGACTGGCGGTGTTCAGCCAAAGCGCGGCTCATTTGGTCGGGATCCACATAGCCCGACTGCACAAGTTTGTTACCGAAGGGCGAAAAATTGCTTTGGACAACCAGGGCGCGCCGGTTTATGGAGTTTGTCATAGCAGGTGACACCTAGCGGGATCGAAGGCGCATCGATCGGGCGATCGGGCGCGAGGAGCGAAACGGACGGGCAATCAATTCAGCTACAGGGCCCAACTCAGCTACAGCATGACCCAGGTATACCCCGGTCTCCCTCCCGAAAACAACAGCCCGCAGCCACGCAGCCCCAAGGATCGAAGCTGGATCCTGAAGCTGGATGCCTAGGAATGGCAGGCATTGACACTGATTGGTTTTTGGGCCATGGTTTTGAGTTTTGGGCCATGGGTTCGAGCCTGTTCTCGGATCGGTTTCAGGGTGGGCTGGCGGGTCATGCAAAGCCAATGGATCAAAACCAAATCAATCCTAAGCTAAAGGTCTCGGGAAAGCTCGCATCTAGAGCTGGCATCTGAGGTAGGGGCCAGGGCGGGAAATGTTCGATTCGGCCGGGTGGCGTTCTAACATAGGTTGAGCCTGTGCGGGTCACTGTCCGGGCAGCCCTGCGGGACAGGTGGGTGATGGGCAATCTGCACTTCAGCGAGTACTGGAGTGGTGAGGGCCACCCACGGGCGATCGCCCCAATTTGGCCAATTTGCACGGGTCAGGAAATTTGACCGTTGTTGGACTGTTGATGGTCAAAGCTCAACAGGAACTCAACAAAAACTCCATTGTGATCACTGCTAGCGAGGAACCAATGACCTACAGCCCTGAAGAAAACCTGACGGAAGACAATACCTCGGTGAATGACCCGGCCCCCGAAGCGGCAGTAGAAACCCCAACCGCCGAAGCGCCGACCCCCGAAGCCGCCACTCCCGAAACCAGCGCAACCGAGGAAGCACCGGCCACCCTGGACGATCTGGACTTGTCTGAGTTGGAAGAACCGGCAGCCGAAGGAACCTATGGGCCCAAGGTGGCGGACTTGCTGCGGGAAATTGAGGGCTTGAAGGGGCAACTGGACGATCGCACCGGCCAGCACATGCGCTTAACGGCTGACTTTGAGAATTTCCGCCGCCGCACCGCCAAAGAGCGCGAAGAGTTGGAGTTGCGGATTCGCTGCGATACGATCCGCGAGCTGTTGTCAGTTATTGATAACTTTGAGCGGGCCCGGTCGTTCATCAAGCCCCAAACCGATGGCGAATTAAATCTGCACAAGAGCTATCAGGGCATTTATCGCCAGTTGGTGGACAGCCTGAAGCGGTTAGGGGTGGTGAAAATGCGCCCCGAGGGCCAGGAATTTGACCCGAATTTGCATGAGGCGGTGATGCGGGAACCGTCCAATGAGCACCCGGAAGGCACGGTGCTGGAGCAGTTGCAGGATGGCTATCTGTTGGGCGATCGGGTGTTGCGCCATGCCATGGTGAAAGTTGCCGCTCCCGGTGAGCCTGTGGTAGCGTCTGAGGACAACGACCAGGCCGCCTCTGAGTCCTAAGGGCCGCCGGATGAGCAATGGCGCACCCGTTGGGCCCAGGGTCAATGATGATTCAGCGATGGCCCTGGGGCGATCGCCTCGGTTATCGGTTAGTGATCGGTTAATCGATCGTCCCAGGCTCTGGCCCAACGGCTCCGGGTTATGGTTCCGGGTTCAGTGCTGATGTGGTGGCCTCCTCTTCAGCCCAGTTTCGTCATTGGCTCTACCGGGCAATTCGTTCTAGCGGCTTGTTCTAGAAGTTTGGGTTCTGACCGTTGGGGTTCCAAAAACATTCGAGTGCCGGAACTCTCAGCTCTCGATCTTAAAGTTTTAGAAATTGAGCTTGAAACCATTCATCGCCGGATTGCGGTGTGTTTGTTCCGAAAACCGGTCAATATGAAGGCCAATGGAACCTGCCTGGGTATTGATGAGGTATCGATCAATCTTGCCGTGATGGGGATGATTGAACCGCTGCTGCCATTGAGTTGAAAACTATGGGAAAAGTTATCGGGATCGATCTTGGCACGACCAATAGCTGCGTCGCCGTTCTGGAAGGCGGCCAAGCGATCGTCATTCCCAACTCGGAGGGGGCCCGCACCACTCCCAGCATTGTCGGGTTTGGCAAGGGGGGCGAACGGCTGGTGGGGGAGTTGGCCAAACGGCAGGCGGTCACCAACGCCGAAAACACGGTCTTCAGCATTAAGCGCTTTATCGGTCGCCGTTGGACGGAAACGGAGTCCGAGCGGCGTGTCATGCCCTACACCTGCGTGGCCGGGCGCGATGAGACCGTGGATGTGAAAATTCGCGACCAGTCCTACACGCCCCAGCAGATTTCTGCCATGGTGCTGAACAAGCTGAAGCAGGACGCGGAGGCTTACCTGGGGGAGGCGGTCACCCAAGCGGTGATTACGGTTCCTGCCTATTTCACCGATGCCCAACGCCAGGCCACGAAAGACGCGGGCCAGATTGCGGGTCTGGAAGTGCTGCGGATCGTGAATGAACCGACGGCGGCGGCTTTGGCCTACGGTGTTGACAAGCAGGATGTCGATCGGGCGGTGCTGGTGTTTGACCTGGGCGGCGGCACGTTTGATGTGTCGGTGCTGCAACTGGGGGATGGGGTTTTTGAAGTGAAGGCCACGGCCGGGAATAACCACCTGGGGGGCGATGACTTTGATAACTGCATCATTAGCTGGGCGATCGAAGAGTTCAAGGCGATCGAGGGCATTGACCTGCTCGAAGACAAGATGGCCCTCCAGCGCCTGCGGGAAGCGGCAGAGCGGGCCAAAATTGAGCTGTCCGGTTCCCCCACCACCTCCCTGAACCTGCCGTTCATCACCGCCGACGAAACGGGGCCCAAGAATTTGGAAATGGAGCTGACCCGCACCAAGTTTGAAGAACTGGTGGCACACTTGGTGCAGGCCACGCTCGACCCGGTGGATCAAGCTATTCGGGATTCGGGCCTTGCGCCCGATCAGATCGATCGAATCATTTTGGTGGGGGGTTCCACTCGCATTCCCGCCGTCCAACAGGCCGTCAGCGCCAGGTTTGCGGGTCGTCAGCCCGATCGCTCCGTGAATCCCGATGAGGCCGTGGCCCTGGGGGCCGCCATCCAAGCGGGAGTCTTGGGCGGCGAAGTGCAAAACCTGCTGTTGCTGGACGTGACTCCCCTATCCTTGGGGTTGGAAACGCTGGGGGGCATGTTTACGCGGATTGTCGATCGCAACACCCCGATTCCCACCTGCCGATCGCAAGTCTTCTCCACCGCGATCGATGGTCAAACCTCCGTGGAAATCCATGTGGCCCAAGGGGAGCGGGCGATGGTTGCCGATAACAAGAGCCTTGGCCGGTTCCTGCTGACCGGCATTCCCCCCGCTCCCCGCGGCCTGCCGCAAATCGAAGTCTCCTTTGAAATTGACGCTGACGGGATCCTCAAGGTCTCGGCCGTGGACAAAGGCACGGGCCAAAAACAAAGTATCCGGATCACCAATACCGGTGGCCTGTCCACGGAAGAAGTGGAGCGGATGCGGCAGGATGCGGAAAGATTTGCAGATCTCGATCGCAACCGACGGCAGCGCGTGGATCTGAAAAACCAGATTGATAGCCTGATGTATAGCTATGAATCGGCACTCCAAAGCAATGCCGATCTGATCGATGATTCGTTGCGCCAAGTGCTGAAAACCCAGGCCGACACCCTTGGGCGACTGGATAGCGATCCGGAAGCACGCTTTGAGGATTTGCAATCGGCGTTCAATGCGCTTCAGGAATCCCTGCTGTCGGTGGGTAAACGGGCTTATCAGAATTCGGAAGCTGCCAACAAGCCCCCATCTTCCCCGCAATTCCCATCCCCCGCTCCCGCTCCTTCCGTGACGGGGCCAACCAGTTCAGCATTCAGCTCCCCCCCGATCGCCTCCACCCCGGTCACGCCGCCGCCCGTGACTCCCGTGGCCACCAGTCCCGCGCCCGTCAGCGTTCCCAGCCCCAGCCCGGTTCCGGCGGTCACCCCTGCCGTGCCTGCGGTGAACCTGTTGGCCAACGGGGATGGGAATAGCTTTTCGATGCCGGAGTTGAGTGTGGATCCGCCATCCCCGATCGCCTCGATCGCCCTCACAGATTTGGGCATTGAGTTACCGGACGATGACGATTCGGAATACGATGACTCCACGATCGCGGCCGACTACGAGGCGATTGAGGACTAAACGCCCGATCGCTCCAGTTCCGAGCAATTCCCCATCCAATTCCCAAGCCAATTTCGATCCATTCCAACAGTCGCCAGCCCAGGCCAACTCTCCCAAGATTGGCCTGGGTAACCCCCCTCATCCATAGACGGCAATTACGCCCCCTCGCCAGTTGCAGCGTCACACCCCCTTTTGTTAAGTTTCGTCTGTTGGAGTTGCCCCTAACCACCCACACACCGATTGAAATCGCGCTATGGCTGATTACTACGAGACTCTCGGCGTATCTCGCGACGCAGATAAGGACGAAATTAAGCGAGCCTACCGTCGGTTAGCTCGGAAGTATCACCCCGACGTGAACAAAGAGGCAGGAGCAGAAGAGCGGTTTAAGGAAATTAACCGAGCCTACGAAGTGCTCTCGGAGCCAGAAATGCGGGCCCGGTACGATCGCTTTGGCGAAGCCGGTGTGTCGGGAGCCGCCGGGGGGCCAGGCTTCAGCGATTTTGGTGTGGGCGATATGGGGGGCTTCGCCGACATTTTTGAAACCTTCTTTGGCGGGTTTGCCGGAGCTGGCGGGGTTGGGGGGCCCGGTGGTGGCCGACGACGCAGCGGGCCGGTGCGTGGGGATGACCTCCGCCTCGATTTGCGCCTTGACTTCAAGGAAGCCATCTTCGGTGGCGAAAAGGAAATCCGGATTAGCCATCTGGAAACCTGCAACACCTGCAACGGTTCCGGAGCCAAGCCGGGAACCAGCCCCAAAACCTGTGGCACCTGTGGCGGCTCAGGCCAAGTGCGCCGAGCCACCCGCACGCCCTTCGGCAGTTTTGCGCAAGTGTCCGTTTGCCCCACCTGTAACGGTACGGGGCAAGTGATTGAGGACAAATGCACCGACTGCGGCGGCCGTGGCACCAAACAGGTCACCAAAAAGCTTAAAATCTCCATCCCAGCCGGGGTAGACAACGGCACGCGACTGCGGGTTTCCAACGAAGGCGACGCGGGCAAGGCCGGCGGCCCGCCTGGGGATCTTTACGTTTACCTGTTTGTGAATGAGGAGGAACAGTTCCAACGGGATGGCATCAATATTCTGTCGGAACTGTCCGTGAGCTATTTACAGGCAATTTTGGGGGCCACGATCGAGGTGGAAACGATCGATGGCACGGAGGCGCTGGAAATTCCGGCCGGAACCCAACCCAGCACGGTGTTAACCCTGGAGGGCAAGGGCGTGCCTCGCTTGGGGAACCCCAGCCAGCGCGGCGATCACCTGATTACGGTGCAGATTGAGATTCCCACGCGGATCAGCAATGAGGAGCGGGAAATTCTCGAAAAATTGGCGGCCCTGCGTGGCGACTCGACCCACAAGGGGGGCCGCGGTTTTTTAGGTAATTTGTTTCATTAGGGGACTGGAAAGGAGTTGACAGGATGGCGGCGATCGCCCTGGAACCGGATGAACAGCTTGATCTGCGGGGAACGCCCTGCCCCATCAACTTTGTGCGCACCAAGTTGAAACTGCAACAGATGGCCGCCGGGGCGCTGCTGGAAGTGTGGCTGGATGCGGGGGAGCCGATCGAGCAAGTGCCCGATAGTTTAACCATGGCGGGCTATGCGATCGAGTTTTTGGGCCCTCACCCCGAGGCGGCAGATGGTCACTTTGTGCTGCAAGTGCGCAAGCCGGCCGCTGCTGCTGCGGAGTCATGACCGGGCAGGCAACGACTCTCCCCGCTGAGCCGATCGCGATCGAACGGTTAATGGGCACGGTTTTGGCCGTGCAAGCCAACTATTACTGGGTGCAGCTTGACCCTGGTTCTCCCATTCCCGCCACCTGCACCACTCAACGGTTGCTGTGTTTGCGGCGGGCCCGCCTGAAAAAGGTGGGTCAACAAGTGGCCGTGGGCGATCGGGTGGTGGTGGTGGAACCGGACTGGCAAGGTCAACGGGGGGCGATCGAAGAAGTTTTGCCCCGCCGCAGTTGGCTCGATCGGCCGCCCGTGGCCAATGTGGATCGGGTGTTGTTGGTTTTTGCCCTAGCGGAACCCGCCTTGGATCCCCATCAACTGAGTCGATTCTTGGTGAAAGCAGAGTCTACGGGGCTGGCGGTCACCCTTTGTCTGAACAAGCGGGATTTACTGTCGGCGGCGGACTGCCAGCAATGGCGCGATCGGCTGCGAAATTGGGGCTATGACCCATTACTGATTAGTGTTTATCAACAACAGGGACTCCAAACCCTACATGAGGCCCTTTCGGGGCAAACAACCGTTGTGGCGGGCCCGTCCGGCGTTGGCAAGTCCAGCACGATCGGGGCCTTAATTGGCACGGATCTACGAACGGCCGCCGTTTCCGGCAAATTGGCCCGCGGCCGCCACACCACCCGCCACGTGGAGCTATTTGAGCTGCCGGGTGGTGGTCTGCTGGCGGATACGCCGGGATTCAATCAGCCTCAACTGACCTGTGGCCCGGCTGCCATTCCGGCCCTGTTTCCCGAAATTCAGCAACGGCTAGCGATCGCTCCCTGTCGCTATGGGGATTGTCGCCACCGCAATGAGCCAGACTGCGCCGTTCGCGGCGACTGGGAACGATATCCTTTCTATCTGGAGTTGCTTGAGGAGGCGATCGACTACGAAGCCGCCCAAGAGCGCCAACGCCAAACCGAAAGCTCCTTCAAGCGCAAAATCCAGCGAGACGGGCGCGAAGTCCTGGAACCCCGGTTGAATAGCAAACGATTTCGCCGCACTTCCCGCCGATTGCAGCACCAGGCGATCGAGGAAACGGATGATCTTTAATATTCCAAACCTGTCCCGAACCTGTCCCGGAGCAATGGCCGGAAGATAGCCGAAAGATGAGTGCTGGCAGCGGGTGGCAATCTTGAGCCGCTTCAACAGCCAGAATGATCGCCTGAACGATATGGAGCCGATCAAGCCATCGACCCGATCGGGCGGTTGCCCCTAGGACACTTGCAACGCAAAGCCATCCGGCAGGGCGGCCCCCTGCAAATCCGCTTGCCCCAGCAGCGTTCCGGTCAGATCCGCCCCGCGCAAGTCCGCATCCCGCAAAATCGCCCCCGTCAGATCCGCATAGCTGAGGTCAGCACGCTTCAGATTTGCTCCCGTCAGATCCGTAATCAGAGGTGTTGCGCCGGAAATGCGGCGTAAATTGGCACGGCAGAGCTTGGCTCCCTCCAACGATGCATGGCGCAAAATTGCCCCATTCAGTTGGCCATAGCTCAAATCTGCCTCCGCAAAGTGGGCGTGCTGCAAATTCGTGTGGTGATTAGGGGTCGATCGAAAATCCACCTCATACAAAACAGCCCCTTGCAAATCTGCCCGCGCCAAATCCGCACCGCTCAAAATTGCCTTGCAAAAGTTGGCAAACTTCAAGCAAGTTTGCGTCAAAATTGCCCCCGTTAAATCTGCCTCTCGCAGCGTTGCCTCGCTCAAATCTGCTCCATGCAAATTCGTTCCCCAAAGCAGCGATTCACTCAAATCTGCCTGTTGCAGATTGCAATGGCTGAGGTTGCTTTTACCTAATCTTGCTTGCCGAAAATCCGCTTGCTTAAAGTCAAACCCCTGGAAATTCATGGCGGTTAATTCCACATCCCGCATTTGGATGAGATGGAATTTTTGTTCACCCGCTGCACCGCGCTGAATCAGTTCTTGCACGTCCATAAAGTCCGTGATTTCCTATCGATGAATTCGGTTAACAGCCTGTTTAATCGCTAATCATGGCCGCTTGAATGGTTGCTCTGGCACGATTGCCGCGATCATCCGGGGTGGCTTTGGGCGGCCGATCGCCCTGCTCGATCGCCCATTCCCGTCGGGCCCAATTGGAACTGTTGAGCCTGTTGCCGCAGTCGATCGCCAATGCCATCGCAAACACTCTGACAAAGCACAAACACCTTGGGATCCGCCACTTCGTAATAGGCGCTAACGCCCTTGGGCTGCCGGGACAAGATGCCCGCCTGGGTCATAATCTTCAGGTGTTTGGACAAGTTGGCTTGACTGAAACCCGTCGCTTCCGTCAGTTCCATCACGTTCATGGGCCCCGATCGCAAACAACACAAAATTTGCAAGCGGCTCACTTCCGAAAGCACCTTGAAATAGTCAGCGATCGAGGTCAAAACTTCAGGGGTCAGCGGGTTGCAATCTTGATCAGTCATGCCAGAAGGGGGCCAAGCAATGGCGTTGGAGAATATGCAAGCGTTTGGGAGCAAACAGGCTGCTGGTGAGGGCAATTCAGCATGGGAGCACAGGAGCAAGATGACCCAATGCGCGATGACCCAATGAGATGACCCAATAAGTATAACTGGATAGCCATAAAGAGTTTAATAGAGATTGCCCGATCGCCCAAGGGACATCCCACAACCCTTTCAGCCAAGCTGATGCGCATGGAATGCCTTGCGATATCCTATGGGGGAAGCTTGGACTCTAGCAACGCGAGATCGTAGCCGAATGGACTCTAAATACCGAAGAATTCTACTGAAGCTCAGCGGCGAAGCGCTGATGGGTGACTTGTCCTATGGCATCGATCCCGAAATTGTCCACGGCATTGCCCGCGAAGTGGCGGAGGTGATGGCCACGGGGGTGCAACTGGCGATCGTGGTGGGCGGTGGCAATATTTTCCGAGGAGTCAAGGCGGCGGCCGGCGGCATGGATCGGGCCACGGGTGACTACATCGGCATGATCGCCACGGTGATGAACGCCATGACCCTGCAAGATGCCCTAGAGCGCCAAGGGGTGCCCACCCGAGTGCAAACCGCGATCGCCATGCAAGAAGTGGCTGAACCCTACATTCGACGACGCGCCATTCGTCATTTAGAAAAGGGACGAGTGGTGATCTTTGGGGCTGGTTCCGGCAACCCGTTTTTTACCACTGACACAACGGCAGCGCTGCGAGCGGCGGAAATTGACGCGGATGTGATCTTTAAAGCCACGAAGGTGGATGGGATCTACGACGCGGATCCAAAGACCAATCCTGAGGCAAAACGCTACACCAGCCTCAACTACAATCATGTTTTGACGCAGGATCTGCGCGTGATGGATGGTACCGCGATCGCCCTGTGCAAGGAAAACAACATCCCGATCGTGGTGTTTGACTTGACTGTTAGCGGCAATATTCAGCGCGCGGTCATGGGAGAATCAGTCGGCACGATTGTAGGAGGACGCTGTGAAGTTAGCTGACGTTGAAAGCAACATGCAAAAGAGTGTGGAAGCCACCCTGCGCTCTTTTAATACGCTTCGAACGGGGCGGGCGAACACCTCCCTGCTCGATCGAATTGTGGTGGAATATTACGGCACTCCTACACCTTTGAAGTCTTTGGCCGGCATCAGCACCCCCGATGCCAGCACCATTGCGATTCAGCCCTACGATAAAACCACCCTGTCGTTGATCGAAAAAGCGATCTCGATGGATGAAGATATTGGCCTCACGCCCAATAACGATGGTTCGGTGATTCGCCTGAATATTCCGCCCCTCACCTCAGAGCGCCGCAAGGAACTGGTGAAGGTGGCCTCGAAGTATGCCGAAGAAGGCAAGGTCGCCATTCGCAACGTGCGGCGAGAGGCGATCGATCAAATTCGTAAGCAAGAAAAGAGCGCCGAGTTGTCAGAAGATGAAGCCCGTGATTTGCAAGATCAGGTGCAAAAAACCACGGACAAATTCATCTCCAAAATTGACAGCTTGCTAGCGGAAAAAGAAAAGGACATCATGACCGTTTAACAGGTTTGATGAACGAATTGGCAACCCGATCTCGTTCAGGTGCTGCCCTGCTGTGGGATTGGCCTGACTCGATCGGGTTTTGCTGTTTTGCGATGGAGTTGGCTATCTGAATTTCGGTTGAATCTCGGTTGAATTCAGCCTGAATTTCGGTTGGTTTCAGCTCCGTTGCTTCCAGATCCCTCTTGCAGTGAATTTTTGACCTATGACCCTTTCAGTTGGCGATCTCGCCCCCGATTTCACCCTGCCCGATGGCGAAGGCAACTTGGTGCAACTTTCCGCGCTGCGGGGCCAGCGGGTGGTGCTCTATTTCTATCCCCGAGACAACACACCCGGTTGCACCAAAGAGGCCTGCGGTTTCCGCGACCACCACGCTGAATTCCAAGCAGCAAACACCGTGATCTTGGGTGTCAGTACAGACGACGCAAAAGCTCACCAGAAATTCACCCAGAAGTTTTCACTTCCTTTCCCGTTACTCTGTGATCTCGACGGTTCCGTCGCCACCGCCTATGAGAGCTATGGCCCTAAAAAATTCATGGGCAAAGAATATATCGGAGTTTTCCGACAGACTTTCGTTATTGGGGTAGATGGTAGGATTGAGCAAATCTATCGGAAAGTGAAGCCTGAAATTCATCCAACTCAGGTTCTTGCTGACCTTTCAACCCCGTTGGCATCCCCTGAATGAACTGGGAAGTTTGGCCGTGACCGGTTTTCGTCCTTTGGCCCAAGTTTGGCGCTATGTCAAAACAGTTTTGGGTGTGGTGTTTCGCCATCCCCTGGTGGGTGTGACGATGATTCCGGTGATGCCGGATGGCCGGTTGGTGCTGGTGAAGCGGCGGGATAACGGCCTGTGGTCGTTACCCGGTGGTTTGGTGGATTGGGGCGACACGATCGCTTCGACCATTCACCGTGAGCTGGCGGAGGAAACGGGTCTCACCGTTGTGGCGGTGGGGCGGTTAGTGGGGGTTTATTCGGCCTTTGACCGCGACCCTCGAATCCATGCCGTGAACATTTCTGTGGAAGTGCAGGTGACTGGGACGATCGCCCCAGTGGATCAACTGGAAATTGCAGAAGTGGGCTTGTTTGCGCCAAGTTCGATCGGGGGGATGTTGTTGGCGCATGATCATGCGAGACAAGTCCAGGATTATTTCAGAGGCCAAGCCGTTGTGGATTAAACCCCAGGCAGCGGCCCAACTGGTGCGTAATGCCCGAATGCGGTTGCCGCGAGGGGATTGGTTTTGGCGAGAGGCGGGAAAGCCGAACTCGCTGGCGGTGGTTTGTTTGCACGGGGCAGCCCATGACGGCGGCCAGTGGCAGGGGCTTGTGGAAGCGTTGGGACAATCGACCCATTGCCTTGCGCCGGACTTGCCCGGAGTGGGGGAGTCGGGGCGGCCGCGCTGGGAGTCGTTGCCGGGGTTGCTGGCGGCGATCGATGAGTGGTTGGACGCGCTGCGGGTCGATCGGCTGTGGCTGTTGGGAGCCGACTTGGGCGCTTGGATCGCCATCAGCTATGCCCTGTATCGTCCCCATCGTGTGCTGGGGGTGTTGCTGGTGGATCCGGAGCAAACCTTGAAAGGTGCTCAATTACGATTCCGGTGGCCACAGTTGGGTTCCCCCCGTCGCAGGCGGCAACCGGCGGCCCCATCCTTGTTGAAGCGGGCGGTTCGATCGCCTGCATCACCGATCAATTTGGAGTGGGGCACGGTTCGGGCCGAAATTTTGGAAACGAAGAATTGGGATAGTCTGGTTTGTCCAGTTTGGACGCTGCGGGCTGTGCGCGAAACCGGGCGCGATCGGGGGCGTTCAGCCAAGGGGCCCCATGCGGTTTGGTTAGCCCAAACTCGACAGGCGTTTTTGCCTCTGGAAGGGGGGCAGCAAATTCAAGAAGCGCCGGAACTGGTGGCGGAGATCATTGCCAGAACCATGGCAAACCCCCGATCGCCCATTTTGCAACTGGATCTCTAGGAGCCAGGATGGGCGCGGAACCTGGGCAATTTTGGGAAAGTGAAGGCAAGGATGGAGCAGGGCGCACCGATGGAGGATCTAAAACGGTTGCTGGAGGCGGTCGCGGCGGGGCGGGTAGCCCCTGAACAGGCCATGGCCAACCTGCAAGATCAGGGTTTTTTTGCGGTGGAAGGGTTTGCCAAGGTGGATTGGCAACGGGAACGGCGCACGGGGTTTCCGGAGGCGATTTGGGGCCAAAACAAAACCCCGGAACAGATCGCAGCGATTATGTTGGCGATGCGCGATCGGGGCGCGCCCGTGATTTTGGCAACGCGGGTCGATCGCGCGGCCTATGACCAAATTGCCGCGATCGTGCCGGATTTGTACTACCACGCCTTGGCGCGGATTTGTGCTTGGCAGTCGCCGGCCGCCCTGCGTCGCCAGCTTCGACCCGGCACGATCGCCCTGGTGTCGGCGGGAACGGCTGATTTACCCGTGGCGGAAGAGGCGGCGGTGACCGCTGAGTTAATGGGATTTCGGGTCGATCGGCTCTGGGATGTGGGAATTGCGGGCATTCATCGGCTGTTTGCCCACCGCGATCGCCTGGCCCAGGCTGACGTGTTGATTGTGGTGGCGGGAATGGAAGGGGCCTTGCCCAGCGTGGTGGCGGGTTTGGTGGATGTGCCGGTGGTGGCCGTGCCCACCAGCGTGGGCTATGGGGCCAACTTCAACGGATTGGCCCCGCTGCTGACCATGCTCAACTCCTGCGCGGCGGGCGTGGGGGTGGTGAACATTGACAACGGCTTCGGGGCGGCGATCCTGGCGGGCCAAATCCTACGCACGGCGGCTCGCATTCCCATTCCCGATCGCGCCTCTGAAGATCAAAAATGAGCAGCTCAGAATTGAGCGCTAATAAGCAATGAGCAGCTCAGAATTGAGCGCTAATAAGCGCTGATTTGGCTCCTTTGTAGTGCTTTTGCAGATTTATCGGAGAATTTACTGAGAAATCTGCTGACGAAACTGTTCAGCCTTGGCCGCCAAATCCACTTGAGCGATCGCCTCCTGATGCCCAGAAGCCAGCCATTTGAGCTGCACCGTGCTGTTTTCGGCCTCCGCATCACCCAAAATGACGCAAGCGGCAGCTCCGGCGCGATCGGCCCGTTTGAATTGCTTACCAAAGGCACTGGCGCTTAAGTCCATTTCCACCGCAAAGCCCCCCTGCCGCAGAACTTGGGCCACTTTCAATGCCTGTTGCTCGGCCTGTTCGCCCCGGGAAACCACGTAAAAATCCACCCGATCGCCCGTCAAGGGTTGCAACTGTTGCAGCAACAAAATCAACCGTTCCATCCCGATCGCCCAGCCCACGGCCGGCGTTTCCGGGCCGCCCAGCTCGCTCACCAAGCCATCGTAGCGACCACCACCGCAAACGGTGGCCTGTGCGCCCAAGTCATCGGACTGGATTTCAAAGGCCGTGTGGCTGTAGTAGTCCAACCCTCGCACCAGTCGTGAATCCACTTGGTAAGCAATGCCCAAATCCGTCAGGGCCTGTTGCACCTTGGCAAACCGCGCGGCCGACTCGGGCGAGAGGGCATCTAAAATGCTGGGGGCTTCCTGGCAAATTTCCTGGGTTTTGGCCACCTTGCTATCCAAAATCCGCAGGGGATTGCGGCTGAGGCGATCTTGGGAATCCGGATCCAAGTCCGCGAAGTAGGGTGTGAGGTAGTCCACCAGTTGGGCCCGATAGGTGGCGCGATCGACCCGATCGCCCACGGAATTCAGCAACATCCGCAACGATTTCAACCCCAAGTGATTCAGCAGCTCCACGGCCACCGCGATCGCTTCCACATCCGCCCGCGCATCCCCACTACCCAACAATTCCGCGCCAATTTGGTGAAACTGCCGTTGCCGGCCCGCCTGGGGTCGCTCGTACCGGAACATGGGGCCGCAATACCACAACCGTTGGGGGCCGCCAGCCGCAAAAAGCTTGTGCTCCACAAAGGCCCGCACTGCGCCCGCCGTGCCTTCCGGCCGCAGGGTCAAGGAGCGATCGCCCCGATCGGTGAAGGTATACATTTCCTTGCCCACCACATCCGTTGCTTCGCCAATGCCCCGGGCAAACAGCTCCGTTTGCTCAAAGATGGGGGTACGAATTTCCCGAAATGCGGCGCGGCCCAGCACTTGGCGGGCGGTGGCTTCCACGTGCTGCCAATAGCCGATTTCGGTCGGCAAAATATCTTTGGTTCCGCGTAGGGCTTGAATGGCAGTCATGGCAGGCGATCGAGTCGAGGTGAAAGAATCGAATTGAAATGGTGGTGAAGCGTTCAATATCCTAGAGCGGTTGGGGCCCCGAGATCCTGCAAATTCTGTTGATTAATCCCCGCAACTGCTTAGGTCGTGGGGAGCGATCGCCAGGGGCCAAACCGATCGGCATAGTGATCCAAAATCGCTTCCACCTGTTGCCGGGCCCGATCGCCCAGCACCGGATCCAGTTTGATCGCCACGCCTCCCACCTGACTTTGCAAATAATCAAACTCCTGGGAGGTTTGGGGCAACAAGACCGCCTGCACCCCAGCGACCAAGTTCAGGTGGGCCGCCAGTTCACGGTAAACCGCCAGAGGCAGGCGATCGCAGGTTAACGCTTGCCGCATGGAATCAGAATTTAACAGCGCCATAATCGCTACGGTCGGTGATAACGAGGGTCGAAATAATGTCGAAATAAAAAGGGTTGATCGGCTGTGACGAATCGCCGCGATCACTTGCGGTAAATGCCGATATGGATCCAATCGGTATCGACATGGATGTGATCAGTGTTGATATGAATGCGATCAGTACCGATCTGTACCAACCTGTACTGGTCAATGCAGATCGCTGTAGATCAACACAGAATCAATCGCAATAGATCAAATGTCCTAGGCTTGCGGGTTTGGCTCCGTTTCCCCATTAGGCACGGGGCGATCGCGCCGCTGGGCCCACAATTGTCGATAGAGCAACTCCAAATCGTTGCCCGCCCGCCGAAACAGCTTGGCTTGGGTAAACACTAGCCCTTGAAAGAGGCGATAAAACGCCAACGACCCGATCGCCACCACCAGCCCCGTCGCCGTGCTGATCAGCGCTTCCCCAATGCCCAGGGTGACCCCCGCCGTGGCATCGGTTCCCAACTGCCCAATTCGGATTGATCCCAAGGAGCCAATCAGCCCCAACACCGTGCCCAACAGGCCCAACAGGGGCGAAAGGGCAATCACCGCCTCTAGCAGCTTGTCGCCCTTGCGCATGGCGCTGAGTTCTTCTTCGGCGGCCGACTCCAGGGCCAGGCGAAAGAGTTCCGGGTCTGGGTCTTCTAGCTTCAGGGGAGCCGCCAAAAACCGCCCGATCGGTTGGTCGCGGGCCTTGCTGGCGATCGGGCCGGCGCTGCTCCAGTCATTGCGGGCCGACTCCAGGATTCGATCGGCCACCTCCCGTTCCCGCAGCAAAATGCGCCCCCAAAACCAACAGCGCTCAAAGACCGTCCCCACTGACAGCACCGACAGTGTTAACAACGGCCACATGGCCGGGCCGCCCTTGGTAAACAGATCACTTACACTCACGGTTTCGTCCTTGCTCGTTGCGCGATCGCTCGTTCCCTGGCCAGAGCGCAGGAGAGCCAAAGCATCGGTCAGCCCCGCGCCAAGGGCACAACATTGCGCTCGGCTTTACACTTAACTTCGCAAATTTAGCAAATTTAACGGATCCATACCTAACGCCCCAGAGTGGCCATCCCGCCTTTCGATCGGGATTCAACGCAAAATCACCGGGCAAACTGCAACCAAATTTGCACCATCTCAACAGAGGATTGGGTTAATCTAAAGACATGCGACTCTGAGCGATCCCTCAACAGTCGATCGAACCGCCGTCAAGGAGCCTTCGATTAATGGACTATATCGAACAGGTGATAGAAAAGCTGAAACAGTGGGCACAGAAGGTGATCGAAGCGCTGCTTGGCCCACAGGCCCAGCCGGAGGCGGAACCGATTCCCGTGCCTGTGGATGATCGCGCCTATCGCCGCCGCTAATTGGATATTTGTCCTGGGAAGTTAGCGTCAAGCGTTCGTATCTTTCAACAACCGATTTAAACCGACGATTCGCCAAGCAAGGGGACTATCCTCTTGCTTGTGCTTTAGAAAGGGGTTTTGAGAAATGGGGTTAGCTCTGAGGTTGGCGCGACCCTCAGAAAAGCCTCAGAAAAACTGGGGCTGAAATTTTGCGAGAATGGGCCACTCAGTCCATTGAATTAGACCGCGAAAGAGCGCCGAAATCCGCGTGAAAATCTTGATTTTGCATGGCCCCAATCTGAATTTGCTGGGGCAACGGGAACCGGGAGTCTATGGAACTCTGACCCTGGCGGCCATTAATGAACGTTTGGAACAGGATGCGGCGGAGCTGCAAGTGGCGATCGATTGTCGCCAGTCCAATCACGAGGGAACGTTAATTGACTGGATCCATGAGGCTCTGGGGCAATTTGACGGTTTGGTGATTAATCCCGGTGGCTACACCCACACCAGCGTGGCCATCCGCGACGCGATCGCTGGGGTGGCCATTCCCACCGTGGAAGTACATCTCAGCAATATCCACAAACGGGAAAGCTTCCGTCACCATTCCTACATTGCTCCCGTGGCGATCGGGCAAATTTCCGGCTTCGGCCCCGAAAGCTACCGGCTAGGGCTGCGGGCGTTGGTCACCCAGTTGCAATCAAGCAAGTGATCCGGCTAATTTCTGCCGAACTTTTTGCCAGGTGTTATGGGTAATCTCGCGGAACCTGAATGGACGTAACTGGACTCGAACCAGTGACCCCCACGATGTCAACGTGGTGCTCTAACCAACTGAGCTATACGTCCGCAACGGGTTATCACCATACCATGATCTCTTGAAAAAACGCAAAGCTTTGACCAAGGTTTTTCAAGGTTTTTTCGCGAGCGGTGTGTTGGGGGGCGATCGAGCGGCCTTCAGCGGCTGTCAGTCGCCCCCGAGCCTGGTTAGGATAGAGGCGCTTTCCCAACCGTTGCTGCCGGACATTGCACCCCCAGCCTGTCATGGTTGGCAATTTCCCCTGAGGATTCGGATTCGTGGCCAAAATTACCGCTCACCAGTCTTTGCGCAACCCCGATCGACTGGCCCGTTTAGGGGCGATCGGGGGCATGACTTTGGGGATTGGCCTAGCGATCGGGTTGCCGTTGGCCCCTGTGGCCCAGGTTTCTGCCGCCCGTCCCAATTTGGATCCGCTGGCGCAACTGCGGGCTTTCAACCATTGCCGAGGCTGCGATTTGCGCTATCGAGACCTCACCAGTTTGAACCTGCAAGATGCGGATCTGCGATCGGCCAACCTCTACGGAGCCAACCTGCGAAACGTCAATCTCCAGCGGGCAAACTTGGCAGAGGTCAACTTAGGCGCAGCCGACTGCACCAGGGCAGATTTTCGAGGGGCCAATTTAGAACGGGCCAATTTACGGGCCACCAATTTCAGTGCAGCTCAGCTCGATCGAGTGAACTTTGCTCGCTCCAATTTGATGTTCGCGGACTTGCGGGGAGCCAGCTTGGCCAATGCCAACCTCAGGGATGCTCACCTGGTGAATATTCGGAGCGACGGAGCCGAGTTATGTGGGGCAACCCTGCCCAATGGCACGTTGGTGCGGCAACCCTGCGAAGCCCCCAAGCCCGAACCCAATAAGTTTTAGAAGACCATGGGGCGATCAATTGATTCGCGCTGGTTCGCAATTCCCACACAAGGCTCACGCAAAATCCACAAAACAGCCCTCAAAGCCGTTTATCAATCATGTCTGCCAGCAAGGCCAAAATGGCCGTTTGGGTGGCAGCCAACAGCAAAATTAGGGTGGCTTCCGTCAAGTCATTGCGCACAAAAATATCTTGCGCCAACGAAACGCAAAACCCGATCGCAAAGGCCGCTGAAACGGGCATCAAAATTCGCATCGGCGCAAAATATAGCCCCGTGCGCAGAATAATTTGCACAAATCGCAAAGTGTCCCGAATCGGTTTAATTTTGCTGCGGCCTTGGCGCGGGTGATAGTCGATCGGCTCGTAATGCACCGTATAGCCATTGGTGAGCATGGCCACCGTAATGGTGGTGGTGAAGCTAAAGGTATTGGGCAAAATATTCAAAAACCGATTGGCAATTTCCTTCCGAAAAATCCGCAAACCACTATTCAAGTCAGGAATCTTGGTTTTGGTAATCCACTCCGCAAAGCGAACGAGAAACCACTTGGGAATTTTCCGTAAATTGGAATATTGCACATTCTCCCCAGTCCGCGCCCCCACAACCATGTCCGCTTCCGCCAGTTGAATTAAATTCACCAAGGCCGGAATCCGTTCGTTGGGATAGGTTCCATCCGCATCGGTAATTACAATCAAAGAATACTTGGCGTGACGAATTCCGGTTTTTAAGGCCGCACCATAACCCCGATTAATGTTGTGATCAATGACCCGAATACCGGGTAGTTGATGCAAAATTTCACCGGTTCGATCGCTGGAACCATCATTCACAGCAATGATTTCATAGACACCCGGATAAGCACTGAGGGTGGCTTGCAGATGTTCGATGGTGGGAGCAACGCCCAATTCTTCATTAAAAATCGGCAACACCAAAGAAAAAGCAGGATAGGCTATTTCCCCAGAGCGATCGCCTGGCTCATTTTGATCCACCAGAGCGGGATGGTTAGCGATGCTTGGGGGATTGCTACTCATGCGAAATAATCGCCTCAAAAAACAGGAAAGTGACGGGAAATTAAGGGAGCGGGAATGCAGTTAGCACCCGCACACCAAACGCCGTCTACTTTACCATTGGCCTGATCTACCCCAGGGAATTCTAAATGGGGTAGTCATTATCGCCGCAGAGGATCGATCGCCTCATGCCGTTTGGAGCGGTGATGAGGGGGTGATGGGGCGGTGATTCGATCGCGAAACTTCGAGAAAACTCGACCGTCGAGCCTTCGTAGAACCTTGGTTGCAGAAATTCAGAGATTGAGAGGTTGATCAATAATGCGTAATTTGGCGGCGCGATCGCCCCGTTGGCGACCCTACTGGCCCCCCTTGGGCCATCTGAAATGGGGATTCTTGGCCGCGTTGGTCATTGGCCTGGCCGCGATCGGGGGCATCGTTAGTTGGGGAGCCACCCAGCCCAGCCAGGCCGCAACCCCCGGCGGCACGGAACTGGTTTGGTATGGCCAATCGGCCTTCAAGCTCACCACCCCTTCGGGCAAAGTGCTGTGGCTCGATCCCTGGTTGCAAAATCCGGCCAACCCCGAGGGAAAAGCCATCCTGAACCAGCTCGATCGGGCTGATTTGGTGCTCGTCACCCACGGCCACAACGATCACGTGGGAGATGCAGTGGCGATCGGCCAAAAAACCGGGGCCCAATTGGTGGCCACCTTTGACTTGGCCAATGCTCTGGTTTCCGTGTTGGGCTACCCCAAAGAGCAATTGCAATTTCCGGCCCTGGGCAACTTCGGCGGTCAAATTTCCTTGCTGGATGGGGAAGTGGAAGTGGCATTCGTGCCAGCGGTTCATAGTTCCACCGTCAGCACAGATGGCAGCCCCCAACCCTTTTATGCAGGTAACCCGGGCGGCTTTTGGATCAAGGTGAAAAACGGCCCCACCCTCTACCACACGGGCGATACAGACCTGTTTGGAGACATGGCCCTCATTCCAAAATTTGGCCCCGTGGATTTGATGTTGACCTGCATTGGCGGCAAATTCACCATGGGCCCCGATCGCGCCGCTGAAGCGGTGGAATTGGTGCGCCCCAAATTGGTGATACCCATGCATTACGGCTTATTTTCGTTGCCGGGCACACCGGAACAGTTCGCCGCAGCCCTGAAAGCCAGACGCATCACCACGCCCATGAAGGTGATGAAAATTGGGGTTCCCGAACAAATTTAGGAACCACATTTTTGCAGCCCAAAAGTCAACAACCCAACAATCAACGTTGATGGGCTTTTTGGGCAATCCATCAACAACCAGTCCACCAAAAACACTGGCAAGCTGATCAAAAATGATCGATCGCCCTGCCAGTGTTTTTCATGATTCACCGTCAACATTGCAATGCCCCGATCAAGTTGAAAACTCAAAATCATGGGACATTTCAACTCAGCAAATTAATTCGGAACTATGCGGGTTCTCCTTCGGAAGAGTCAGGGGCGATCGCGGCAAACTTGGCAAACACTTCCGCCTCCGTCAGGTTCACCGTTTGGTTCGCAAAGTCATAGTAATGGGGCTTGCGATCGACGAAAATTTGCTCCGTGAATTCAAAAGGCTGGTCATCGGCAAATAATCCCGCTGGCACAAAATAGTCCTGAGTCGGAACCAGCCGATAAAACAAATGAGTGCCACATTCACCGCAAAAAGCTCGCTCAGCCCAGTCGGACGATCGGTAAATCTTCAGTTTCTCGCTTCCTTCGATTTGCACATTGGAACCACAAGCAATCCCCAACGCTGGGCCGCCACCCCATCGACGACACATCCCACAATGACAAGCCTCCACGGTGGTTTTGTCGGGAACTTCAATGGCGATCGCCCCACATAGACAGTGACCTTTCATCGATCGCGCCTCCTCCATCAGAGATTTCAAGAACGGCTGCAAAGACGGGCGGTTATGGAAACCACTATCTGATTTTAGTACGATAATCTTCAAGGGGCACTGCCAAAATGTCGCAATGGCGATCAATCAGGCGATCGCTTGCCTCGTCCCCTAGCACCAGTCTTGCAATAATCTAGGCTGAAGGTGCTGCCCGATCGCGCCCAAGAACTCTATCGATCGTTCAATGCCCCACTCCAGATTGAGCGTACCAACAAAGCCTTCTATCAACCCTAGCGAGCTAACAAATGATGACTGCCAAAGAGCGACTCCTCCTAGCGATCGACCAAGCACCCGAAACCGTCATAGAGATTGTTTTGACGTTGCTGATGTTTGTTCAGCAACAACTTCAGTCATCGCTACAACCTCAAGCAGAGACACCGGAATCTGCTACGGATGAAGCCGCACCATTACCCAGCTTTTTTGCGACTGCCCAGCGCCTAAGTGCAGAACTCCCCGAGGAAGCCTGGAAAGATTGGCCGGCTGATTTTTCAATCAACCTTGACCACTACCTCTACAGCACTCCCTCAAGTTAAAGTGTAATTCTGCCCTGAATAAAGAGGATTAGGGAAGATGACCAGCGCAGCTTTAGAAAACCTAGCCAGACAAATTCTGAATTTATCATGGGGTGATCGAATCCGCCTTCTTTGGCAAATTCTGCAACAGCTTTGGCAAAAACCAACAGTTCTTGAGTCTCATAGGTTGAGTACTGCGGAACCTAGTCCTTTTGAGCAGCAATTCGGAACATTAACACTCGATGAGCCTTGTGATTTCGACAATGAAAGTATCGATGCTGACTTGGCACGTGCTTACGCTAGTGACCTGGAATCTTGATGATACTTCTCGATACCTCTGGGCTACTTTGCCTGCAATACGAGCAAGAGTCGCGCCATCAGCAGGCCGTCGCTGCCTATCGAATGGCAACGGCTTGGATTACTCACAGCTTCATTATTGATGAATATATGTCGCTAGCAACGGCACGGCGCTATTCGCGAACCAAGGCTATCAACTTTATCAACTCATTGTTGAATACACCAAAGATTGAAATAGTTTGGGTTGATGAATTTCTGGTTAGAGCTGCCGTCACACTCTTGCAGAATCGCCCTGATAAGACTTACTCTCTCTGCGATACTGTCAGCTTTGTTTTGATGCAGCAGCGGGGTATTCGTGAAGCATTGACGACTGATAAACACTTCACCCAAGAAGGATTTACAGCAATTTTGCGACAAACAAATTGAGGGCGCAGGGTTGCTAGTCCCCACGCCCCCGATCGAACTTACTTCTTGTCACGCGAACGCTTCAAGCCAGGAAACACCAACCAGGCGATCGCCGCCGAACCAGCCAACATCGCCGCCACCGGAAAGGTCTGCGACAAAGCCGCCAACGCCGCCGTCACTTCCAACAACAACTTGATGTCTTCGAGGGTTTCCATCGGCTGTCCTCCGAACTCGATATCTCTATCAAACTCGGCGCTTGTCGGAGTTACAGCTGTTGCCCTGTCGGACTTGGGTTGCTCTTTGATGAAACTCAGCGCGGGAACAGATCCAAAACCTGTCCCCGCTCATGAACTGAGTCATTCAGCGCAGTTTGCGATTACAGGCTCGACAGCACTTCGCGAGCGGCGGCCAAGGTGGCTTCGATGTCCTCGTCGGTGTGGGCCAACGACGTGAAGCCCGCCTCAAACTGCGAGGGAGCCAGGTACACACCCCGCTCCAACATGCCCCGGTGGAAACGGCTGAACTTGGTCAGGTCAGCGGCCTTCGCTTCTTCGTAGTTGCGCACAGGGCCCGGCGTGAAGAACATGCCGAACATGCCGCTGATGTGGCCGCCGCAGACTTCGTGACCCGCTTCCCGGGCGATCGCCAGCAGGCCGGTGATCAGCTTGCCGGTGATTTGGTCGAGATATTCGTAGCTACCGGGACGACGCAGCAGCTCCAGGGTTTTGATGCCAGCGGTCATGGCCAAGGGGTTGCCCGACAGGGTTCCCGCTTGGTACATGGGGCCAGCGGGAGCGACCATTTGCATGATTTCGCGACGGCCGCCGTAAGCGCCCACGGGCAGCCCACCGCCGATCACCTTACCGAGGGTGGTCAGGTCGGGGGTAATGCCGAATTTTTCTTGCACGCCACCGTAGGCGATTCGGAAGCCGGTCATCACTTCGTCGAACACCAGCAGCGCGCCGTTTTCTTTGGTGATTTCGCGCAGGCCGGCCAGGAAGCCGGGTTCGGGGACGATGAAGCCCGCGTTACCCACGATCGGCTCCAGGATTACGCCCGCGATTTCGCCGGGATATTCCGCGAACAGGGCCTTGACGGCTTCTAGGTCGTTGTAGGGGGCGGTCAGGGTGTCGGCGGTGACGTTTTTCGGCACGCCGGGGGAGTCGGGCAAACCGAGAGTAGCCACGCCGGAGCCGGCCTTGACCAAGAACATGTCGCCGTGGCCGTGGTAGCAGCCTTCAAACTTCAGCAGTTTGGTGCGGCCGGTGTAGGCACGCATCAGGCGCTGGACGGCGATACAGGCTTCGGTGCCGGAGTTGACGAAGCGCACCATTTCAATGCTGGGGACGGCATCAATTACCATCTGGGCCAGCACGTTTTCTAGGTAGCAGGGCGCACCGAAGCTGGTTCCTTTGTCGATCGCGGCTTTCAGGGCTTCCAACACTTCGGGATGGGCATGGCCGCAGATGGCGGGGCCCCAAGTGCCCACGTAGTCGATGTAGCGGTTGTTGTCCACATCCCAGGCATAGGCTCCCTGGACGCGATCGAACACGATCGGCTGACCACCCACGGACTTAAACGCGCGCACGGGCGAGTTCACGCCGCCGGGCATCAGCGTTTGGGCAGCGGCAAAAATTTCTTCTGAACGGGTGGTGTTAAGGGCAGTGGCAACCACAGCGAGCTTCTCCTTAGTTGGGTGTAATGGTTGGTTGTGATGGGGTTGGCGAATATCAAACCATTTTTACAACCCTAAAATTTTAAAATGAGAGGGGCGATCGCTGTCAGAAGTGGTAATATAGCCAAGCGATGTTGAGTGGCGCTTGTGCGGCCGCTTGCATAGCCGACCCTGGATGCGTAGCTCAGTTGGATAGAGCATCAGATTCCGGTTCTGAGGGTCGGGGGTTCGAGTCCCTCCGCATCCGTTCCCATCAAATGGCGATCGCATAAAATGGCGATCGCGGGCTGGTTTTGGTGTTGTTCAACCAGCCCTAGGGTTTATTGTGACCATTGACGCATCGCCTTCTCATCCGCCTCATCTATCTTCTCAGTCGTCCGAATCGCAGGCTGGGGCTAATGTTGGCCTCGGGTCTGAGTCTTCACCCCTTGCGGAATCTGCGGCCGCCAATGCGGCCCCGACCAATGCGGTGGTCACTCGCGACATGACGATCGATGATCTCGCTCCAGTCTTTCACCTGGGTGAACAGCTTTTTCAAAATGAGTTGTATCCCACGCTTTACCGCACTTGGGATGAGTGGGAGGTCACGGGCCTCTACAACACGGATCCGGAATATTGCCTCATTGCGGAAGTGGAAGGCGAGTTTGCGGGATTTGTGTTGGGTACGGTGATTGAGAAGCAGGTAACCTACGGCTACATCAATTGGCTAGGGGTTGATCACCGATTCCAGCGCCGGGGCGTGGCCGACTCCTTGGTCGATCGATTTGTGGAGCGCACGATCCACCAAGGGGCCCGCAGCCTATTTATTGATACGGATCCCGCCAATGAACCGGCAGTGAAGTTCTTTACCCGCAAGGGCTTTGACAATGTGCGCCGCCACGTTTACATGTCGCTCGATTTGGGACAACATCCCTACTTTGGCCGATTGATTGACTACGAGCAAGATCAGGTGGAACGGGCTGCTCGCAAGCACCGCCGCCGGGCCAAGGGATAGGTTGTGCAGTTGATCCCCTGATCCCCAAGCCTGCCCTCTGGCGATCGTGGGGTGCGATCGCGGACTCCAATCGTGGGGTGCGATCGTGGACTTTGATCGTGGACTGAAATGGTGAGAAGCAAGGGCCGTCAGCCCCTAATTTGCCCATGAAATTTTTGCCCCTGCGCACCAAAATCGTCCTTGCTGTGGTGGCTAGTGGCTGGCTGGGGGCGGCGGTGGTCGGTCACTTGACCCTGGAGATGATGCGGGCTTCTTTTTCGCCGGCCACCGTGCAGGGCCACCAAGAAAAGTATCGATCGCACGTATTGGCCTATTACCAATCGGCTGGATCTTGGGACGCAGCCAAACAGCGGGAAGACCTAGGCCACTTCATCCAGCGCCGTCGGGCAGCACTGGCCCACAATCGCGCCGCTGACCTGCCTAAGGATCCCCGCCCGATCGATTGTCCTGTTGAAAGCTGGCTTCAGCGCCTCAAGGCTTGGCTAGGCCCTTTGGTGATGTTTGGGCGACCCTCTCCGCCTCCCGTGACCCATGGGGGATTAGGGGCATCATCGTGCAATTCGGAAGCCGCTTTGCCACCGGATTTCCCGGAGTTGCCAGAAGATCCAGCAACGATTCCTGGCCGGTTCCCACCTCCCAAGCCAGGACAAACCAGAACCGACCAGCGAGCCTGGCCCCCCAGCCGCCCGCTGTTTTCCGTGGTGGACTCAGCAGGCAACTATATCCTGCCGCCTGAGCGGGCCGCGCGGGGCGATCGCGTCCCATTTTTCGACTTGCAACGTTGGTGGTCTCAAGTATGGTCACAGCGCATTTCTGAGCTGCAATTAGATGAGCAAATTATTGGTTTCATTGTATTTGAAAATGATTCGGAAGTAGATGACAGCTTCCTAGCCTATGAACAAAGTGTGCGGGTTAGTTTTTTGTTGGCTTTTTTGGTCACAGCACTTCCCATTGGGATGATGGGTTATTTTTGGGGAAATACGATCGCGCAGCCTTTGGAGCAATTAACAGAAGCCGTTCGTTTGATGAAGCAAGGTAATTTAGACCGCGCGATCGAGGTTAAGGCGAATGGTGAAATTGGCCAACTGGCGACTGAGTTTGTGGCCATGCGACACCAACGCCAACTGGCAGAACAAAAATTAGCCCGCCAAAAGCAACAGGCCGAAGCAGCCAAGCACCAAGCGGAACTAGCCAATCAGGCTAAGAGTGAGTTCCTGTCGAATATGAGCCATGAGTTGCGAACGCCGCTGAATGCTGTCATTGGATTTTCGCAACTGATGAAGCGCGATATTGGCTTAACTGAGGAGCAAAAAACTAACCTGGCCGTGATTCAGATGAGCGGCGAGCATTTATTGAGACTCATTGATAACTTCCTATCAATGGCCAAGATTGAAGCGGGCAAGGCGGAACTCGTTACACAGTCGATCGAGGTGCGATCGCTCTTTAAAGAAGTCATGGCCATGTTCGAATTGGCCGCCCATCAAAAGGGATTACGCCTCGATTTTGACCTGGATTCCGCCTTGCCTGCTTATGTGGTGATGGATGATGGAAAATTGCGCCAAGTGTTGGTTAATCTCTTAGGCAATGCTATTAAGTTTACGCCGGAAGGGGGCATTTCTGTGCAAGTGCGATATGCACCGCCCGATCGCCTGATGGTGGAGGTGATTGATTCCGGGGTGGGCATTGAACCGGCTGAGTTGCCCAAGTTATTCCAGTCTTTTGAGCAAACCGCATCGGGGCGATCGAGCCGCGCAGGAACCGGATTGGGATTAGCCCTCAGTCGCTCTTTTATACAACTCATGGGGGGTGAAATTACGGTCAAAAGCCAGCCCAATCAGGGCACTGCTTTTCACTTTTCGATCAGTGCACCCATTGGGGAACCGAACAGCGCCAATCCCGATCCCAGACAAATTATTGGGTTAGCGCCCGATTCCCCAATTCCTCGAATTTTGATTGCTGACGATCGCCCGGAAAATTGCACCCTTTTGAGTCAATTGCTCAAGCGTGTGGGGTTTGCTGTTCGGGAAGTTCATGACGGCTATCAGGCGATTGAGGAGTGGTCTAAATGGCAGCCCCACCTAATTTGGATGGATTTACGGATGCCGCAACTTGATGGCATCTCGGCCATGAGACAAATTAAAAAACTAGCCCGCTCAAAACAGCAGTTTGTGGCTATTCTGGCCCTGACGGCCAGTGCTTTTCAGGAAGATGAACAACAGATTTTAGCAACCGGTTTTGATGGATTTGTGCGCAAACCCTTCCGAGAGCAAACGATTCTGGATGCGATCGCCCATCATCTCCAGGTTCGCTATCTGTATGCCAACTTATCCACCGGTTTGGAAAGCGAGATCAGCAGCAGCTTCAGCGGGCGATCGCCCGTGGCCAGCCCTGAACTCACCGATCGCGTGAGTCAAAAACTACGGAATTTGCCAGAACCTTGGCGCAAGCAAATGCTGAAAGCCGCCCAAGAAGCGGACTTTTTTGAACTGGAATATTTAATTCATGAGCTGCCCCCGGAAGAGGCGTTAATCATTGCTCAACTGAATCGTATTTTGCATGATTATGACTATGATCAATTACAGTCATTGCTGAGTATTGATCTGTCATGAAACCGTTACAAAATTACCATGAGACTGTCACGAAATTTGATTGACAGCTAATTGATATTTGATTGATATTTTTAATTAGTGCTTAGTGAATTTTTTTAAGTATTGTGCTTGTATTTTGCTCCTTCGCTTCATTGGCAATTAGGATAAATTCACGAATTTCATGATTCGAGTTTCACAATTCGTGAATTAAATTTGCAAATTTTCAGAAACTCGAAACCACAATCTTCAGGATGCAGAGCCGATGAACTATTCAATGATCGATCGTGTCCCCCCAGCAGACGGCCAGCACGAAGCCATCCATGAACTGGAGCACCCGCCCTGCACAATCCCGACAGTGCAAGGCAACATCCTATTGGTGGATGATAATTTGGTGAACCTGCGAGTCTTGAGCCAGTTGCTGGTGCGGGAGGGTCACAAGGTGCGGCCGGTCAACAGCGGAGAACAGGCGCTGAAGGCGATCGCGGCCCATCGCCCAGACCTGATCTTGTTAGATATTCGGATGCCAAACCTAGATGGTTATGAAGTTTGTCAACGATTAAAGGCTGATCGTCGATCGCAGTCTATCCCGATCATTTTTATCAGCGCGGCCAACGCTGTTCACGACAAGGTTAAGGGGTTTGAGGTGGGCGGTGTGGACTATATCGCCAAGCCCTTTCAAGAGTTGGAAGTGTTGGCAAGGGTCAACACCCATTTACAGATTTATCGACTGCAACAGGCCCTAAGTCAAAAAATCTTGGACTTGGAAAAGGCGAACGCCAAGATCACGGAATTGAGCATTCGAGATGAGCTGACGGGACTGTTTAATCGCCGTCACTTTAATGGGCAAATGAGCCAATTATTTGAGCAGGCTCAGCGCTATCGTTCTCCCTTGAGTGTTGCGATCGGGGATGTGGATTTCTTTAAGCGAATCAACGATCAGTTTTCGCACGCAGTGGGCGATCGGGTCTTGAAAGGGGTGGCACAAATTCTGCAAAAGAATCTGCGATCGAGCGATCTTTGTGCTCGCTATGGGGGCGAAGAATTTGTGATTGCACTGCCGGGCATCGGCTCAGCGGATGCGGTGGCGGCTTGCAACAAAGTTCGCCAGGCGATCGAACAAGCGCCTTGGCCCAAAATTCACCCAGAACTCAGCGTCACCCTCAGCATTGGTGTTTCTGACCATTTAGCCTTGGGAGATTATGAGGCGATGATTGCAGAGGCTGATCGCTATCTCTATGCCGCCAAACATGGGGGACGGAATCGAGTTTGCGCCGCTTCTTAATGTTTCGTTGAGGCCAAGGCGGTAGGATGATCGTTTTGGATTGCAGCCCCGTTTTTTCGATCGCGCGCGATCGCCCCCTGGGCTGAAGGATGTTGGGCTTGAATCATCCTCGGTCAACGCTGGGGCAGCGCGATCGACCCTTGGACGCAAATTCCGGGGCTGCTGGTTGTGTCGCACTCTTTTGTTGAAAGGCAAGTAACCTATGGGCCCCGTCAGTCAGTTCATCAAACACCACTACCGCCACTTCAACGCAGCGGCCTTGGTGGATGCCGCTGAAGCATTTAAGGTGCATGTGGAAGCCGGAAATCCGATGTTGCTGGCCATGGCCGGAGCCATGAGCACGGCAGAATTGGGCCTGTCGCTGGCGGAAATGATTCGCCAAGGCAAAATCAACGCGATTTCTTGCACGGGGGCCAACCTGGAAGAAGACATCTTTAACCTGGTGGCCCACGATTACTATGTGCGGATTCCGAACTATCGGGACTTGACCCCAGAAGATGAACAAAAACTGCTGGACAAGCATCTGAACCGGGTCACCGATACCTGCATTCCGGAAGAAGAAGCCATTCGCCGCATGGAAAAAGCCGTGCTGGATGTGTGGAAGGCGGCCGATGCAACTGGGCAACGGAAGTTCCCCCACGAATTCTTCTACGAAGTGCTGCTGAATGGCTCCTTGAAGGAGTATTACCAAATCGATCCCAAGAATTCCTGGATGTTGGCGGCGGCTGAACGGAATTTGCCGATCTTTGTGCCCGGCTGGGAAGATTCGACCCTGGGGAACATTTTTGCGGCTCGCTGCATTGAGGGCGACATCAAAAATGTCCACACGGTGCGCACGGGCATTGAATACATGATGGCCCTGGCGGACTACTACACGAAGGTTTCGATCGAGAGCGGCCAGTCGATCGGGTTCTTCCAAATTGCGGGCGGCATTGCGGGTGATTTTCCCATTTGCGTTGTGCCCATGTTGCAGCAAGACCTGCTGCGCGAAACGCCGCTGTGGGGCTATTTCTGCCAAATCAGCGATTCCACCACCAGCTATGGTTCCTATTCGGGAGCCGTGCCCAACGAGAAAATCACCTGGGGCAAGCTGTCGATCGACACGCCCCGGTTTGTGATTGAAAGTGACGCAACGATCGTGGCTCCGTTGGTGTTTGCCTACGTGTTGGGCTGGTAACGAAGCGGCGATCGGTTACCCAATCGATCGCTCAGGTCACTTTCAGATCAATCTCCGGCCAGTCTCAAATTGCCAATTGCTGATTGCTGATTGCTAAATGTCAATTGCTGATTGCCAATTGCTTATCAATCGATGTAGCTCATTAGTAGCTCATCCGATGTAGCCCATTGTTGCTAGGTCTAGCCCTGCTCTGCTGTCTGGGGATGGCTGCCATCTCCCAAGGACAGCGGGGCGGGCCAACCATGCCCAATCGGAGGTATTAAAACTCCAAAATTGCCCACCGCCAATCGATCGGGCGATCGACGGTAGGATGATTGGGATTTAGCGGCAACCTTGGGCCCCAGAGGCTCTGCATTGCCCCGTACCTGGACTTCACCCCCATCCTTGACCATGCCCGACATTGTTGACATTGCCATTAATGCCGGTTCCTTTGAAACCCTCGTAACCGCCGTCAAGGTGGCTGGATTGGTCGAAGCCCTGAAAAGTCCAGGCCCCTTCACCGTATTTGCGCCCAACGATCAGGCCTTTGCTCAGCTCCCACCCGGCACGGTGCAAACCCTGGTGCAAAACCCCCCACAACTGGCTCGCATCCTGAAATATCACGTGGTGGCTGGTAAATACACCCAAGCGGATTTGGCCCAGATGACCCAACTGGAATCGCTCGAAGGTGCTCCGATTCCGGTGCGGGTTGGCAAAAACTTCGAGGTGAAAAATGCCACGGTGGTGGCGGCCGACATCGAAGCGGCCAATGGCGTGATCCATGTGCTCGATCGGGTAATTCTGATGGGTTAATGGGTTAGGGGGCCAGTGGGTTAATCAATGGCAAAAACAATGGCAAAAACGCGGTTTTCCGATTTCAGAACCGGCCGGAAAGGAGCTGCCCCGCTCCCCAAAATTCAGTTGAGTCTAAGTTGAGTCTGCCAAGCTGAATCCATCAAGTTGAGTCAAATTCGATCCAACTTTTCGATCCCGCTTGAGGAAGTCCAACTCAAGCTTGCGATTGTTTGCGACTCTTTACATTTCTTCAAAATTCCCAATAGGGGACTGCTTTCGCCAAGCTTCCCCCAAACTTGCTTTGTGAATTGTGCTCCGCAAGGGGCGTTCCGCGCTCAGCGTAGGATTTAGCGCGATCGCTCCGGTTCCTGTTTCGCGCCCGCCCGCCGGTAAGATCAGTCAGCTCACCGTGAACTGAGTGTTGATCGGTACATAGCTGGTTTGGGGGAATGCCATACACTGAGAGACAGTTTGTTAACTGTCTAGACGGACTCGGCTTCCAGGGGCATCTATTGACTGAACGGGAATTCGCTTCCGTCCTCGCCTGGTGTTGAGTTTGCGGTTCGCAGGGCACAGCTATGGTCATGATCAATCCAGACCATGGCCCAACCGAAGCCGCGATCGGAACATGGTTCACTACTTTTTCCCGAGTATCGTTTTCAATAGAGTCTCAGGGGTAGGGAACAGCAGCCGCGAGGACAGATAACATCCAGCCCTTGTAGGTCGCTACTGCTTTTGCTTGTATCAGTCTCATAAGGGGTAGTTCTTATGGTGCCCAATCGCATGCTCTCCCGATTCTTTGTTTCCTCGGTTTTGACGGCCGGGGCGATCGCCCTTTCAAGTTTCACCGCTTCGGCAGGAATGCCTTTGGTTAACGGTCAAGCTGGCTCAGAAGGGCCCGCCGTTAGCTTTAATTCGCTCCCGAGCCAAGAAGCTGGGTTCGCTCCCCGGGGTAACCGCACCCTTCGCCACACGGTCAGTGGAGGCCGGCGCGGTGCTTGTGGTTCCTCGGCCTTGGCCCTCATGCCCTTAGTTCCAGGCCAACAGGGTGCGCTGACGGCCAGTGCTCATCCTTCGCTGTGGGTCTATGTGCCCGCTGGGATGGGCAGCACGGCTCGTTTCCGGTTGACGGACGCAACGGAAGCCGACTTGGACGAGCAAACCATCGCTCTTCCCCAGGAAGGCGGCTTGGTGCAGGTGAAGCTGCGGGATAAGGGCCAAGGCCTGACCGCTGGCAAGGCCTATCAATGGTACGTTTCGGTCACTTGCGAAACGGCCAACGGCGAAGAACCGCGCAACACCTTCGCTAGCGGCTGGATTCAACGGGTGGAAGCCAGCTCTGCGGTGGCGGAAGCAACGGCAGCTCCCGATCGGCTGACGGCGGCGGCGGCCTATGCTCGTGCGGGCATTTGGTACGACGCGGTGAGCAGCGTGATTGAAGCCGATCGCTCGGGCGATCGAGCAGCCGCTTGGCAAGCGCTGGCCACTTCGGCGGGTTTGGATCGGTCGCTGATGGCCATTAACCTGCCCAGCAACTAGACCAGCAACCGGCCCCGCAACTCGTCAGATTGCCGGGTGGCAATCCTCAAGACAGTGCGTAGGCTATGATGCCTGTCGAGTCAGAATCAGGATGGAGTGTAAGCTCAATCCTGATTTTGGTTTTTAGGGCTTGTTTCTTGGAGTTGGTTGATGAACTACCTAATTGCTGTCTTTGCCGATCGCATGGGCGTGGAAGCGGCTTACACGGCCCTGGAAGCGGCAGGCTTTGACCTCAAGCAAATGGCCATTTTGGGCAAGGGCTACAAAACCGCCGATGAATTTGGCTTCATTGACCCCAGCCAGCAGGCTCGTCGCCAAATTAAGATGATGGCTTTTTGGACGATTCCCTTTGGCTTTTTGGCCGGCGTGGGATTCAGCTTGGCGACGGGGTTGCAAACCTTCACGGAATGGGCTGGCCCGGTGGGCAACCACTTGGTAGGTGGTCTGTTGGGGGCGATCGGGGGAGCCATGGGCAGCGTGACCGTTGGAGGCGGCCTGGGCCTGACGGGAGGTAACGGTGATGTGCTGGCCTATCGTAATCGACTTGATCAAGATCAATACCTGTTGGTGATCAAAAATCTTGATCCGATGCAAACCCGCCAAGCAAATGATTTAATTCGGCTGCAAAACCCGGAAACCGTACAGGGCTATACCGATTCTGGGGCCGTTTAAACGCACAATCCATCCGGGATTTCATGCACCATGTTGGCTCCTTGGGGGGAAACTGCCCACCCCCAGACCCAAACAGGATTCAGGTTTCCCGTCCCTCATCAACAACCCACCCGCTGGCGAGCTGGCGGGATGAGGATGGGTTTCTACAGCCCCGCCTTCCTATAATCTAGGGAGCATGACCAACCTTACCGAGCCAGCCGATCGCTCTATGAGTTCGACCATCCATTCGCTCGATCGAGAAGTTGCCGCAGCCTCGGCATCAGACTTGTTTTTGCGGCATCGTCTCAAGGTGATGGAAGACCTGTGGCGGCAGGTGTTGCAACAGGAGTGCGGTCAGGAATTGGTATCCCTGCTAGATCGACTGTTGGATCTCTGCGCGCCGGACGGCCAAGCCGCTGATTTTTGCGAAGCTGATGTTTTGAAGCTGGTTGAAAACCTAGACCTTAATTCGGCAATTCGGGCTGCGCGTGCCTTTGCCCTTTATTTTCAACTGATTAATATCGTTGAGCAACATTACGAACAACGCGATCAACAACGGCAATACGAAACTGCCAGCAGTCAGCCCATTTTGACGAAGCTTTTTAGCAACCATAGCCCCTTTGACAATCCTGAATCGAAGGGTGGAATTGAAGCAAAGGTGCTGGAGCGGAGCATTCCCAAACCGGATCAGATTCCGGATAATTGCGGTACGTTCTATTGGCTATTTCCCTATTTGCAACAACTGAATGTGCCGCCTCGGCAAATTCAAAAGTTGATTGATCAATTGGATATTCAGTTGGTCTTTACGGCTCACCCAACGGAAATTGTGCGCCACACGATTCGCGATAAACAGCGGCGGTTGGTGAAGATTTTGCGGGAGCTGGATTTGGTGGAAGAAGATTTGCGCGATCGGGGGCTGAGCACCTCGATCGAGGCCCAAACCCTGCGCCAAAAACTCACGGAAGAAATTCGCCTTTGGTGGCGCACCGATGAGTTGCACCAATTCAAACCAACGGTGCTGGATGAGGTGGACTATGCCTTGCACTATTTTGAAGAAGTGCTGTTTGAGGTGATTCCCCAGCTCTATCACCGGTTCGAGCGAGCGTTGAAATCATCATTTCCGGGCCTGACTCCGCCCCGTTTCGATTTTTGTCGGTTTGGATCTTGGGTGGGTTCCGATCGCGATGGCAACCCTTCCGTCACGCCAGAAGTGACCTGGAAAACCGCCTGCTATCAGCGCAACTTGGTGCTGAAAAAATATCTGCAATCGGTGAAAAGTCTCAGCAGTTTGTTGAGCCTTTCTTTGCACTGGAGCGATGTGCTGCCGGAGCTGCTGGAATCCTTGGAGCAGGAGCAGGCTCGACTGCCGGATATTTACGAAAAATATGCGGTGCGTTTCCGCCAAGAACCCTATCGCCTGAAGCTGGCTTACATTGAACAGCGGTTGATTAACACCCTGGCTCGATCGAACCGGCTCTACGAAGGAGATGAATTGCACTCGGATATGTTGGAAAACAATCCGGTCAGCATCTATCGATCGGGCACGGAATTTTTGGCAGAATTGAATCTCATCCGGCGCAGTTTGCAACAAACGGGCTTAGTTTGCTCGGATTTGGAAGATCTGATCTGTCGGGTGGAAATTTTTGGGTTTAGTTTGGCCCATTTGGATATTCGCCAAGAGAGTGGCCGTCACTCAGCCGCGATCGATGAAATTACGGAATATCTGCAACTGTTGCCCAAGCCTTATCGGGAAATGGACGAGGCAGAACGAACGGCCTGGCTGGTGCAGGAATTAAGCACCCGTCGTCCTTTGATTCCGGCGGAGTTGCCCTTTTCCGACAAAACCCGCGAGGCGATCGAAACCCTGCGGGTGGTGCGACAGCTACAGCACGAGTTTGGCCCCGGAGTCTGCCAAACCTACATCATCAGCATGAGCCACAACGCCAGCGATCTGCTGGAGGTGCTGCTGCTGGCCAAGGAAGCAGGCCTCTATGACCCCGCCACCGGGTCAGGAACCCTGCGCGTTGTGCCGCTGTTTGAGACGGTGGAAGACTTGAAATGTGCGCCGTCGGTGATGGAGGGGCTGTTCTCCATGCGGCTTTACCGCGCATTGTTGGCGGGTGGCTACGATCGCCTCGATGCTGTTTTGGAAGCGGCCACCGAAGGGCAAACGGGCGCAGAATTCGCCAAAATGCGACCCCACACCCCCACCAGCAATCAGCAAGAGGTGATGCTCGGTTATTCGGACAGTAACAAGGATTCGGGCTTCCTCAGCAGTAATTGGGAAATTCACAAGGCCCAAAAGGCGCTGCAAGGGGTGGCCGATCGCTTTGGGGTGGCCCTCAAGATTTTCCACGGGCGCGGTGGATCCGTGGGACGCGGCGGCGGCCCGGCCTACGAAGCCATCTTGGCCCAACCGGGCCGCAGCATCCAAGGCCGCATCAAAATCACGGAGCAGGGGGAAGTGCTGGCTTCCAAATATTCCTTGCCCGAGTTGGCGCTCTATAACCTGGAGAAGGTGGCCGCCGCCACGATTCAATCGAGCCTGTTGGGCACAGGGTTTGATGACATTGAGGCTTGGAATGAGATTGTGGAGTCCCTGTCGGCGCGATCGCGGGAACATTACCGATCGCTGATTTACGAACAACCGGATTTCATTGACTTTTTCCATGAGGTCACCCCGATCGAGGAAATCAGTCAATTGCAAATCTCTTCGCGACCGGCCCGCCGGGGTGGCAAGAAGGATCTCAGCAGCCTGCGGGCCATTCCTTGGGTGTTTAGCTGGACCCAAAGCCGCTTCCTGTTGCCCGCCTGGTATGGGGTGGGCACGGCCCTGCAAGACTTTGTGGATCAGGAGCCGGAAGAACACCTGAAGCTGCTGCAATATTTCTACTTCAAGTGGCCGTTCTTCAAGATGGCGATCTCGAAGGTGGAAATGACCCTGGCGAAGGTGGATCTGCAAATTGCCCGCCACTACACCAATGAGTTGACGCAGCCGGCCAACCGAGACCGGTTTGAGGCTCTGTTTGAGCAAATTGCCCATGAGTACATGACGACTCGGGATCTGGTGCTGAAAATTACGGGCCACGATCGCCTGTTGGATGGAGACCCGGCGTTGCAGCGCTCGGTGCAGTTGCGTAACGGCACGATCGTGCCCTTGGGCTTCCTGCAAGCGTCGTTGCTCAAGCGGTTACGCCAACACAAGCAACAGTCAGCCACCGGCATGGCGCGATCGCGCTATAGCCGCAGCGAGCTGTTGCGCGGGGCCCTGCTGACCATTAACGGAATTGCGGCCGGAATGCGGAACACTGGCTGATCGCGGCGGCTCACTGGGGCGCTGATCCCGATGCACCTTGGCTCAATGGGGTCTGAATGGAAGGGCGATCGACCGACGGGGCGATCGCCCTTCTGGTGTCTGAAGGTGGGCTGGAGCCTGGGCTAGGCCACAAGCGATCGAGAAACTAGATACAATCCTTCATAAATCTTGAACACCACCGCGATCGCATCCTATGGCTGCCAACGTTGAAATTTATCTCTGGACAACTTGCCCCTTTTGCATTCGGGCCAAGCGATTGCTCGACCACAAAGGGGTGAAATATACGGAATATGTCCTAGACGGCGATGAGCCAGGGCGGGCCAAGATGGCGGAACGGGCCAATGGTCGGCGATCAGTTCCCCAAATTTTTATCAATAACCACCATGTGGGCGGCTGTGATGATATCCACGCCCTGGAGCAGGAAGGCAAGCTAGATGAGTTGCTGGCTGCTTCTTAGGTTGGCCGACAATCAGATCTAGCTCCACCGGTTATCACTTAGCGCTAGGGGCCTTGGCTTTGGTGTTCAGGGCCCTTTGCAATAGCTCGGGGATTTTGGAGGGGCGATCGGCCACTCTCACCTTGGCGGCCTTGAGCGCGGCGACCTTGGTGGCAACATCGGTTTTGCCCCGTTTGCCCAACTCCGTGCGCGAGGCCACGATCTGGTTGGCATGGCCGATCGAGCGGTTCACGGGGGCAAAGTGTCCGGCAATGTAGGCAATCACGGGTTTATCGATCGTTTCGGCAATGTAACGCGCGGCCCGCAGTTCCCCATCGCCGCTGACTTCGCCCAGCAGCACAATGGCCTCGGTGCGATCGTCCTCATCCAGCATTTGCAGCCACTGTAGCAACGACGATCCCACCACGCGATCGGCCCCAATGCAAGCGGCGATCGATTGGCCAAACCCAGCCCGCGTCAGTTGCAGCGCCACCTCGTAGGCCAGGGTGCTGCATCGGCTGACAATCCCGATCGACCCCGGTTGATAGCATTCGGCCGGGTGCATTCCCAACAACACCTGTCCCGGCACAATAATTCCCGGGCAATTGGGGCCGAGCACCAACGTATCGGTGGCCTCTGCCCGCCGCACCAGGCGCACCATATCCAACGGCGGCACACCAGCCGACACCATCACCACCTGGCGAATGCCAGCCGCGATCGCCTCCAAGGCCGCATCCACCGCCGCATAGGCTGGCGAAAAAACAATCACCACATCGATCGGCCCCACCGTGGCGATCGCCTCTTCTACCAAATCAAAAACGGGAATTTCATTGATCGATCGGCCCCCTTCGCCGGGGCTGACACCCGCCAGCACCTGTGTGCCGTAGTCCCGCATCAGCGGCACATGGTCGATCGCCAGCGGTTCGGCAATCCCACAAATCAAAACCTTGGTGTTGGGTGTCAGTCTCATCCACAAAGCTCCCTGACGCTCCTGCCGATTCGTTGATTCAATCCCACAAGACTGGCACAAAAATAGCGAGATGCTAAAACCAGATGCTAACCGGGAGCGGCCTTGGCGGCTCCCCGGCGACTGGTTCCATTATTGGCTGATTCCTCCAAATCATCGGTTAAATCTGCCTCTAAGTCTTCTGAATCGTCCTCGGCTTCCAAGAGTCGTTGCTTACGATCGGCGCGATCGATCTCGGGCAATCGCAACAACACCCCGACTGCGTACCAGTAATAAACCGCCACTGGATCCACATCCAACGGGTAGTAATAGGTTTGATAACTGATAAACAGCACAAACACCCAATAGCTGGCTCCGATGCCGCGCAGATTTTTTTCCTTGACCGATCGATAGGCCTTAAACGTGGTGATGGTAATCACCGTGACGAAGGCCAAAAACGCCGCAATGCCCGGAAAACCCACCTCCCACATCACCTTGGGAAACCAGGTTTCAATCAAGGTTGTGCGACCAAAAACCCGCGCTGAGTTGGTGGCTCGGCCTAAGCCCGCCCCAAAGGGATTATTTTGGGCTTTTTTAAGCACAAATCCAAACTGTTCCCCAATGAATTCATCGGCCGGAGAAGCAGCCCAACGGCTGGTGAAACTATCGATCCGCTCTTGCAACACATCAGGGAATAAAACCGCTGCACCACCCAACAGCAACACCAAACCGAGGGCGATCGGCAAAAAGCGTTTTAAGTTGGTGACTTGCCCCGTCAAAACCAACAGAATGACGGTCACCACTGGCACGAGCGCCAAGGCAATTCGCTGGCCTGAAATCACCGCATTCATGAAGATGCCACCCATGGCTCCCAAGCCAATCAGCCGCCACAGGGGAGATGGGTCATTAAAAGCCGTCGTATAGGTAAAAAAGGCATTGGAAATTAGAAACCAAGCCCACTGCCAAGGAGCCACAAAGGTTCCCGGTAGTCGCACCATATTTTGCGATGGACTCCAAACCAAAGAGCCGCCCACAAAGCAACGAGCATCGATCGAGGCCTTGAACAATCCCGATCCTTCCAAGTGGTCAGTGCCCGCACAGCGCCCCGTCAGCAGAAAGTAATATTGCACATAGGCCAATGCACAGCAAACAATGGCTAAAACCGACGTGATTCGTGTAGCAAACAGCAGTTCTTTTTTACTGCGAATGAGGTGATAGGTGCAGAAAATGATGGGAATGTAGCCCATGAAAACCTTGAAGCCTAAAATTCCCAATGCAAGCGGCGATTTGTCATCAGGAAAGGGCTTTTTAAGCTGCTGCATTCCATTCACGGATAGCAGCGTAATCACGGAGCAAGTTAACAAAATCAAGAGTGTGGGTTTCAGGGCGTTGGAGGCCCAGAAAGGAATTCGCATCTGCCGACACGATCGCCAAATGCCAATCAAAGCAGGCAAATAAATGCCGTCTTTGGCCAATTGCAACACCACGCTGCCACCCAAGGCATAGGTGACCGTGCCGCTGAGGGGCAAATACATTAAAAAGCCCCAAAAAGCCTGACGCGGATATTTCAAAGACAGGGACAAAACCGGAATGGCCGCACCGGCCACTACGCCCATTTTGGGATCAACGGCAACGGCAGCGATCGCCCCTAAAATCACACCCACAATGAGGGACGGTGTGAGGGACTGAATAAAGGCTTGGCGAGCTTTGGCTTGTTCCCGTTGGCGCTTTTTTAGCTCCTTGGGATCAACTTTGACCTTGGCATTTTTTCGCTTCTGATTGCGTTTTTTCTTGGTTTTGGTGTTGCGTTTTTTGGCTTTTGTGGGGCGGGCTTTGGCTTTGCGAGCGACGGCCATAGACGGGGGTGGGGAGAGTGAGGGGCGGCAGCGTGGGTTGCGGACAGGGCGGCGAACGGGCCCGATCGAGCAGGAATCAACTAGGAAACGTTTGCCATTGTATTTCGCGAATTCCGGGATGGTTTCGGGGCAGTCCCGATCGCCCGCTGCCGGTTTGAGATATTTGGGCCTCTTGGGTTGCTCAGTTGTTCAATGGCCTGGTTCACTGGATTTGTTCGCATTAATTTCGCATTGATATCGATCGCCCAGTCGATCGCCAAGTCAGTCGCCCAGTTGATTCACTTGCTCGATCGACGGTTCCAGTTCTTTGCAATTTCCTCCCGATCGCCATGTCTTCCCCTTCTCTGCCGCAGCCGGCCGTTTCTGAGTTGCCCTCGGTGCGTTTTTTGCAGCAGCCCACCTCCCAAGCTTGGGTGAACCAGGCGATCGCCCATTTGGATGAGGTGCTGATTGATCATGCCAACTGCGAGCGAAAGGCGGCCGGGGTGGCCTTGCAACTGATGGGCCAATACCCCACAAAAACGCTGCTGGTGCGCAAGCTCACCGCGATCGCCCAAGAGGAGCTGGAGCATTTTGAGCAGGTAAACCAATGGCTCGATCGCCTGGGAATTGCCCCTCGGGCCTTGGCAGCTCCGCCCTATGGGGCCACCCTGCGATCGCAAATTCGCCGCCAGGAACCCGGTCGCCTGCTGGATTCCCTGCTGGTGGCGGGCCTAATCGAAGCCCGCAGCCATGAACGACTGGGCCTGTTGGCGCAACATTGCCCCAATCCGAAGTTGGCGGCCTTCTATCGCAGCTTAATGGCTTCCGAAGCACGACATTACGGGATTTATTGGGTTTTGGCGGATACCTACTACGATCGCCCGGTGGTGATGGAACGGCTGGCGGAGTTGGCGGCGATCGAAAGCGATGTTTTGGCGACGCTGCATCCCCAAGCACGGGTTCACAGTTAGGGCGAGTTTTTAGATCCCTGCGATCAACTTGCGATCAATCTGCAATCGGCCACAAATCCTTGAAACCCTGATTCTGAGATCGCAAAATCCTGGGGAACCAGGGGACTGAGTACCTTATCTGCAATGGCTTGAACTGGAAAATCAGCTATGTTAAGGGGCCAGAGAAGAGCCGGAATCGTCACCATGAGCCAAATAACCAATTCCCTGGATCCCCAGTCGATCGACTGTAAAACCGCCTGTGTCAATGGTTGTGTTTTGGGTGACCAATGCCCAAATCAGGAATTTGCCAAGGCTGCGACCCAATTTATTTGGGATACGCCGCTGGATAAGTTAAACGAAATTGCTGCCGCCCGATTCACCAAGCCCTTTGAATCGCAACTGCAACCGATCGACCTGAATCAAATCGACCTAGAGCAACTGGATTCGGAATCCTAGGGGCGATCGCCCAGCCGTTGTCTAGCGATTGTCTGGTGATTGCCTGGTGATTGCCTGGCGATTGCTCGGTGATGGGTGAACCCGGGGAACCGGCCCGTTTGAGCGGGCCGCCCAATGTCAGAATATCCATGGTCAGGAATTTGACGATTTGGAAATTTGATCGATCGCGAAACTCCGAAAACTGGTGCGGGAGGTTTGCTGAGCAGGCTTGTTGAGCAAGCGGCCCCAAATCGCGATCGGGTGTTTCCTCCGTCAGTGGCTCCCGTGGGTGGCCGCCCTGACCCAGGACGAATTGTTTAGAGAAAGTTGGGAAAAGTCGTGGGTTTCAAAGTCGGTCTGTTGGGTCTCGGAACCGTTGGAGCGGGTGTGGCGCAGATTTTGCTGGACGCGACCGGCCGCAGCCCGCTCCTGCAATCGTTGGAACTCTATCGGGTGGGGGCCCGATCGCTTGATAAGCCCCGGCCGGTGGAAATTCCCCGCGAACAGCTCACAACCGATTTGCAATCGATCGTCACCGATCCCGATGTGGATATTGTGGTGGAGGTGATTGGCGGACTGGAACCGGCGCGATCGCTGATGTTGGAAGCCATCCGCCACGGAAAACATGTGGTGACCGCCAACAAAGCCGCGATCGCCCGCTTTGGCCCAGAGCTATTTGATGCGGCCAAGCAAGCGGGGGTTTATTTGATGCTGGAAGCGGCCGTGGGCGGTGGCATCCCCATCATTCAACCCCTGAAGCAATCCCTGGGGGGCGATCGCCTCAATGGAATCACCGGCATCATCAACGGCACGACTAACTACATCCTGTCGCGGATGACCGCCGAAGGAGCCGACTTTGGCGATGTGCTCGCCGATGCCCAACGGTTGGGCTATGCGGAAGCCGACCCCACCGCCGACGTGGACGGCCTGGACGCGGCCGACAAAATCGCAATCCTGGCCTCCCTAGCCTTCGGAGGTCGCATCAAGCGGGAAGCGGTGCATACGGAAGGTATTCGCAACATCACCGCCACGGATATTACCTACGCGGACAAGTTGGGCTTTGCGATCAAACTGCTGGCGATCGCCCGTCGCCAGGGGCCTGCCGTATCGCTGCGGGTGCATCCTACCCTTGTGCCCCACAGCCACCCCCTGGCCCGTGTGGACGGCGCATTCAATGCAATTTTTGTGGAAGGCCAGCCGATCGGGCAGGTGATGTTCTTTGGCCCCGGGGCCGGGTCTGGCCCCACCGCCAGCGCCGTGGTTTCCGATGTGTTGAATGTGGCGGCGGCCATGCAAGCCATGGGCGAGCGGGCCACACCGGTCATTAATCCCATGTTGGCTTGTAGCCACAGCGATTTTTGCCCCATCGCCTCACTGGATGATCTGGAAACCCGGTTCTATGTTCGCTTCCTGACGAGCGATCGCCCCGGCACGATCGGCCATATCGGCAGTTGCTTCGGGAACCGTCTGGTCAGCTTGGAATCGCTGGTGCAAACGGAGGTGAATGGCGACGAAGCCCAAGTGGTGGTAGTTACCCATGCGGTGCGAGAAGGGGACTTCCGCGCCGCCCTGGCCGACATCCACGCCAGCGATGCCATTCGATCGGTCGCCAGCGTCCTGCGCGTGATTTAGCCATCGCCGCTGGAATTCGCTCTGGAATTGACTGGAGATGCACTGGGAATTCACTGGGAATTCACTGGAGACTTAAGCAATCGGGGAAGGCGATCAGGACGACGATCGCCCCACCAATTCTCGGGCCTGCAAAATCCAGCGCGTTACTTCACCCAAACCAGGACAGAGATTGCGCCGCTGCAACTCTCGCACATGCAACCGCAACACCTGCTGATGGAGTTTGTGGGCCGGTTGCTGTGCTAGTTGAACGGTACTAATGATGCCTGAATGCAACAGTAAACCACAGTAATCTAGACCCACGCTGGGAACCCGGGCCAAATCCGCCAGGGCAACCCATTTACGCACATGGTGTTCGTGGAGCTGCAATTGGGCGGCGATCGCCCGTTGTTGATCGCGACTCGCGGCCGATCGCAGGAGCGATCGGGTATCAACCAGTCCCAATTCCTGAAGTTGCAACAAGTCCTTCGCACTCAGCCCCGGCAATTGAGCCAAGGGCCACCATTGGGCGATCGCCCGCTGAGCCATTTTAATTACGCTCCCTTATGCTGCAAAGAGTGATAATGATTCACGGGTGATGCATGGATAAATCGTCCGGTTTTGGGTGCTTCTTCCGTCTTGTTGAGAGTCCGAGGGATAACCACCGCCTTCATGCTCTCTCGATCGCAGCCAACCCCGTCACTGCTCTACCCAATGCTGCAATTTGAAGATTCGATTGCGCATTTCCGAGGCACGATCCCGATGCACATTTTCGAGCTGCAATCTCCAAGCCTCAAACAGCTTTGGCATCCTCATACTTGGGGATCGTGGATGAATAGACTTAGACTATCAGCAAATGCATCACTCCCGGATTTGCGTCAATAGGCTGAACTCAGGTCGATCGGGTCAAATCATCCGGGTTCCCGAAAATTCATTCACAAAAACGAAACAAATGCTAGCCAACCCTTGGGCAGCAGCGCCTTGAGTTAGCCCTGCTGGGTTTTTCGTTTTTGCCAGCTCAGTTGCTAACGTCTACGTCCTGCCTTGGTTTTGGGTATGGGTTTTGGAGATTGGTGATCTTTTGGAGCAATCCTGGGGCGCAATTTCACGAATTGAGGTTGCATTTTGTCTTCAATTTCACAATCCTGCCCCAAAACCCTGCCCCGATCGACTGTTTCTAGATCATTAATCAGCATTCACGGATTTTGTAATCCGATGGTTGATTAGTTTCGGGGAAAATGATCAATTTCTATGGATGCAATAATCAGTGACTATCGCTAGTGACCATGATGAATGGTAATCATTAATCGCAAATATCGATCGTGCATGGTAATCGTGGATATTTTTACGGATGATTATGATTGAGTCATGAATCAATGGTGATGAATTGCTGTCAGTTTCTGCCAATTGCCGCCAGCAAATTTATGGATTTCTTTTTGCAACTAAGGTACAAACCATGACATGAAGCAAGGTCGTAAAATATTGTGTTTTGCTTGTGTTTTTGCTGAATTTTCATCATGTTTCGCTCATATTTCGCCATTGCAAGCTGATCAACTTGAAATTGATCAATTGAGGTTGACCAATTGGCTCTAGTTGCTCTTCAGATTCACCCACTGAGGTTGACCAATTGGCTCTAGTTCATCGCTAGTTCATCGCTAGTTGCTTCCTAGTTGCTCCTTCTCCCCATCCTGCGCCTGCCATGACTGCTTCGATTGTTCTGGAACCAGAAGTGTTCAATGCTCTTCAGCAAGAGCTAGAAACCCTGCGCCTGAAGGTTCGTCAGCAGCAAACTCAGTTTGATCGTTTAACGCAAAACCTACCGGGCGTGGTCTACCAATTCCAAGTAGACGCGGCGGGCGAAATGACGTTTCCCTACGCCTCGATCGGCTGTCGTGAGCTATTCGAGGTGGAACCGGAGGGGATGATCCAGGCGATTGAGATGTTGTCGCTGGCCGATCGGGAAACCCTGATGCAGGCTACGGAGCGATCGCGGCAAAACCTGTCGGATTTTCACTGGGAAGGGCCGTTCATGTTGCCCTCGGGGAAAGAGCGTTGGTTGCGCTTGGTGTCCCGGCCGGAGCGCTTGGCCGATGGGAGAACGCTTTGGGATGGCTTGGTGATTGATGTGACGCAACAGCGACAGGCGGAGGAGGAGCTGCGGCGCACTCAACGGTTCCTGTCGGCGGTGTTGGATGCTTTGCCGATGCCGGTGGTGGTGAAGGAGGCGGCGGAGTTACGAGTCAGCACCTTGAACCCGGCCGCCGAGCGGTTGTTTGGGGTGGCGGCGGCGGATTTATTGGGCCGGCCCATGGATGAGCTGTTTATGTCGGAAGAGGCGGCGGAGTTGCGATCGGGCGATCGGGCGGCCTTGGCACAACGACAAATTTTGGATCAGCCACCCACAACCATGCTGATTGGTGGTGAGCAGCGTTGGTTACAAAGCCGCCGCATTGCCATTTGGAATGGCGATCGCCCGCAATACCTGATGGCGATTTATGAGGATGTGACGGAGCGCTACCAGTCTGAGCAGGAGTTGTTGCGGCAACAGGCGTTGCTGAAGTCGCTGATTGCGGCGGCCCCGATCGGGATTGCGATTACCGATCGCCACTACCGCATTCTGGAAGCCAATCATCGCTTGTCCGAGTTGAATGGCCTCACGGTGGCAGACCACCTCGGACAAACGATGCAGGCCACCGCGCCCAACTTGGCCCCTCAGTTAGAGCGTCTTTATGAAGAGGTGTGGCAAACGGGCCAAGCCATTTCCAACCTGGAGGTGACCGGGGCCCAACTGCATCACCCCGACCCCGATCGGGTTTGGAACCTGTCCTATTTTCCCATTTGGGATCGAGAAGGAACCATTAGCGCGATCGGGACGATCGTGGTTGAAATCACGGAGCAGCGGCGGATCGAAACGGCCTTGCGCCAGGCCAACCAACGGTTCCAACAAATTGCCGATAACCTACCGGGCATTGTCTTCCAGTACCGCCGCAGAACCGGCGACCCCCTAGGGGAATTTATCTACATCAGTTCCCGGGTGCGCGAAATCTTCCATGTGGAACCAGATGCGATTCTGGCAGATTCGGCTGCCATGTGGAGTTGTGTGCATCCCGATGATGTGGCCATCTTCGCAGAATCCATGGAGCGAGCCGTGAACCATGGACTGGAATGGCGACATAAATATCGAATTCTGTTGCCCTCGGGTGAATTGCGCTGGATTCAAGGCATTTCACGCATGGTGATGGATGAAGAAGGCACGCTACATGCCGATGGGTTGCTGCTGGACATTACCGATCGACAGTTGGCGCTGCAAAACCTAGAGCAAATGCGCGATCGGTTCCAGCGACTGGCGGACAGCATACCCGGCGTGATTTATCAGTACGAAACGTCTGGCAACGATCCCTTGGGGCGCTTCCTGTATCTCAGTCCCGGCTGCCAGGAGGTCTATGGCATTGACCCCATCCGCGGTCAAAACGACCCCCTCAGTCTCTGGACGCTGACCCACCCCGATGACTTGCTCAATGTTCAAACATCCATTCGGGTTGCCATTGAAACCCGCACCAATTGGCAGCATGAATATCGGATCATTACCCCCCAAGGGGAAGTGAAGTGGCTCCAATCTGCTGCTCGGGGACGGTTCCTAAGCGATGGGCGATCGATCTGGGATGGATTGGTTTTGGATGTGACCGATCGCAAGGCCGCTGAAGTGGCCCTGCAACAGGAGCGATCGCTCATGCAGTTGGTGTTGGATAACGTTTCCGACGGGGTGATGGCCTGTGACATGGCTGGGCGAATCACCCTCGCCAACCACACGGCCCGGCAGTGGTACAACTGCAACCTGCAAGGCCTTGTGCCCGAAGAATGGATGAGCCTCTACACCGTCCTGGAACCGGATAGCGTCACCCCGATCGCCCCGGCCCAGATGCCCTTGAGCCGGGCGATCCTAGGGGAATCGGTGCATGATTTTGAGATGGTGGTTCACGTGCCCAACGAAGACCCCCATCGAATTGTTTGCCATGCGGAACCTCTGCGGGAAAGCGACGGCTACCAAATTGGGGCCATGGTTGTGATGTATGACGTGACGGAATATTACGAAGCCCAAGAGCGGCTCCGTCGCCTCACCGAGAGCCTGCAAGAGGCCCAGCGCGTGGCCCATTTGGGTTCCTGGGAATATCACGTGGCGACCGGTCAAGTCAGTTGGTCAGAGGAAATTTTCCGGCTGTTTAACTACCCGATCGAGGAAGGGGTGCCGGAGTTTGATCAGTCGATTTCCCTCTACAGCCCCTCCTCCCAGCAACGCTTGCGGATGGCATTTGAAGAATGCCTCAACGACGGTCAACCCTACGATTTGGAACTCGAAGGTATAGAACAAATCAACGGGTTACCGCGCTACTTCCGAATCAAGGGACTGCCGGAGCGAGATGCCAACGGCCAAATCGCGCGGGTCTACGGCATTTTGATGGATATCAGCGATCTCAAACAGGCGGAGGCCATCCGTCGCCGGAGCGAAGTGCGGTTCCGCACCCTGATTGAGGCCACCTCGCAAATTGTTTGGGTCACCAGTCGCCTGGGAGAGTTTGCCGCCGATCAGCCCAAGTGGCGGGCCTTTACGGGCCAATCGCGCCAGGATTTGTTGGGCTGGGGTTGGCTCAATGCCATTCACCCAGCCGATCGCGCCGCCACGGAGACCGCCTGGTCTCGTTCCATCATCAACAAACAACCCTTCACCCTGGAGCATCGGTTGCGACGCTATGACGGGCAATATCGCTACATGAGCGTGCGGGCTGTGCCGATTTTGGATGATGTGGCCAGTGTCTATGAATGGGTGGGGGTTCACACGGATATTACCGATCGGAAGTTGGCAGAACTGGAACTGTTCGATCGCGAAGCCTTCCTGCGCACCATCTTTGACGGGGTGGAATATCCCATTTTTGTTTTGGCCGTCCTGCCCGATCGCCGGTTGGAATATATCGGTTGGAATGCGGCCAGCGCCCGCTTAACCGGACTGCACGAGTCTCGGGTTTATCACCACACCCCCACTGAAGTGTTTGGCGAAGAATACGGAACCATTTTGGAAGCCCATTACTGGAGTTGCGTAGACCAACGCCAAACCATTGTTCAGGATGAATATGTCACCACCCAGAAGGGGCATCTGTGGTTGCTGACCACCCTGAACCCGCTGTTTGACAAGAAGGGACGTGTTTATCGAATTGTGGCCACCTCGATCGACATCACCAAGCGTCGCCAAGCCGAAGATGCCCTCCAACAAAAGGCCGCCGACCTAGAAGCGGCGCTGCTGGATTTGCAACATACGCAAAATCAACTGATCCAAAGCGAAAAAATGTCCAGCTTGGGGCAGTTGGTGGCAGGTGTTGCCCATGAAATCAACAACCCGGTGAACTTCATCCATGGCAACCTCAGCCATGCTCATCGCTACGCGGAAGACCTGCTGGAAATTGTGCAAGCCTATCAAGAACGAATTCCCAACCCAGACCCAGACCTCAACGACCTGATTGAGGAAGTGGATTTGGAATTTGTGGCGGAAGATTTGCCCAAGCTCCTGCAATCCATGCGGGTGGGCACCGATCGAATTCGCGAAATTGTCTCCTCCCTGCGGAACTTCTCCCGACTGGACGAGGCGGATGTGAAGGAGGTGGATTTGCACGAGGGAATTGATAGCACCCTGCTGATTTTGCAAAATCGCCTGAAACCCAAGCCGGAGCATCCAGGCATTCAGGTAGTGAAGCAGTACGGTGTTTTGCCGAGGGTGGAATGCTATGCCGGACAGCTCAATCAGGTGTTTATGAATATTTTGGTGAATGCGATCGATGCCCTTGAAGAGCGCGATCGCCTCCGCGACACCGAAGCCATCAAAGACCATCCGAGCCAAATCACAATCACGACCCGGGCGATCGACTCTCGTTGGGTGCAAGTTCAACTGTCAGACAACGGGCCAGGCATCGCCCCAGACATCCAGCAACGACTCTTCGATCCTTTCTTTACCACCAAGCCCGTGGGCAAGGGCACAGGGCTAGGCATGTCCATCAGCTATCAAATCGTGACGGAGCGCCACGGGGGCCGCTTAATTTGCGAATCTGCACCCGGACAGGGAGCCACGTTCATCATTGAAATTCCGCACCACCAAACGGGCCCAGCGGCCCATCCGGAAACCTAGGGCTTGGCCTCTGGATTCCTTGGAGACCATCCCTTGGGCCAAGGCTTTCCGTGGGGAACAATCCCGCCGAGGTGGCCACAATCCGAGGGAGCGATCGGCCCCGGATTGGCAAAATCTCATCTTTTTTAAAAAATTCTCTTAAAGATTCGTAAACTAGTTAGACACCATCCGGGCCCGACTGGCCGGATGCGATCGGTGTCTCGAAACTTTGAGGAGTGTCATGAAGTCACTGCCCCAACAGCCGCTCTCGTTGATTGAGCGCGCTTGCCTGATAGGTCACATTATTGCCATGGCGTTTGGCCTGGCTGGGTTGCTGTACGTCTTGCCTCGTCCTGACCTGATCGCCAGCTTGCCGCCCATTGGAATCCAGTTTTTTCAATGGAGTATGGGTCAGGGGGGTGTTGGCTACATCATCCTGGGTGCAGCGGCCGTGGCCCTGTACCTGGCCCGCGTTTTGGGTTGGCAACGGATGTTGCTGTTTTTCTTGCCCTCGGTGGGCTTGTCCTTGGGTAGCGAACTGCTCGGAACCAGCACTGGCTTCCCCTTTGGCCACTATCACTACCTATCGGGGTTGGGATACAAGGTTGCGGGTTTAGTGCCGTTCACGATTCCGCTGTCTTGGTTTTATATGGGTGCGGTTTGCTACCTGCTGGTGATGGTGGGGCTGGAGCGTTTGAATTTGCCGGGGCTGCTGCGCCAGGCGGGAGCCGTGGTGGGTGGCGCGGTGTTGCTGATGGCTTGGGATCTGGTGTTGGATCCGGCCATGAGCCAAACGTCGCTGCCCTTCTGGGAATTTGAGGAAATTGGCGAGTTCTTTGGCATGCCCTATCGCAACCTGTCGGGTTGGGTGGCGACGGGGATGGTGTTTATGTCGGTGGCGGCGCTGTTGTGGCGTGGTCAACGGTTGAATTTGACCCGATCGCAACTGACGGTTCCGGTGATTGTCTATCTGGTGAATTTTGCCTTTGGGGCAGCGATTACGGTGTTTTCGCTGGATCCGGGCTTCCTGGTGCCCACGATGATGAGTGTGGCGATCGGGGTGTTGCCGGCGGTGCTGTTGTGGGCGATCGCGCCGACGGAGGCTCCCAAGGCGGAATCGGCGGAGACTGAGCCTCTGAATGCTCCCCCGCTGGAAGTGGTTGCTAAGTAGTGGTTACTCAGTAACGAACGGGAGCTTGGCCACTTTTGGCCGATCGCCCGATCGCAACATAACCCCAATCTTCTCCCCCCAATCCCCTCTGAGCGGGTGCGGGGGGTTGTTATTCGATGAAGCATTCAGCCAAGCAGGCAAGCTCCAATTGGCCACAAGCCCCCTGTAAAATTCACGTTGAGAGCCTCGCGGGTGTTCACAACCCCCTTGGGCTGATGCATTGTGCCCTGCATTGCGCTTTAGTATTGCGCCTTATTTCGATCGCCCTTTGCGATCAATCCCACTGGAGAACAGCAGCATGGTGACCGGAGCGGAAACTGAGACCGGAGCGGTAGTTTGGGGGGCGATCGCCCTTGGGTTGTTATTGGTGCAGCTTCCGGCCGTTGCCATTTTGTTGGCTCGGTTAATGCAAGGCCCCGGTCGCCAACAGCCTCTGCAACCCAGGGACACCACCCACGACCAGCTCGGTTCCGTCAGCATCCTGGTGCCCACCCTGAACGAGGCGGCTAGGCTGGGGCCCTGCCTAACGGGCTTGGGGCTTCAGGGCTACGAAGTGCGGGAAATTTTGGTGATTGACAGCGACTCCACCGATGGCACGCCGGAACTGGTGAAGGCCGCCGGTCGCCAAGATCCCCGCCTGCGATTGTTGCCGGATGATCCCTTGCCGGGAGATTGGGTGGGGCGGCCCTGGGCGTTGCACACAGGATTTCGCCACAGCAACGAACAAAGCCGTTGGATTTTGGGGATTGATGCGGATACTCGGCCCAAGGCGGGCTTGGTGTCGGCGGCGATCGCGGCGGCCGAAGCGGGGGGCTATGATCTGGTTTCTTTTTCGCCGCGCTTTTTGCTGCAAACGCCCGGTGAGCTGATTTTGCAACCGGCCCTGTTGATGACGCTGGTGTATCGGTTTGGGCCGGCGGGCAGCTCGATCGGGGGGCCCACTCGCACCATGGCCAATGGTCAATGCTTTTTGGTGCGGCGCGATCGGCTCGTGGACTTGGGCGGCTACAGCAGCGCTCGGGGGTCTTTTTGTGATGATGTGACCCTGGCGCGGGCGGCGGCGGCCCAGGGCATGAAGGTGGGCTTTTTGGATGGGGGCAAGCTGATCGAGGTGCGCATGTATGAAGGGGCCGCCGAAACCTGGAAAGAGTGGGGCCGATCGCTCGATCTTAAGGATGCCAGCCCCCGGGCCCAAACCCTGGGGGATTGTCTCTTTTTGTTAGCAGTGCAGGGCTTGCCCTTACCCTTGGTATTGTTATTATTCGAGCCGGCCTGTGCCAGTGCTTCCTGGTTGGTAACCGCCGCCTGGGGCCTGAATCTGGCACTGTTGCTCATCCGATTTGCCTTAAATTGGGCGATCGCACCGTCCTATAACCTCAGCGGCGCAAAGCTTCCCTGGCTTTTCTTTCTGTCGCCCTTGGCGGATCCCTTGGCCGCCCTGAGAATTGGGCTATCATCGGTGCAAACGCCGACGCAGTGGCGCGGGCGTAGCTATTCCCCAGCCGTGCCAACCAACGCGGGCTAGTTCAGCGGCATCACATCTTCCAGGGGTTTTGCCCCCCTTTTGATTGCCCTGAATCCTAGCCCGGCCGCTGCTTCCGTCCTGTCGTCGCGAGGAGTGCCGCCCGTGAGTGGTAACGAACAAGTTGTCAAGTACTTCATCATGGAAGCCAATGAGCATCTGGAGGCGATGCAGGCGGCCCTGGGGAACTTGCAAGCAGTCATCGAAGAATATGAGGAGTGCAACACCATCTACCGAGCCGCCCACACCATCAAGGGCAGTGCGGCCATGCTTGGCTTTGAGGGAATGCGCCACCTAGCTTTGTTGCTTGAAAACTGTTTTAAGTTCCTGCGCGAAAACCCTATCAAGTTAGATAACAGAGATCAGCAAGATTTCGCAAACGGTGTCGCCCTTTTGGAGAAATTGACCCGGGCCCTGGAGGGTGGCACTTACAACGATGAGCAGGCCGTTCCGGCGGTGGACAGTCTGCGCCCATCCCTAGAAGCCCTATACGAACGAATTAAGAAGCGGGCGGCGGGCGAACCGGAAACACCTGCCCCAGCGCCTGCCCCAGCGGCTAAACCCCTGCCGGCCAATTTTGGCCCGTTGGTGATGGAAGCGCTGAAGCAAATGGTGGTGCTGTTTAAGCAACCGGCCACGCCGGAGTTGCGCGCACAGCTCGATCGCCTCTGTCAAAAGCTGCTGCAATTGGGTGATGGCTATGCCACTTGGCAAACCCTGATCCAAGCCACCCGCCGGGCGATCGCCCATCCCAAAGTGCCCTTCAATGCGATCGCCCCGATCGTGGTGCGGGATCTGAAACAGGCCACTGAGTTAATGGCTGGGGGCAAAGGCCACAGCATCACCCTGGGCCCCGAACTCCAAAAATTTGCTCCACCGGCCGCCGCAGCCGCTGCGGCCGCTCCCGCCGCGACCCCAGCCGCTCCGGCCGCTACTCCGGCCCCAGCCCCGGCCAATGGCCAAGTCAGCATTCCTCGGGATCCCAAGGGTGCTGCTCGGATTCTGATTTCCACGTTCCCCAAGGATCAATTGATGGAAATTGCCCGCTATTTGGCGGCGGCAGCTCGCTAGGTGCGCTGCAAGATGCTGGGGGTTAATCAAGGGTGAACTAGCCCCCTAAAAACGGCGCTCGAATTGCACCGAAAGACGCGACTCGCCCGCAAAGTCTGTGGAGCCGCGAATTACGGTGTCGTCGTTGAGGCGATAGTCCAGATTGAGGCGGGTGGTGTTGTTAATTTCCGAGATGATCTGAGCGATCGAAACGGAGAGATTGTTATTCAGGTCAATGCCCGCTTCAATGCCGAGACCCAGGGCGGTGGCTCGATCGTTCCGGTTGTTGTCGCCCCGGGGCCGGGCGGTGACGGTGGTGGGATAAATCCGAAAATCCGTCAGCCCGATCGCGCTGGCAATGTTGGTTTGAATGTTGTTGAGCAACCCAGCGCCGGCCAAGTTAGCCAGCACCACGGCCCCACCACTGCGATCGTCAAAGGTGTTGATTAGGCTGCCACCAATCAGGGCCAAAATTTGCGCCTCGCTGCGGGCGGGCCGACTGGTAAGGCGAATTTGATCGAGCAGTTGGCTGGCGCGACCTTGGACGGTGGCCTTGATCCGAACGGTGCGAGCGGAACCCATGGATCCAACCACACTTTCTCGAATTTCGGCGGGGTTGAAGCCGCTGGTATTGTCCGTTTGCAGGGGGTTGCGGCTGGAGTCGGGCACAAAGGCCACCATCTTCACATCCAGGTAAGGATCCAGACCCGATCGGGGGCGAAATTCCGCAAATTGAGGTTCGCCGCGCTCCAGGGTAAATTGCGTTGTGAACAGGTTAATCAAGCCCCGTTGCAGTCGAATGCGGCCACTGGGACGTGGATCGGCCAAGGTTCCGTTCAGCTCCAATCCCCCCTCCGCCAGGAAATTCAGGACAGGCAATTTCAAAATTTGCAAACCCCGGCCCAAGTTCACTTGCAGGTTTTGGAAGCGCGGGGTGATCCCCACCGTGGCGGCATTGGGCGTGCTGGCCATCAGGGCCGCCGGATCCGTGGGCAAGATCACCCGACCATTGACCAGGCCCAGGCTGCCGCCGACGATCGGCTTGAGAGCCGTGCCCGTGATGCTGATTTGGCCGTTCACGCCTCCTTCGTAGAGATCCCGCACATTAAGCTGCAATTGATCCAAAGCCACGTTCAGGGGGGAATCATTGGGCCCTAGGGCTTTGGTGTCGGCAATGGGCAAGATGCCCGCTAGGCGAATTTGTCCCTGGCCAAAGGCTCCGTTGATGCCGTTCACCACCAGCCGATCGCCCGTGAAGGTGGCCTGGCCGTTGATGTTGGTGATGGTTTGGGAGAGACCCTGCAACCCGATCGCCGCGTTGGCAAACTGGGCCTCTCCGGTGGCCTGGGGTTGGGCCAAGGTTCCGCCCACACTCAGCCGCACGCGCCCCTGGCCGCCCAGCCATTGAAATTGTGGAATCAGCAAGCTCGCCAACCCCAATTCCTTATCTTCCAATTCGGCATTCAGGCGCAGGCTGTCGTTATCCGGTTCCACCTTGGCGAAGGGCAACTTTTGGGGAATGCTGCCGGTGATCGCGATCGGGTCTTTGTCTTGGCTGCCTTGCACCGCCACGGCACTGCTGAAATTCAGCCGCGCTTGGGCATAGCTAAAGTTGCTGGTGGCCGTTTCGATCGGGGTGTTGTTCAGCTTGCCGCTGTTGAGCACCACCTGCCCCACGGCCCTTGGATCGTCGATCGTGCCGGCCAGGGCCGCCGTGATATTCACCCGGCCACTGAGGCGGGGCAAACCGGTGCGGCCGTAAAGTTCACGGACTTGGGGAATATTTTCCAGGGATTCGGCGGGAAAGTTGGTGAGCTGAAATTGACCCGATTGGGTTTTGCCAATTTGCCCCGCAAAGGCCAACAGGATATCGTTGCGGCGAAATTCCAAGGGGGCCAGGGTGAGGGTGTTGTCTTGGAAGTCGCCGCGAATATCCACCTGATCCGCATTCAGGGCCACTTGAGCCAGGCTACAGGCCTCTTCCGGTAACCAACTCCAGTCGCGACCCGAGAGATTGAACTTGGCGGCAATGCCCGTTTGCACGCTGCCATTGAAGGTGAGATTGGCCCCAAATCCGCCCCGGATTCGATCGAGATTGGCGATCGGGCTGGCATTGCAGCGATCGGCGATCGACTGGTTCAGCAGGGCCTTGATTTCCGCTAGCTTCCGCAGTTGTTGGGAAAGGGGTTGGTCAGCCATTTCCACGGCTAAGGGAGCCACCTGGGCAGCAGCGGCATAGGTGGGCGGCCGCAGGTTTTTGGCCCATTGGGCTGCGGATTCAAAATCCGTTAGTTGCAGGATCCGAATCAGGGTTTCCAGCTTGCCGTTGCGGGCTTGTACCTGGCCCTTGAAGCGCGGGTCAGCGGCCACCACCAACTCCGCCCCCACCAGATATTCACTGTTTCCTTGGGTCAATTTGCCATCGGTCAGTACGGCGCGGTTGTTGGCATACCCAAACAGGCCGGTGAATCGATCGCCAAAGGCCACTCCCACGCCCGGTTGTTCGGCGCTGATTTGCCCCTGGGCGGTGAAGCGATCGAGGTTCAGGCGTGCTCGGGCGGCGATCGTCCCTCGGGGAATGCCGGCCGGTTCCGTGAGGGCCGCGGGCCAACGCAACCGCTCCAATTGCAAATTCGCTAGCTCGGCCAAAAAATCTCGCCCTTGGCGGCGGCCGGTGGCGGTGGCCCCTTGCCATTGCAGATCTAAGCCGGTGGGTAGAAATTGTCGATCGAGCCGCAGGGCCAGGCGATCGGACTCGCCCCGCAGGTCGATCGACAATCCCCGATGCAAGCTCACGTCCACGGGCCCACTCATCAGCAGGTTAAAGTTTGCGCCCGCCGCTTCCAACCCCACCAAGTTGGCCGTCCCGATCGCCCGTAAACCAGCTAGAGGGCCATTAATCTGGCCGGTAAAATTCGCCCGCCCCGCCAGCAGGGGCCGATCGCGAAACGCATCCCGCACCCCGGCCGGAATTAGATTAGGAACCAAACCGGGCAGGGGTTCCAAATTGACGTTTTGCACCGCCACTTGCAAATCCAAATGGCGGAGGGTGGGCAAGCCGGCCAGTTGTGGGGGAATGCTGGGAAACAAAGACCCTGCCGCCCGCAACCCAGGCCCCACAGCCCGATCGAGCCGAATCGCTTGCCCATCCCAACGGGCCGCAAAGTCGATCGGCAGCCGTTGGTTGAGGTAGTTGGCTTGGGCAACGGTTAACAAACTGGAGCGATCGCCCGGCCTCAGTTGCCCCGTCACTTGGGCTGCGATCGAAGCAGGATTGCGGGCCAACAGGCCGGCCACGGTTCCTTGGGCCGTGACCTGGCTGCTGAGTTGTCCGGTGGCTTGGGGCACAATCCGCGCCAACTGAATGCCCGCCAATTGGGTTTGCAATTGCCAGCGATCGCCCGTGGCCTGGGCGGCCCAATCCAGCTTGCCACCGGCCAAATTTTGCAAGTTGCCCGCCGCCTGGACAGCCAAACCCGTCAAGGGGCGATCTAAAGTGCCCCGAGCTTGGGCTGTGGCGGTCAATTGGCCCGAGAGTTGCGGAATCACCCGCCCCACTTGCAGATTTTGCAGCCGAGCCGAGCCGGCCCAAGCCCGATCACGCAGTTGCACCGCCGTTGTGATTTGCCCGCCCAGCAGTTCCGTGCGGGCCTCCGTGTCCAGCGCGGTTAGGTTGCCGCGCGATCGCCCCGTGACAGAGACCGGCCCCGGATCCTGGGGTAAATTCAGGCCATAGGCTTGGGCGATCGGGACCAGGGGCAAATCCTGAACCCGCCAATCGGCCGACAGCCGATCGATGCCCAACCGATCCAAGGCCCCATTCGCCAACAGACGGGCCGAACCATCGGCGTTGATTGCACCCCCGGCCGTTGGTTCAACGCGCAGCTGATCGAGCTGGGCCGCCAGGGGAAAGGCCCGCACTAACCGACTTTGCCAATTTTCAAACAGGCGAAGGGGCGAATTTTTGGGCGGTTCCGATTCTTGGCCGATCGCGGAGAAATTGCCTTGAACGCGCCGAAAGGCCAGGCGATCGACCCGTAAGCCACCCACCGAGACGAAATTGCCGGTAATTTGCGGGCGATCGAGCGTTCCCCGTAGCCTGGCATTCACCTCCACCGGCCCCACGATCGGGAGAGGCAAGGTCTGATCGAGCGTGGTTGCCAGATCCGCCGGCCGCAACGCCTCCGCCCGCAACGTCACATCATATTGAGCCTCCAGGGTGGTTTTGAGGGGATTTTGCAGATTCAACACCGTTCCCGAAAAATCCACCGGCCCATTCGCGATCGCCTGCAAGGATCCATATTGACCTTGGGCCTGATCCAGCGTCACAACGGCCCCCCGCAACCGCAACCGGCCCGTGGCCAGGGCCATGGGCTTGGGCACGAGGGGGCTGGTGATGCGCCAATCTCGCAGTTGCAGCGTGCCCTGAAGCGCCGGAATGCTTTTCCCCAATTGATATCGCCCATCGGCCACCCCATCCACCCGTCCCCGCTCGATCGTCATCGGAGCGGGCATGGCCTGGGCCAATCCGGTCACATCCAGGTTTTGCAGGCGCGATCGCACCGCCAACTCCTGGGTCGGAATTTTGAACTCTCCTTTGAGGTCAAACTGTCCGGGCCGCACTTGCCCCACGGTTCCCAACACCGAAAACCGCGCCAATTCCGGCTGGCCAGCACGCCACTGCCCCAAATCCGCCGAACCGGAAGCCACAATCTTCACGGGCAACGGCGGGGTCGATCGCCGGGGCCGATTCACCAAGGCAGGCGCAGGCACCAAGGTCACCTGGGCATTTTGGAACTCAAAACGACTGGGACGCAGCTCAAAGGGCGGCTTAGGGCCCGACTTCAAGCGCACTTCAAATAAATTGCCGTCGTTGGTTTGCTCCACATACACCGACGGATCCCGAAAGGTAATCGCGATCGGGATGACACGATCGCCCAGCAAATTAGGCAACTGGGCGATCGACCAAAAATCAAACCTGGCCTCAACCGCACCGGCCTTCGCCTGGTCAGGATCCTGCGCGGTGGGCAACAGGGCTGATTCCCCAAAGGTCAGCCCGCCCAAGGACAATCCCGTCAGGGGCCCCACCTTCACCGGCCGCATCAGGGCATCGCTGAGGGCTGCGGACAAAAAATCCGAAAATCGATAGTGCAGCCAATACCAACCAAACCCCAGCCCCCCGGCCACCAGCCCGATCGACCCCAAAACGGCCGCCCGTCCCACCCAACGCCACAGGGATCTTCGATTCCTTTGGGGACGGCGCGATCCGGGGAGGGATGGCTCAAGCTCGGAGGGCTGATCCGGCTCCCGATCGGGCAAATTTCCTGGCGACTGCATAGCTCTGAAACCCGGTGCAACTCCTCACCCCGTGCGAGCTAGCCATCAGCCCCGCTGCACGATTGTGCATATCATAGACGACTCATTTCGCTGGTCTTGTTGACTGTTCCAAGTTCTGGATTGCCCATGGGGTCTTGATTGGCGATCGAGGGCTGGCCTTGGTTGGGCGCAACGGGGCGATCGGCGCGTTTAGCCTTATGGTTTAGCTTTGTGGTTTTGTATCGCAATTTATAGGCCACAATCATGATCATGGTTGCTGCTGGGCTGGCTTGCGGGGGCGATCGCGCCTGTTTGCGTTACAGTTGGTGCAATAAGGGTAAATCCTGAGTGGCTTAAGTAATTCATAAAAATATTATTTTAAGTAATTTATTAATTTAGAATTTTATTAAACAAATTAAATCACTAAATCAATTTTTAAATTTGCTCAATAAGTCTGGTGTTTTAAATGAATCTTGAATGGACTAACCTGGTTGCACTCTTTGGAGCAATGACGATCCTAGCCACATTACCCAGCGTTAGCGTGTTCACAGTGGTGGCGGCAGCGGCTCAAGGGGGATTCCGGCCAGGTGTTTGGACAACGCTGGGCATTGTTTTGGGGGATTTATTGTTGATTTTGCTGGCGGTTTTTGGGTTGACTCTGTTGGTTGAATCGCTAGGCAGTGCTTTCGCCATCATTCGGTATTTGGGCGGCGCTTATTTGGTGACGATCAGCTGTTTGTTGTGGCGTTCAACGGGGCGATCGACTATTCACCATGACTCCTTGAGTGAGATGGAGGAATTGGAACCCACTAAAACTATTTCTGTGCAGCCATCCAACTGGGGGCATTTCATCACTGGCTTAGCGATTACTTTGGGTGATCAAAAGGCTGTTTTGTTTTATTTAGGGTTCTTGCCAGCATTTGTTAATTTGAAGCAATTGACAACCTTGGATATTCTAATTTTGATGGCAATTGCGGCGTTAGCGGTGGGTGGCGTTAAATTGGGATATGCCTATTTTGCAAGTCGTGCGAGGTTGCGTTTTGGTCAACGGCTGGGGGTGATGATGAATCGGGTGGCGGCAGTGATCATGACTGTGGTGGGATTGGTGGTGATTTTTCGATCATAGTTTCAACCACCTGGGAGCAAGGGGCTTAAGCCCCTTGTCTTGATTGATCGGTAGCCCTTATTTTTATCGATCAATCGAATGATTTGAGTGATCATCACTCAGATCAACAGCAGATCAATTTGGACTTTTTCGATATCCTAGATACAGCCTTTACCTAAAATAATTGGCACGCCATATCACAGATACCATGAAGCAACGGCTCGGTGGGCATTGCCCACCCTACGGGCCACTATGCTTAGTAATCGAGATAAGGGCTGTATTTGCTTAAAATTCGGTTGCTATAGGCTTTGAGAATTTAAACTTCTTTTCAAACAATTATGATAATTATGAAATAGATTCTGGGGGGAAGGTTTCATGGCGAAATTGGGCGGCACTTCTCGAAAATCGATCGGCTCACGGCCTGAAGCCGATCGGGTCGATCGCCCTGATTTGCCCCTTTCGCCGGCCCATGAGCGGCTCCTGGCCCTGTGGCTCCATGGCAAAAGCCGCCACACCCGTCGCTATTACCAGCGGGAGGCCCTGCGGTTTTTGGCCTTTGTGGATTGCCCGATCGAGCAGGTGAGCGCCATTGATGTGCAGGGGTTTTTGGATGAGTTGGAGCGCGATCGATTGGCTCCGAGCAGCATGGGCCGCTCGATCGCGGCGATTAAATCCCTGCTGCGGTTTGCGCATCAAATGGGCCTGGCTCCCGACAATCCGGCGGTGGCTTTTAAAGTCCCCAGCACGAAAGACACCCTTTCGGAGCGGATTTTAAGTGAAGCTCAGGTGCAAGAAATGCTGGCAGCAGAACCCCAGCCCCGAAATCGATTAATGTTGCGATTGCTCTATGCGGCCGGGGTGCGGGCTAGTGAGCTTTGTGGACTGTGTTGGCGAGATTTGCAACCCCGAGGGGATGGGGGCCAAGTGACGGTCTATGGCAAGGGCAACAAAACCCGCGCGGTGTTGCTGCCACCAACCCTTTGGCAAGAACTCCAGGCCTATCGCGAGTCGATCGAGCCGTTGCCCCATCGCCAAGACCCGATTTTTCGGAGCCGCAAGGGGGGGCATCTGGATCCCTCGCAACTGATGCGAATTGTGCGATCGGCGGCCCAGCGCGTGGGCATTGAGGCCAATGTTTCGCCCCACTGGTTGCGCCACGCCCACGCCAGCCACAGCCTCGATCGGGGTGCGCCGATTCACCTGGTGCAAGCCACCCTGGGCCACGCCAGCATTGCCACCACGGGCCGCTATCTCCATGCCCGCCCCCAGGACAGTTCCGGGCGCTATCTGGATCTTTAAGGATTGGGAATCATTACTCTGCAAACTCTTCGTCGCAAACCATTCGTCCATTGCATCCTTTCGGGAACCCGTGGCAAGATGGGGCTGATCTTTGGAGCCATTGGCCCGTGACTCGTGGGCGGCCGTCTGAGAAGCGATCGAGCACGATGCAAGACTGCGATCGATTAGGAGCAAAGCAAATGAAGACCACCACTTGGGCTACTGTGATCGGCTCGGCGATCGCCGCCACGGTTTTGAGCGTGGGCCCCGCCCTGGCCCAGTCGGCTGACTATGGCGATCGGGTCATTGTGCCGGGGCCAAACGACCCCTTGGGCAGCGGCACGGTACAAACCGGCACGCCCGGCAGTCGTTCATCGGCCGCCATTCCGATCACCACCATTCCCCAAGCCTTTGACGCAACGTTTTATCGCCACAACCCCCCAACCCACACCGATCAAACGATTTGGGGACAGTTGCAAGTCATCCTAGGGCTGCCGTTCCCTGAAAAGGGTACTAATGCCGACAGCCGCAACATCAGCCGCCTGTATTACGAAGTGCTGCAACGCCAAAGCCTGTCGGATCCCTGGATTCGGACACAGGACTTGCCGAACCCTTACAACGGGTCGCTGCTGCAAATGCAACGATCGACCGGCGACGGCCAAAGTTCGCCCTAGGTTCGGTCACGAAATCGGTCACTCAACCCGATCACCCTGCCACTGTTCCAACACCCGCACCAACTGCTGGCTCACCTCGGCCGCGTAGGCTCGACTATCCAGGCAGCGCGGCGGCTGGGCCAAGGCTCGGGTCAGGTGCTGGCGAATTGATTGCCGCAGGGTTGGATCCGCCGCCAAACGCCCCGCCAGAGCCAGGTAATCTGCCTCTGAGCGGGCAACCCAATCCCCCAAACCCACATCGCGCAAAATGGCAGCCCCTTGGCGCGATCGAAACCAGTCGCTTTCGCGGGCCACCACCGGCAACCCCACCTCGATCGCATCCACAATGGAATTCGCCCCACCAAAGGGAAACGAATCGAGATAGATATCAGCCAGTTGCAACACCGCTTTCACATCGGCCCGGCTGGGCAGTTGGTCAAACACAATGGCTCGATCGGGATTGACCCCGTGGGCGGCCAAAGTTTCCCGCAAGCGCCGCCAAAATTGCACCTTGGGATAGTTGCGCTTCCAACTGGCTCCAAAGGGACAAAGCAAGAGATAACTATCAGGAAACTGGGCCAGCAGTTTCGCCCAAGTTTCCCGTTGTTCGGGGATAGTTTTATATAAATTGGCTCCCGAAACAAAGGCGATCGCCCCCTCAGAAATCCCCACACTGGCCCGATCGATGACCAATCGCGGTTCGGTGGCTTCCAAGGAGTAGTCAAAACAGTGGGCCGGCCCCGACACACAGAGCAATTTTTCCTGATAATGGGCGGCGGCGCTGGCGGTTTCCGTGAGCTGACCGGATAGGTAGTAATCCATATGGGTCATGCCGCTGGTGACGGGGGAAGAAACGGAATGGATTTGCACTCGCGCCAACCGATGGGCCCCAATCATCAACACCCGATGTAGGGAATTGGTGACGATCGTGGCCACCAACAACAAATCCAAATCATCTTCCCGAATTCGGGCCACCTGTTGTTTTAAATCACCCACCAGCGGCACGATTGCATCTCCCGATCGGCGTTGTTGATAGGCATGCAGCAGATCTGGATCGCGATCAATGACATACAAAATCACTTCAAACCGATCGCGATCGAGCCACTCGAACACCGGAAAGGTTGTGAAGGTTTCCGGATGAGATAAATAATTGGTTTTCAGAATTCCGAGTCGAATTTTGGGGCGATCGGGCGGTCGGGGTGCAAAATCATATTCCAACTGATGGCCCGCCAACCGCAGGGAAAATTCCAAAATTGCGGCCCGTTTAGCAAAGGTCGATCGCAAATTTCGATCGCAAAAATAAAGCGGGACAAGGTTCGCCAAATTGCTAAACGTCAGGGCGATTTTTTGCCATTGTGCCGATTGTGGATAGCGGAAAATTTGTTCATGTAAATAGTCCACCAGGGCGATGGTGAAGTTGGCATAGCGATCGACCTCGCCCAATTCTCGAAAAAAGCAGGGAAAAGCCAAGCAATAGTCAAAAAAGGGTTCGATCGCCCAAGGTGGCAGTTGCAACCCATGCAGATCGGGCAACCAGGTTTCGGCTCGTTGATAGAGGGCGATCGCCCAAACCGCTTGGAGGCGGGGAGCTGGCCAAGTGGCGGCCAATTCCCGCTCGATCGGCTCCAGCCACTGGCGTTCCTCGGGGGTCAAGGCCTCATAGCGCAAGTTGCAATCCCAAAGGGCCGCTTGGGCGGCGCGGCCGGTTTCCCATTGGGTCGCCATGGCTGCGTCCGGTGTGGCCAGCCACTGTTCCGCCAATTGACGACGCAGATCCCGCAATTGGGCCAGGGGTTCCGGCGCAAAGGGCTGACGATCCCAATGATCCAGGACTTGTTCGATCGCCTCTAGCAGCGCAGTCATGGGCAACCCATCTAAGCGGAATAGTCCGCGATCGCGAAGATATAAACCCCATGGAGGGTCAAGGCTCCCAACCAGCCCAGGGTGACCCAAACGGCCCAAGGATCACTCGCCCGGTTCAGGGTTTCAAAAAACCACAGACCCGAGTTACTGGCGGCAAAAATCGCCACGTGGGTCGCAAAGGTCATCCGATCGTCGAGTTTGCGATATTCAGGATCGGTGCGATCGGGTTCACGGGGCCAACGGGGAGGCATAGGACAGTTACCGGGTTGCGATTTGGGACGGAAAACCGGTTCTCATTCTGCCATGGTCTGCCGGGGCGATCGCGGTTGGGGTGAATCAACGGTCGGCTGCAACTGGTTGAGGGGGCGATCACCTGGCGGCATCAGGACTGTTCTCACCGCTGCCCAAACCTGGATGATGGAATGATGGTTGGTGCAAGGGGTCGATCGAGGTTTGGACGATGAAGCAATCCAAGAAACAAAACAAGAAACAAAACTTCTCAAGTTTCACGCTCTCTCAGGCCTATCAACATTTAGGGTTGGTGATGCTCAAGCCTTGGGCGATTGATTTTGTGCCGAAGGAACCGAGCCAATTTTTTCTGCAACGGCTCGATCGACTGCAACAAACGTTTGATCTCCGTGCCTATGAAAAGTCTAAGGAGTTGTTGATTGATGCGGTTTGTGAGGAAGCGCTTTACCCTAATTCGGCGCTGAAAATTTGGAAGGGAGCTGCCCTCAGCAGTGATGATCTGACGGGCAATGTGGATTATTTAATGACCGATCGCAAGGATTATCTGGATCGCCCCTATCTCTGCATTGTGGAGGCGAAGAAGGATGATTTTGAGCAGGGGTTGGCGCAATGTTTGGTGGAGATGGCGGCTTGCCTGTGGAACAATCGCCAGGTGGGTCAAGAAATTCCGGTGTTTGGCATTGTGACTAATGGTGAAACTTGGCGGTTTTATCGCTTAGATCCGGATCAACAGGTTTATGAATCTGCCCCCTACGCGATCGGGAGTTGGCCGATCGTTTTGGGTTGTTTGCATCGGGTTTTTCAGTGGTGTTTGGCTCACAGTCAGGGGGCGATCGGGGAGGGTTGATGGTCGAAATCCTTGAGGCGGAATGGGCCCCAAAAAACCACCCGAAGGTGGTCTGTTTTCAATCAAGTGGTGGCCCCAGTGAGTGGGGCATGGCAGTAGATTTGGTCACCAACTGTCCAGTTTTTCTGAGTATTCATAGCTCAAAACTCCTCAACGACTCGGTGGCATTGTGCGACGAAAGTATCGAGCAGCCCACTCGGGAAGCTTGATGACGATGCTTTCGTAGTTGCTGGATGTAGCTTGCAGATCCCATCGGCGCTCCCCTGAAGCATTATCTCGTGCATAGAACGATGCATAGCGCATTTCGTTCCGCCCTCCCTGGGTCGCCCGGTATCGAACCAAGGCAATATTCTCGTGCTCAACACAACGGTCAATCCTGACCGAATCAGCTCCGTGACGTTCACTTCGCTGAATCCAATAAGTCATCGTCCGCAGGTCGCAACGAAGAAGTTGTTTGGAGCTTTCGACAGAAAACAGGATCGAAGCAATCAGGTCAATCATTAACTTCCCCCTTGTCAGCAGGCTTAATTGGTATCCGCAGACTTTGCAGCCGTCAATAACAATCTGATCGCGAAAGATGTATTTGCCCGAGGGCGAAATAAGCCAGTTCTCGCTAACCCAGTTGGCTCCCCAAATGGTTTTCAATCAAGTGGGGCCCTCGCCCTAAACTAACTCTTGTGATGTAAGGATTGCAATGCACTCGATCTACACCCCGAAAAGAAATGGACAAAATCCTTGACTTCACAAAAATCCACAACTTCAACGAAAAAATGCGGGTTTCAGCCGATCGCCCTAGGTTGTAGATGGCCAAATCGCAACCGATCGACCCGGGCCCAAGCGTAATCCAATCTACGAGGCTATGGTGGGTGGCAAGGCGATCCAGTGCGGGGAAATGGGCCATGCGTGGACTCTGGTTGGGCGGGTTGGTATGGCTGTTGGGCGCAATCCCCGCGATCACCCTGCCCCAGCCGGTTCGATCGGCACAACCCGCCCAGTCGCCTACGGATTTGCCCTCCAAACCAGCGGCCGATCGGCTGTTGCAACAGGGAATTCAACAATACCGAACCGGTCAGTTTCGGGCGGCCCTTCAGTCCTGGGAAGCCGCCCTTCAGATTTATCGCGCCCTTCGGTCTCAGAGCGGGGAAGCAGCGGCCCTCGGTAATTTGGGCAATGCCTATAATGCTTTGGGTCAATACCAGCGCGCCATTGAATATCACGAGCAGTCCCTAGCGCTCGATCGCCAACGGGGCAATCTCCAGGGAGTCGCCCAGTCAATCCATAACCTGGGCAACGTTTATCAATCCCTCGGAGACTATCAACGCGCCATTACCTATTACGAACAATCCCTGGCGATCGAGCGTCAACTGGGCAATCAATCCGGTCTGGCCGATTCCCTCGGCAGTTTGGGCAATGTCTATAACCGTTTGGGACAATATCAACGCGCCATTACCTATTACGAACAAGCCCTAGAAATTGACCGCACGATCGGTAATCAACGAGGAATTTCTGCAACTCTGGGAGGTTTGGGATTAGCTTACCAATCCTTGGGAAGCTATCAGCGTGCCCTTGATTCTTATGAGCAATCGTTAGTCCTCAATCGCCAATTGAGTGATCGCCAGGGAGAAGCCATCTCACTCGGTAATCTTGGCACTATTTACAATTTTCTGGGTCAATATCAGCGATCAATCAATTATCAAGAACAAGCCCTGGCGATTAAGCGCGAAATTGGCGATCGCAACGGAGAAGCTATTTCTCTGAGTAATCTTGGTCAAATTTACAATTCTCTCGGTCAGCAGCAACGATCGATCAATTATCAAGAACAAGCCCTGGCGATTAAGCGCGAAATTGGCGATCGCAACGGAGAAGCCATTTCTCTAAATCATTTAGGCAATGTTTATAACAATTTGGGTCAGCATCAGCAAGCAATTAATTATTACGAGAAAGCCTTAGCCATTCAGCGGGCGATCGGCGATCGAGAAGGTGAAGCCGTGGTTTTGAGCAGTTTGGGCAACAGTTACCATGACCTCGGGCAATATCAACGCGCCATTACCTATCACGAACAATCCCTAGCGATTAAACGAAAAATTGGCAACCAAGCAGGAGCCGCTTACTCCCTGACTGTCCTCGGAATGGCTTACCACGCCCTTAATCAATATCAGCGTGCCATTGAATATTACGAACAGTCCTTGGCGATCGCTCGCTCCATTGGCGATCGCGAGGTGGCAGCCATGACATTCAGCAATCTTGGGCTTGCCAATTTCTATACCAATCGATTAGCAGAATCCGCCAAAGCGTTGCAGTCCAGCTTAGATCTGTTGGAAGCAATTCAAGCTGATTTGGGCCAGAACGATCGCGATCGCACCTCGCTGCTGGAAAGCCAACAAAATGTTTATCAAGCTTTGCAACGAACCTTGATCGCCATGAATCAAACGGCTGAAGGGGTTGTCGTTGCTGATCGTGGTCGGGCCCGATCGCTGCTGTCTTTTTTGCAATCCAATTCCACATCCCCAAATTCATCCCTGACGGCTGCTGAAATGCAGTTGATCGCCCAACAACAAAAGGGCACAATTATTCACTATTCCGCCGTTTGGGGAGAGCTATATATTTGGGTGATTCCGCCTCAGGGCGCGATCGCCTTTCGGAAAGTTCCCTTACCCGAATCCGCAAAAGGTCTGAGTCAAACGGCTGAAGCTTTGCGAAACAGTGCGGTTACCCTGCGGTTAATCAGTATGCGGGGCAATGATCAAGGACTGAGTGATCTTGCTAATCAATTACGAGGAACGGGCAACGAACGGATCACTGAAAATCCCACGGATTTACGACAAGGCTATGACCTGTTGATCAAGCCGATCGCTGATTTATTACCCACAGAAACGGGCAGCAAATTGATCATCATTCCCCATCGTGAATTGGCGGTGGTTCCCTTTGCGGCCCTGCGGGATGAGTCGGGCAAATTTTTGATCGATCGCTATACCCTGGCCTTTGCGCCTTCGGTGTCGGTGTTGGCGGAAGCGGCCCGCCGTCCCCAAACCAGCAACGGCCCGGCGCTGATTGTGGGCAATCCTGATCCGATGCCGGACAATTTGAACCCGTTGCAGGGCGCAGAGTCTGAGGCCCGGGCGATCGCCCAAACCCTGAATGCCACGCCTTTAATTGGGGCCCAAGCCACCGAATCGAAGGTGAAAGAACGGATCGATCGCGCGGGTTTGCTGCATTTTGCGACCCATGGGGTTGTGCCCAGAACGGTTGATGGCGGTTTGGAAAGTTGGCTGGCTCTGGTTCCTGACGGCAAGGAGGACGGGCGATTGACGATCGCGGAAATCTTCGATCGCAATTTGCAAGCGCGGCTGGCGGTGCTGAGTGCTTGCGACACGGGCCGAGGAACCGTCAGCGGTGAAGGGGTGATCGGTTTGGCACGGGCATTTTTCAAGGCCGGTGTGCCAACGGTGGTGGCGAGTCTCTGGAAAGTGCCGGACGAACCCACAGCCCTGATGATGCAAATTTTCTATGCAGAACGAGCAGCGGGCAGCGATCCGGCGGTGGCGTTGCGATCGGCCATGTTGCAGGTGCGGGAGCAATATCCGGGGCCCCAAAATTGGGCGGCCTTCGTGGCGATCGGAGATACGAATGGATATCGATGATTGTGGGGCAATGCCTAATCGGGTCGAGGAGCTTCGATCCGACAAAACATGGATTTTTGCGGATCGCGGATCGGATCAATCCCGGATCGGATCAGGGATTCGAGATTTCACCTCGCGCCCCGTGTTCTTTTTGATCAAGGCGCGATAGGCGGCACGCTTATAGTCCCTGTGGTACTCCTTCGTCCTGGAAAAATCCTTCCCTACCAATTCAATGGGAGTTCCACCCTTGAGATGCGCGGCTTTTGATGTAGGCAATTGCTTGACATCCACCCCTGCCGCCGTCAGCCAGCGCTTCAGGGAGATAATCGGAGTCTCCTTTCCTCGATACTCCGACAGGGTTTCACACACCCGGCTATAGATAATTGCAATGCCGGGGTTTTCTTCAACAAATTTGCGAAGGGATAGCAAAGCAAAACGCGGATTCTCGGGGAGAGCGTCCGCGTCAATTTCGGGAAAGGTCAGGTCGAGCTTGGTATCCATTTCATTTCGTCATTTAGTTGACTAAATCAAGATAGCCGAAGCACAATCACGAATCAATGGGTTCAAACCGAATACCCCGATCGCCAGGATAGAGTTAAGTCCTTGCTGAGCGCTGGCGACAAGGGCTAAAGTCTCATTAACAAGGTGGCGGCATGATTGTTGGGATTGGCTCGCGATCGAATCGTCGATAAACCAAAAAATCGCTATCCAGCGTCAACACAACGCCCGTTGGGAATTTTTCCGAGAGTCGTACCAAGCAAGCATCAGCCACGGACATCGGAACTGAGCTATACCGCTGCATCAGTTCCAGCAATCGATCTTTTTCTTGAGCGAATTGGATGCCAATTCTGAGTTCACTCTGATTCAGAAACCTCAGGAGACTGGAGCGACCATTAGGAACTCGTCCCAATAAAAACCACGCCTCAACCAAAATCGCTTCACAAGTCAGGAGCGGTGGTTGTAGCATCGCCATTTCCTGCTGCGCCCAGCTATGAAATTGATCACGCCGATTCATGACTGCCACCAGAGGCCCAGTGTCTAAAAGAACAGGACGATTCAATTTTCTTTGTCTCCCAATCCATCAAGATACTTAGGATTCGTTGATAGGTCTTCAGGCCCATCACCAACACCCACAAATGGCTGGAGAACGTCCAACACTGATCGTGTTTTCGGTGGCTGAACTTGAGCCGATCGCCTGCCCAGAGATCGCACCAGTTGCCAGATCAACATCAGCCGATCGCGCCAGGACAGTTGTTCGGCTTGCTCACTTAAAGATTTCCACGTCACCATGATCGATCGCCCCCGTCGGGGCTGATGAAACTGCTGATTGCATTTTTGATTCCATTATGGATCGATCGCCCCGCCGTCCAATCGGCCGTATGATGATTGGCTTGGGGTGTTTTCGCCACAGTTAGCCGATCGCGCTCGCAACCCGAAACCCGAGCCAGATCGATCGCGCGACCCTCACTCGCCCCAGCCCTTTCAACCCCCACGCAACAAGCAAGGAAACTGACATCGTGACTCGCACGAACCTGGATTTTTTGGCCGAATCCGATCCCCTCGTGGCCGAAATTATCGGTCTCGAGTTACAGCGCCAGCGCGACCACCTGGAACTGATTGCCAGCGAAAACTTCACCTCGGCGGCGGTGATGGCGGCCCAAGGCTCGGTGCTGACCAATAAATATGCAGAAGGCCTGCCTGCCAAGCGCTACTACGGCGGCTGTGAATTCGTCGATCGGGTGGAGCAACTGGCGATCGATCGCGTCAAAGAACTGTTCGGCGCGGCTTGGGCCAACGTGCAACCCCACTCGGGCGCGCAAGCCAACTTCGCCGTGTTCCTGACCCTGCTGCAACCAGGCGACACGATCATGGGCATGGACTTGTCCCATGGTGGCCACTTGACCCACGGTTCGCCCGTGAATGTGTCCGGCAAGTGGTTCAACGTGGTGCAGTACGGCGTGAGTCCCGAGACCGAGCAACTGGACTTTGATCTGATCCGCAAGCTGGCGATCGAACACAAGCCCAAGCTGATTATTTGTGGCTATTCTGCCTATCCCCGGACGATCGACTTTGCCCAATTCCGGGCGATCGCCGATGAAGTGGGCGCATACCTGATGGCGGACATTGCCCACATCGCCGGGCTGGTGGCCGCTGGCCTGCATCCCAACCCCCTGCCCTACTGCGACGTGGTGACCACCACCACCCACAAGACCCTGCGCGGCCCTCGCGGCGGCTTGATTCTGTGCCGCGATGAGGAGTTGGGCAAGAAGTTTGATAAGTCGGTGTTCCCTGGCAGCCAAGGCGGCCCCCTGGAGCATGTGATCGCCGCTAAGGCCGTGGCCTTTGGGGAAGCGCTGCGCCCGGACTTCAAAACCTACGCCGCCCAGGTGATTGCCAATGCCCAGGCCATGGGCGCTCAGTTGCAGGCGCGTGGTCTGAAGCTGGTGTCTGGCGGCACGGATAACCACTTGGTGCTGGTGGATCTGCGATCGATCGAAATGACCGGCAAGGAAGCCGATCGCCTATTGGGTGAAATCAACATCACCGCCAACAAGAACACCGTGCCCTTCGATCCCCAATCGCCCTTTGTGACCAGCGGTATCCGGTTGGGTTCGCCGGCCATGACCACGCGCGGCATGGGTGCGGCGGAATTCACGGAAATCGGTGACATCATCGCCGAGCGGTTGATCAACGCGGCCGATGCGTCAGTTGAAGATGCCTGCCGCGATCGGGTAGCAGCCCTGTGCGATCGCTTCCCGCTCTATCCCCACCTGCGGGTGGCACTGCCGGCCCTGGCTTAGAAGCTACCTGCAAAGAGTTGGGCAGCACTTGCCAAACACCCGCAGTTGTGGGGGCAAAGGGTTTGAGACTCTTGTCTTCGTTAATTGGTTGAGCAAGTCGCGCATCAATCTTAGTTTTTTGAAAGGGGCAAGGCCAAAGGCCTGCCCTTTTTCTTGGGAGTTTTTGGGGTTTGATTGAATATTTTTAAATCCATAGATTCTAAAGATTCTAACTTTTTAAGCTTTTAGTTCTTGACTTTTCCTTAACAGCTTGGCAACTGCTAAAAATTTTCTAGAAGATTGAGAAATCCAAGATCTCAAAATGAGTTGATTTTGGCTTTTTTGAAAAAGACAATTTGAGGAATTAAGGTTTCTTAAGGGCAAAAGATCCCAAAAGTTAATCAAAATCCAGTTTCCACTTAACCCTGTCTTTACTGAAGAAACCTAGCGTAAATAGCGTCTATGGCTCTTTGCGGAAGCCGACATGGTGGATGTTGGTTTCTTGGCAAATGGGTCTCGTGCGTCGCTGAATTTATGAGCTTGGCTAGGTTTGCATTGGCCTCAGTTTGCATGGCTGTTCTGAATCCCGTCGCGATCGGGCCTTGGAACTTTGGGAGCGGACTGACTTTGATTGATCAGCCGGCCCTGGCCAACCCCCCCAACCTAACTCTCGAATTGCCGATTTATACCCTGACCGAACAGCGCGATTTAGTGGCCCAAGCCGAACGGATGGCCCAAGCGGCGATCGCGCGGGAATTTCAGCAAAAACCGGCCCTTTCGATGGTTCAGGTTGTGGTGTTGGGCAATCGCCATGGAAATTTAGTGCCCATTTTGACGGTGAGTGTTACCCGATCGCAGTGGCAACAAAACCCAAGGGTCAGCGCCTGGACGCAATATTATGCGTCCGGTCGCTTGCTGCAACGGCCGGATCCTCAGCCAGCGGAGCCGCCTGATTCTGTGGTGGCGGCGCAACCGGCTAACCCAACGCAGTCGGGGCAACCGGAAACGGGCCCTCGGGGTGTGGGTGGTCGCGGCGCAACCATTGATCAGGCTTGGGATACGGGTCAAATGACGCGATCGCAAGCTCAGGACTATCTCAGCGACCTCGATTAGGACAGCGGCGAAGACAGCGGCCTCAGCCCCTTCATCAGCCTGTTTCCACCACTTGCATCGCCAGGACTAGGAGAAGACCCGTGATTCACGACAACGGCATCAGCAATCGATCGAACAACCGCCCCTTTGAAGACATTTTGCGCGCCCGCTTGTCCCGCCGAAACCTCTTGGCCCGCAGCGCCATGTTGGGAGCCAGCGGCTTTTTGGCGGCCCTGGCTGGCGATAAACTGCTGGCCCAAGGAGCCGCAGCGGCCACGGGAGCCAACCCCGAAGCCGGTCTGGCCGGTGGGGAATTGTTGGCCCAAGCGCGGAAATTGGTGGACTTCCCGATCGTGCCCGTTTCGGCAGGCTCGGGCCCGGTGCCGGCCATCTCCTCCGCCTATGAGTACGACATTTTGATTCCTTGGGGCAGCCCCTTGCAGGGCCCTGGCCAAGGCCCCAACTACAATGGGGATCCCAACCGTCGCCCCAGCTCGGCCGAACAGGCCCAGCAAATCGGTATTGGCCACGATGGAATGTGGTATTTCCCGTTGGATCAAGGCAACGACAATGGGATGTTGGCCATTAACCACGAGTACGGAACCAACAGCCACGTCATTGGCAAAAACTTGCCCACCAGCCTGGAAGATGTGCGGGTTTCGCAGCACGCCCATGGGGTTTCGGTGGTGGAAATTCGCCGGGTGCGGGGAGCCAAGTGGCAAGCAGTGCCCAGCCCCCGATCGCGCCGGATCCATGTGAACACCCCCGTCACCTTCAGCGGCCCCGCTGCCAACAGCCCCCTGCTGCGCACCGCTGCCGGTAACCCGCCCTTGGGAACCCTGAACAACTGCGCCAACGGCAAAACCCCTTGGGGCACTTACCTGACCTGCGAAGAAAACTTCAACGGCTACTTTGGCGACAGCACCTACAACGCCCAAACCAAAACGGGCACTTGGAAAACGACCAACGCCCAAAAGCGTTACGGTTTCGCGGCGGCTGGCTTTGGCTATGGCTGGGAACTGTTTGATAAGCGTTTTGACCTGGCCAGCGCTGAACATGCCAATGAAGAAAACCGCTTCGGTTGGGTAGTGGAAATTGACCCGATGAACCCCAACCAAACCCCCGTCAAGCGCACTGCCTTGGGTCGGATTAAGCATGAAGGGGCTGAAGTGGTGGAAGGTCGCGGCGGCCGGATTGTGGTCTACATGGGCGACGACGAGCGCTTTGACTACATCTACAAGTTCGTTTCAGCGGACAACTGGCGATCGATGCGGGCCCGTGGGGTCAGCCCCTTGGACGAAGGCAAGCTCTATGTGGCCAAGTTCAATGACAACGGCACGGGCAGTTGGCTGGAGCTAAACATCAGCAACCCGGCCCTGCGCGGCAAATTCAGCGATCAGGCGGAAGTGTTGACCTATGCCCGGTTGGCGGCGGATGCCCTGGGAGCAACGCCGATGGATCGCCCCGAGTGGATTACGGCTGCGGCGAATGGGCGGGTTTATTGCACCCTGACCAACAACACCCAGCGCAAAGACACGCAGGTGAATGCGGCGAATCCCTTGGGCCCCAACCCCGATGGCCACATCATCAGTTGGCGCGACAGCGATGATTACACGGGCACTAGCTTCACTTGGGATATTTTCATCCTGGCGAAGGATACCCACGGCAACGGCGATGAGCGCACGTTCAGCAGTCCCGATGGTCTGTGGGCGGATCCCGATGGCCGTCTGTTCATTGAAACCGATGGTGCTCAGAAGAAGGGCCTGAATGATCAGTTGTTGGTGGCCAACCTGGAAACGGGTGATATTCGCCGCCTGTTGACGGGGGTTACGGACTGTGAGGTGACGGGCATTACGGTTACGCCCGATCGCCGCACGATGTTTGTGAATATTCAACACCCTGGGGATGGGAACCCGGCGAAGACCAATTTCCCAGCGCCCCAAGGTAGCGGTCGGATTCCTCGCGATTGCACGCTGGTGATTCGCAAGAAGGACGGCGGCATCATTGGTTCGTAGGCTGGTAAATTCGTCAGTTTCTAGGTTCCAATTGGATTCTTAGATGCAGGGGGCGATCGATTCCCGATTGCCCCCTGCCATTGCAATCCGTCACGAGATGCTCAAGACCATAAAACAAGCTGTTGATGAACCCTCACAGCGCGATCGCCTGGTAATTTCCGGTGCGATCGCGCTGTTGTTATGCTGGGCGATGGCGCTTGTTTTTGAGGTTGGTTCATGGCCGATCCCGCATCTTTTGGTGTTTCTCAGGTTGTTCCTCAAGTTTGTCTCGATCGCTTCAATGAGGCAGCCCGGTTGGCCGGCGAAGGAGACATTGCCAGCGCCCTTGCCCAATATGAAGCGGTGTTTGCAGACCTGGGCAACCAACCTTCAGGGGTGGTGACCGGACCATTTTTGGCGCTGGTGGAACTGCGCAAGGCCTATTGCCTAATGAGCCTGCGGAACTATGCAGCGGCTCAGGCAATTTTCCAATCACTCGATCGGGGCATGGCCGGGCAGTTGGAAACGGCGGAAATTTTTGATTTCTATCTGGCCTATGGCAATACGTTGGGGCATTTGTCTTTGCTGGAGGAAGCGATCGATCGCTTTGCCCATGCCATGAACGTGGCCACGGAATATTTACGGGATGCCGAGCGATTTCGTACGGTTTGGTATTGGGTTTTGTATTGGGAAAAATATCACGGCGCTTGGGAGGCGCTGGATGAGCATTGCGCCGATGTGAATGGTTTTGGGCTAGAAAACCAGGATCCGCAATTGCAAATTATGGCGCTGGAGTTTCGGTGTTATGCCGATCGGGCGTTGGGACGATTGGCGGCGGCCCGGCAAGGGGCGGAGGGAATTTTGGCTTGGAAACAGCAAACTCAGGCGGATCCTGCTGAAATTGCCCAATGGGAAGCGTTTTTAGCGTCGCTGGTTCAACCCGATTAACAACTGTTGATTAACCCTTCTGTTGGTGTTGTCCGTTAATGTTGCTTCCCGTTGGTGCGGTGGTTGCTCGGTTTCCCCTCTTGGAGTCGTTGCAAATATTCCCAACCTCGCTGGGGCCAGACCCGATCGCGCCCGGTGCGTTCGGCAATCCATTGGGCCACCTTGGGCCCCGACCAAGGGCCCCCGTCGGGAGCCGGTTGATCCAGCAATTGCGCTAATTCCTGTTGTTGCTCCGTGGTCAGGAGCGATCGAGCCGATCGATGGCGTTGGCTGGGTCGCCGGTCGATCGCATTGGGGCCCAGTTGGTTATAGCGACGAACCAACTCCTTGGCATAGTCATAGCTCAAGTCCACCACTCGGGCCGCTTGGGTAATGGTCCAGCCTTGGGCAATTAAATAGAGCAGGTGCCATCGGCGGGCCTCGGTGGCTTCCTTGGCTTGACGGTAGCGATCGCGCAGGCGATCGAGGCTGAGATGGGGGTTCAGCGTGACGCGCGGCGGCATAGGAACGACCTGGGATCGTCAATCAAGCGATCAAAAAACAGCAAATCAGGGGGCCAAGCGATTGACCTGAGCCAGCACAACCACCCTGGGCTTGCGGTGTCTAGCCAAGGCCCGGCGGTCGTATCCCCACTTTGCTCTTCTGGCTGGCAGGGTCGAATCCGGACGCTTTTGATTCACCCGACCCGATCGCCCCGATCGACGCACCCTAGGGGGCCAATCGCTGCCAAGCCAACCGGGCCGCTCCGGCCATGCCTGCCTGATTGCCCAATTCCGCCACCACCATTTGCAATCCTTCCCGGGAGGAGGGTAGCACCCGCCGGTTCACTTCCGCTTCCATGGCCGGGAAAAACCACTGGGCCCCGGCGCTGATGCCACCGCCAATTACCAAAGCTTCGGGCGTGAAAATGTAGATTAGGCTGGCTAATCCGGCTCCCAAGTCTCGGCCGTAGGCGGCCCAAAAGGCGATCGCCTCCAGATCGCCCGCCGCGGCCTTGGCCGCCACCTGGTGAGGTTCCAGACCCGTGCGCCGCCGCACCGCCTGCACGGAGGTGTATTGCTCCAATGATCCTTGATTGCCGCTGTTGCAAGGGGGCCCGTCGGGATTGAGGGTAATCAGACCCAATTCCCCGGCGGCTCCGGTGCGGCCCGCGAATAGTTCGCCCCCCAAAATGACGGCTCCGCCTACGCCCGTGCCCAGGGTCAACACCAGCAGGTCTTGGAATTGGCGACCAGCCCCTAACCAGGCTTCTCCTAAGCCAGCGCAGTTGGCATCGTTGGCCAAAATGGTCGATCGGCCCGTGGCCGCTTCCATCCAATCGGCTAAGGGCACATCGCGCCAGCCTTCCAGGTTGATAGCGACTCGGGCAATCCGGCCGGCCGCGTCGGCGGGGCCCGGCGTGCCAATCCCGATCGCGATTGCTCCTCGATCGGGGTCGAGTTGCTGAATGGCGGCGGCGATCGCCTCCGTGACTGCTGTGGGTGTGGCCGGCTGGGGAGTATCAATCACCAACGAAGCCAAGCAATCACCCGTGGCCGTATATCGTCCCAACTTGATGGCCGTGCCGCCCAAATCTACCCCGATTACCGTTGCCGAACCCATGACTCTGTACCAAAACTCCGCCGCGCTATTTTGGCATCTCGGTTAGCGGCGCGATCGGGTCAAAAGCTTGGGCAACGGTCAGCAACCCCAAAAAGGGCAGCAATCAGCCATCTTAATGCAAGATTACTAAGCTAATCTTGCATTCAAGAACGCTAAATTGGGGGTCGAAACCCCATTACGTGACCCAAACCCTTCGATGGCGACTCCAACCGCTTCTAGACCCCAAAATCGTCGCCAAAATCGTTGGCTATTGGCCGGTATTCTGGGGATACTCACGGCCCTCGGGTTGGGAACCAAGCGCTATCACGGCCCCTTGGAAAGTTGGGTGCAACATCACCTGGGCGATGTGTTGGTGATGATTTTTCTGATTGGGGTGGCCCGTTGGCTGTGGCCCCGGCGATCGGCTGGGGTGCTAAGTGCTTGGGTGATGGCGATCGCGATCGGGATTGAACTACTGCAACTGTGGCATCCACCGATGTTGCAAGCGATTCGCGCCACCTTCCTGGGGCAAATTATTTTTGGTAGCTACTTCGACTGGTGGGATTTTGTCCACTACGGCCTTGGGGCCTTGCTGGGCTATGGGGGGTTACGGTGGCTTGATCGCTGGGGCCAGGAACAACCCCAAGTGGCCCCGCCCGATCGCCCCTCGATCGATCAGTGACAAGTAACGGCGCTAGCGGCGCGATCGCAGCCGGCTTTGCTGCCATTGTTGCAATCGTTCAATCCATTGCCCCCCATCTTCCTTGGCTTGGTTCAGGAGATGAACGATCGCCGCTTCCACGATCGTTTCCTTATAGGGGGCGTTGCTTTTGCCCAGGGCCAATTGCAGTTCCAAATGGAAGCGATCGAGTTCGTCCAGTACCGACTCCCGTACTTGAAAAGTAGCCCGGCGCAAACTGGCCGCTTGGCCCTTGGGTGCGGGCGGCAGCGAATCCGTCTCGGATTCCGTGGGTTGCAGATATTGTGCTAACAACTGATCGCCGGCCGTGGGTTCTGGAGACATGGTGGATTGCAGAATTGGGGATTTGAACCGAGAAGTGGATGGGGAAAATCAGGGGAATTGATCAGATTAATCAGTCGATCGGTTGATTGGTCTATTCGTTAATCAGTCGATCGGTTGCAGCATCCATCGAGGAGATGAGTAGCAGCAATCGATCAGGTTGGATTGGTGGGTGAGGGACGATCGACCAAAACCGCCGCGATCGCTTCATAACCCTGCAACACAACCGATCGGCGTTGGCGAGCAAGTCCCGATCGCAACAATTTTCCATCGACCGTGAGCTTGGGGAAACAAGCCGATCGAGGAATGGGCGGAAACAGGGCGATCGCGCCTCGGCTGGCCAGGGCCCAATCTTGCAATCCCGCCAACACCTGATCACACCAAGGGGCCCGTCGTTCGCTCATGGTGGGCAACACCCCCACAACCCGCAAATTGGGATTGAGCTGCGATCGCACACTGGCCACCGTTTCCATCAGAGCCAACAAACTGCGCAAGGCCAAGGGTTGGCATTGTACCGGAATCAACAACCCATCCGCCGCCGCTAACGCACTCAGCGTCCAAAACCCCAATCCCGGCGGACAGTCCAGCAACACCAGAGGGCTTTGGGTTTGGGCGGCAGAGGTTGCCAAAAATGGTTTGGGTTGTTGCGCATCAAGCTTGCCCAGCAGTGGCCAAGATTGCGCCAAGGCCTGACGCAGCCGCAACAACCCTTCGGGCGATCGAGCCAAGGCCACCGCCGCCGACTCCAAATCCAAACCACCCGGCAACAGCCATCCCCGATCGCCCGCCGCCACCAGTCGATCGCCGATCGCCCCCTGTCCTTGCAACGTTGTCGCGATCGAGGGTGAATCCGTCGCCCCCAACAGGGCCGTTAGGTGCGATTGGGGATCCAAGTCCACCATCACCACGGGTGATTCCACAGGCGATCGATCCGCCAACAGTTCCGCCAAACAAAGCACCGTTGTGGTTTTGCCCACGCCTCCTTTGGGATTCACGATCGCGATCGTTGTGCTTGCCACCGGTTTTGCCCACATCCCAGACCACAGGCGAATTCTACCGCTTCACTCGCCATCTTGCTCGCTGGTCAACCATCCAGCCACTCAGAAATAAAAGAATTTAAATTAATAAATTTACAACGTCTCAAGAATTTCAAAATATAAATTCATAAGAACATAAACATTCAAATTGTCAACTTGTTAAAAATCTAAAATGATTTTTGGTAAATCCATCAAAACAGACCCGTCAGAACCAGTCCCCAAGCAGTCCCATACCCCCCAACGGAGCCTGACCTCGCCGCCAGTTAGCCCCAAGGCACTCCAGAAACTAGAAGTTGCGATACAAAATTGCGGTCTATGCCATCCCAAACCCGACCCTTGAATCGCCAATGCCCCAAATACAAACGAACAGACAAGGGGTTTAGGGCCTGTCGCCATTCCCATCGCCGTAGGGGTTGGGTCTCCCAACCCTAACCCGGGCGATCGCCCTAACCCTGTCCACCCCTGGGAACACCCAAGGATTACGGGAACTGGGCAGGGAAACCCTGTCCCTACGACTGATTGGTTTTTTGAAGAACACCGAATTTCTCAGTGCTTCCTTTCCTCAAAAGAAGCGGCTTAACGTCGCCAAATACCTTGAACCTGTGACCACCAAGCTTGGGGCCGATCGCTCGATCGCACCTGCCAGCTCAACATCGATAGAATCAGGGGCCAACCACCCGATCGCAACGCCGCTGCCACATGCAGCCCCAAACACAACACCATCACCACCCAAGCCGCCAAATGTACGGAATACCAAACATGGTGAAATTCCCCGGCCGGCAGCCATTCCTCCTTAATTTGCCGACCGGAAACTACCGCCAGCCCCGCCGCCAACAACATCAACGTATTCGCCAGGCGATGGAGCGATCGCTTGGCTTGATCCGTCTGTTGATTGCCCAGTTGCCGCAGCGCCGCGATCGAAAGCAACCGATGAGCACCCAAATAAAAACTGTATAGCGCCAGCGGCAACAACATCACCAGGAAAAACAGACCGAATGTGCCGTGCAAGCCTTCAATGTCCGCGATCGGGGGCAACGGCAACCGTCCCCACCGGCCATCGTAAGTGTTGTAGGTCAGGGCCGCCGTCACGATCGCCCCAATCCCCAAGATGGCACTGATGCCATGCAAAAACCGCAATAACGAAGGTTGATAGGGCTGAGCCTTGGCCATGAATTTTCCTCTCAAGTCATCCTGACTGACTAAAAAAGATCGTCGTAAAAGACCATCTCATCGGTTGAATATAGTTTAAAGAGTTTAAGGAATTCCAGAAAAAATAAGTTGCGGCATGGGCTGCCTAATACTAAAAAATTATCATCCACTGAAAATCAAGATCAAGGGTCAAAAGAAAACCTGGCGAGTATTTTGGGGTGCTCGCAACCCTCCAAGGGATTACAGGAGACTGGGTTCAAGATTTTGCGTTGAGATTCAAATTCAATTCATTTTCCATTCATTATTATTTCATTTTTCAAAATAAATTTATTATTACTGATCTTGAGGGTTACCACATTACTACCGTCATAGATCAAATACAGATCAAACCGCATCACAATCACTTGAAATGCCCTGCCAGCAAATATCCCAAGCCAATTCTCGGATTAGAATACAGGGATATCATTAGTCCAAAGAAAGCCCTAAGGCGTGATTATCTTGCTCAAAATCTTCTTCTGATTAATCCAACTTCGATTAATCCACGAAACCTAATTCGAATTAGAAAAATGAATCAAAAATGAATCGAAAATAAAACAACAAAGATGAATTGAATATGAAACAAAGAAATCAAAAAATTATCTATAATGACACTGTTTTAGAAATGAGATAAAAACTTCTAGTTTTATGCTTGATAGATTGTTCCCGATAGAAAATCAAGCGTTTTTATAAACATCCCTGATTTCCAACTCAACTCAATTCCCCAACAACCGCCATGGACATTTTAACGGCAGCTTCTTTAGGGCTAGGACTATCAGCAGATGCCTTTGCGGTCTCTGTTTCCAGCGGCTTATCCATGAAGTATGCTCGCTGGCACAAAGCCATCAAAATTGCTCTGTTTTTTGGTGGGTTTCAAATGTTGATGCCGATCTTGGGTTGGGGTCTGAGCCTGACCTGGCGATCGACCATTGAAGCCTACGATCAGTGGATTGCCTTCTTGTTGTTGGTGGCGATCGGGGCCAAGACAATTCGCGAAGCCCTGGGGGATGACGATGACAACCCCAGCGAACAAGCCTGCAACCCCGCTGACACCAGAATGCTCACGGGCCTCGCGATCGCCACGAGCATTGATGCTCTGGCGGCGGGTGTGGGGCTGACGGTGGTAAACACGCCCATCTTGCAAGTGGCCGGCGTGATTGGCCTCATCACCTTTGCAGTCTGCTTGGCGGGGGTCTTTTTAGGGAAGTCCTTTGGCTGCCGACTCTACTCCCACGTGGGCAAGGTGGAGATTGTGGGCGGTGTGATTCTGATTTTGCTTGGCTTCAAAATGTTACTAACTGCGGGGTGATTCGGCAAAGTGGCCATCATTATGTCAATAATTGAAATGGTATAGCAGGTATCAAGAACCTGTAGTTTGGGGAAGCTAATCTCGATTAGCTCCCCTCTTTTTATTTCAGAAAGAAGCTTTTCCTTCCTAAACAGAAGTGTTGAATGACAGATTCAGGTTATAAAAAAGGGGTAAGAAGATGTAATTCTTACCCCAAACAATCAAAAAGTAATACACCAATGTTACGCTCATTCTCTCAAATCGTCAAACCTATTCTCA